>DATIEJ010000215.1:0-3111 GCA_035455825.1 Rhodanobacteraceae bacterium | reverse complement strand
CTATCCTCTCAACCTTGCCCTCCGCAGGCGCAGGTGCCGTGTTCTCCCTCATGGTCTGCCGTACCGAGCTGAGCGTCATCGCCGTCATCGGAATCATCCTGCTGATCGGCATCGTCAAGAAGAACGGCATCATGATGGTCGATTTCGCGCTCGAAGCCGAGCGCGACGAAGGCAAGCCGCCGCGTCAGGCGATCTACGAGGCCAGCCTGTTGCGCTTCCGGCCGATCATGATGACGACCATGGCGGCGATGTTCGGCGCGCTGCCGTTGATGCTGGGCGCCGGTACGGGTTCCGAGCTGCGGCATCCGCTGGGGGTGACGATCGTCGGTGGGTTGATCGTGAGCCAGGCGCTGACCTTGTTCACGACGCCGGTCATCTATCTGGGTTTCGACCGGCTCGGTCACGCGACCCGGCGTCGGATGGCGGCTTGGGGCATGGGCGGCAGCGCCGAGGATTTGCCGCGGTGAGCCTGTCGACCCCGTTCATCGAGCGGCCGGTCGCAACGACGCTCTTGACGATCGGCGTCGCGCTGGCCGGCATCGTCGCGTTCACGCTGCTGCCGGTGTCGCCGCTGCCGCAGGTCGACATTCCGACGATCTCGGTTTCCGCCTCGTTGCCGGGCGGCAGTCCCGAGACGATGTCGACCTCGGTCGCGACGCCGCTCGAGCGCCAGCTTGGCCGCATCGCCGGCGTGACCGAGATGACCTCGTCGAGTTCGCAGGGTTCGTCGCGCGTGACCTTGCAGTTCGATCTGTCGCGCGACATCGATGGTGCCGCGCGCGACGTGCAGGCGGCGCTCAACGCGGCGCGCGCGCAGCTGCCGACCGGCATGCCGGGCAATCCGACTTATCGCAAGGTCAATCCGGCCGACCAGCCGATCCTGATCCTGGCGATGACGTCGAACACGCTGAGCCAGGGCCAGATCTATGACGCGGCATCGACGATCGTCGCGCAGAAGATCGCGCAGGTGCAAGGCGTCGGCCAGGCCACGGTCGGCGGTTCGTCGCTGCCGGCCGTGCGCGTCGAATTGAATCCGCACGCGTTGAACAAGTACGCGATCGCGCTCGACACCGTGCGCACGGCGCTTCAGAACACGAACGCGAACCGCCCGAAAGGCTTCGTCGAAACCGACGATCGCCACTGGCAGATCTATACGAACGACCAGGCGCGCGAAGCCAGCCAGTACCGAAACCTCGTGATCGCCTGGCGCGACGGCGCGCCGGTGCGCCTGTCGGATGTCGCGACCGTCGTCGATTCGGTCGAGGACGTGCGCAACCAGGGCCTGTTCAACGGCGAGCGCGCGGTGCTCGTCATCATCAACAAGCAGCCAAACGCGAACATCATCCAGACGATCGACCGGATCATGGCGCTGCTGCCGTCGCTGCGCGCCTCGATTCCGGCCGACATCAAGATCGACATCGCGATCGAGCGCACGAGCACGATCCGCGCATCATTGCGCGACGTCGAGAAGACGCTGGTCATCTCGACGCTGCTGGTGATCCTCGTCGTGTTCTGCTTCCTGCGCAATTGGCGCGCGACGCTGATCCCGGCCGTCGCCGTGCCGGTCTCGCTGGTCGGCACGTTCTCGATCATGTACCTGGCCGGCTTCAGCCTCGACAACCTGTCGCTGATGGCGCTGACGGTGGCGACCGGATTCGTCGTCGACGACGCGGTCGTCGTGCTCGAAAACATTTCGCGGCACATGGAAGCCGGGATGCCGCGCATGCAGGCGGTCCTGCTTGGCGCGCGCGAGGTCGGCTTCACCGTGCTGTCGATGAGCCTGTCGCTGATCGCGGTATTCATTCCGATCCTGCTGATGGGCGGGATCGTGGGGCGTTACTTCCGCGAGTTCTCGATCACGCTGTCGGTCGCGATCGTCGTGTCGCTGCTGGTCTCGCTGACGACGACGCCGATGATGTGTTCGCGCCTGCTGCGGCACGAGCCCGAACGCAAGCCGGGCCGGTTCTTCGCATACAGCGAGCGCGCGTTCAACGCGATGCGCGGCCTGTACGAGCGCACCCTGACTTGGGCCCTGGCGGCGCCGGCACTGATGATGTTCATCCTGCTGGTGACCGTTTGCCTGAACATATTCCTGTACATCCAGATACCGAAGGGCTTCTTTCCATCCGAAGACACCGGCCGCCTGGTCGGCGGCGTGCAGGCCGACCAGAGCATTTCGTTCCAGTCGATGTCGCAGAAGATGGTCGAGCTGATGAAAATCGTGAAATCCGATCCGGCCGTCGCCAACGTCGCCGGATTCACCGGCGGCGGCCAGCGCAACGGCGGTTTCATGTTCGCGGCGCTCAAGCCGCTGGCCGAACGCAAGCTGTCGACCGACGCGGTGATCGCGCGATTGCGGCCGAAGCTCGCGACCGTGTCGGGCGCCAGCCTGTTCCTGCAGGGCGCGCAGGACATCCGCGTCGGCGGCCGCCAGAGCAATGCGACCTATCAGTACACGTTGCAGAGCGACAGCCTCGACGACCTGCGCAAGTGGGCGCCGAAAATTGCCGACGCATTGAAGAACGTGCCCGAGTTGGCCGACGTCAACAGCGACCAGCAGGATCACGGCCTGGAAACCGCGCTGACGTTCGACCGCGCGACCGCGTCGCGCCTCGGCGTCACGACCCAGGCGATCGACAGCGTGCTCAACGACGCGTTCGGCCAGCGCCAGGCGTCGGTGATCTACAACGCGCTGAACCAGTATCACGTCATCATGGAAGTCGCGCCGGAGTTCCTGCAGAACCCGGAAACGCTGAAAGACATCTACGTGCAGAACAAGTCCGGCGGCATGGTGCCGCTGATGGCGTTTGCGACCTACGGACTTGGCTCCACGCCGCTGTCGGTCAATCACCAGGGCCAGTTCGTCGCCAGCACGATATCGTTCAACCTCGCCGAAGGCATCAGCCTCGGCCAGGCCCGGGACGCAATCACGCGCGAGATGTCGCGCATCGGCGCGCCGCCGACGATCCACGGTGGCTTCCAGGGCACGGCGCGCCAGGCGCAGCAGTCGCTCGGCAGCCTGCCGTGGCTGATCCTGACCGCGTTGCTGACGATCTACATCGTGCTCGGCGTGCTCTACGAAAGTTACATCCATCCAATCACGATTCTTTC
>DATIEJ010000214.1:0-4502 GCA_035455825.1 Rhodanobacteraceae bacterium | reverse complement strand
CGTTACTTCCGGCACGGTCAGGTTCATCGCCGTCGCACGTCTCATCGCAGGCGAACCACATTTCGGCGCATGCGACGCAACCCTTGTGACTCTTGCCACATCCAATCTGGGGTCGACGGGCGCGAGACTCGCGCTCGGGGAATGATTGGAGATTGGAGAGCCACGCGATGAGACTGATCGAATCTTCATTGAAGAATCCCCTTGCCGTCGGCATGACGGTGCTGCTCGTCGCGGTGCTGGGTTTCATGAGCCTGTCCGAGCTGCCGCTGCAACTGTTCCCGGACATCGATCGCCCGCAGATCGCCGTGCAGACGAACTGGCGCGCGGCATCGCCGGAAGAAGTCGAATCCGAACTGCTCGAGCCCCAGGAACAGGTGTTGCAAGGCCTGCCTGGACTCGAGGAAATCGACGGCAACGCCGGGCCCGGCGGCAGCTTCATCAACCTGACGTTCGCGATCGGCACGGACATGAAGAACGCGCAGGTCGAAGTCATCGGCCGGCTCAATCGCGTGCGCTCGATTCCAAAGGACGCCGACCGTCCGGTCGTCCAGCTCGGTGGCGGCAACGGCGGCAACGCAAACGAATCACTAAGCTGGTTCTTCGTGCAATTGCTGCCGGGCACGCCCGGACCGATCGATCAATACCGCCACTTCATCGAGAACACGGTCAAGCCGCGCATCGAGGGCGTGCCCGGCGTTTCGCAAGTCGTCGTCAATGCCGGGCCGCCGGACGAAGTGCAGATCAGCGTCGACATGGCCAAGGCAGCAAGCCTCGGCGTGACGATTCCCGAGATCGCCGCGCGCGCGGCGAGCGCGACCGATGTGTCCGGCGGCCAGATCCAGGTCGGCCGCCAGCAATACGAACTGCGCTACACCGGACGCTACAAGCCCGAAGAACTCGGCGCCCTCGTGCTGTCCTGGCGCGACGGCAAGCCGATTCGCCTCAGCGATGTCGCGACGGTCAAGATGCAGCCGCCGAAGCGGCAGTTCTTCGCCTACCAGAATGGCAACCCGGCGGTCGGCCTGGATGTGCGCAAGGCCAATGGCGCCAACGTGCTGGCGACGCTCGGCGCGGTCAAGAAAGTCGTTGCCGAGTTGCGCGACGGTGCGCTCAAGGCCAAGGGCCTGGGCATCGAGCAGTCGTTCGACTCGTCGTTGTTCATCAATCGCGCGGTCAGCCTGCTGACCGAAAACCTGATCATCGGCGCGCTGCTGTCGCTGCTGTGCGTCTGGTGGTTCATGCGCGACTGGCGCGCGACGTTGCTGATCGCCAGCGCGATCCCGATCTGCCTGCTGGCGACGTTCTGCGCGCTGCGCATGACCGGCCACAGCCTCAACGTGATTTCGCTGGCGGGCCTGGCGTTCGCGGTCGGCATGGTCGTCGAAGGCGCGATCGTCGTCTCCGGAAATATCCTGCGCCTCAAGGAAGGCGGCATGACGCCGGGCGAAGCGGCGCTCAAGGGTACCAATCAGGTCGTCGGCGCACTGATCGCCTCGACGATCACGACCGTCGCCGTATTCCTGCCGGTCGTGTTCTTGAAGGACGTCGAGGGCCAGATCTTCGCCGACCTGGCGCTGACGATTTCGATCGCGGTCGCGATCTCGGTCATCGTCGCGATCACTGTGCTGCCGGCCGCATCGGGCTGGCTGAAGGCCAAGAAGCTCAAGTCCGGATACGGCGACGGTTGGCCCGCGCTGACGAACAAGATCATGGACCTGACCGACACGCGGCCCAAGCAGCTCGGCTGGATCGCGGCGCTGCTGGTGCTGCCGCTGGCGCTGACGTTCGCGTTCAAGCCGCGCCTGGATTACCTGCCGCCGGTCAAGCGCGCGGCGATCGACGCGTACTTCAATTTTCCACCCGGCATGGCGCCGGAAGTCGTCGATCGCGAAATCGTGCCGAAGATCCTCGAACGCATGAAACCGTACATGGACGGCAAGAAACAGCCGCAACTGAAGAACTGGTACGTGCTGCTGTGGCCGGGCGGCGGCACGATCGGCGCGCGCGTCGTCGACGAAAAGCGCATCGGCGATCTCGAGCGCATCGTGCGCGACGAAATCACGGTCGGTTTCCCGGATACGCGCGTCTTCAGCGAAGAAGGCAACCTGTTCGGCGGTTTCGGCGGGTCGGCGCGCTCGGTCGCGATCCATTTGCAGGGCGACGACCCGGCCAAGCTGTACAAGGCCGCCGAAGCCGGGCGCAAGCTGCTCGAAGCGAAATTCCCCGGCGCGAACGTGCAGGCGTTTCCGTCGACCGACGCGGCGCAGCTCGAATTGCATGCGCAGCCGGACGACCGCCGCATTGCCGAAGCCGGATGGGACCGCGCCACGGTCGGCGATGTCGTGCGCTCGCTCGGAGACGGCGCCTGGCTCGGTGAATATTTCGACGGCGAACAGCGCGTGCCGATCATCCTGCACGCGGGTGGCGGACAAACGCCGGAAGAAATCGCACAGACACCGGTCGTCACGCCGAACGGGCAGGTCGTGCCGATCGGCGACCTGGTCAAGCTGCAGACCACATTGGGTCCGACCCAGATCCGTCGGCTCGACCACCGCCGCACGGTCACGCTGACGATGGATCCTCCGGCCACCCTCGCCTTGCAGGATGCGCTGCAGACGATCGACAAGCAGATCGTGCCGGAACTGCACAAGCAGCTTCCGGACGGCACGATCCGCCTGGCCGGCAGCGCCGATCGCCTCGACCAGATCGTCGGCACGATCGGCAAGAACTTCATTCTCGCGCTGTTCGTGCTGCTGCTTTTGATGGCGGCGATGTTCCGCTCGCTGCGCCACGCGGTGATCGTCGTGCTGACCGTGCCGCTCGCACTGATCGGCGGCATGGTCGGCCTGCGCGTGCTCGGCCTGTTTGCGTTCCAGCCGCTGGACCTGCTGTCGATGATCGGCTTCATCATGATGGTCGGCGTCGTCGTCAACCACGCGATCCTGCTCGTCGACCTCACGCGCACGGCGCAGGAAAGCGGCGCGAGCCTGGACGATGCAATCCGCATGTCGCTAAACCAGCGCCTGCGCGCGATCCTGGCAAGCACGCTGACCGGGGCGCTCGGCGCGCTGCCGATGGCGATCAATCCCGGTCCCGGCAGCGTCATCTATCGCGGCCTGGCGGCCGTCAATGTCGGCGGCGTCGTCATCAGCCTGGTGTTTTCGCTGCTGCTGCTGCCGAGCCTGATGCGGCTGGCGTTCAAGAGCCGCGAAGCAACCAGGGCGATCGCGCCGCCGCGCGGAAAGAAACCGAGGCTGGTCGAAATCGAGGCGGAAGTCGAAGCCGCATGATTGCCCCTCTCCCGCTGTTTGATTTGCCTGTGAGCTGCGCGGCTCTGCCGCCGGCCCGTACCACGAGGGAAGAAGCTGTGATGAACCGAATTTCCACAATTAAACATGTCAACATGCGCGCGATCGGCGCGGTGGCGTTCGCGACGATGCTGCTCGGCGCTGCCGAGACCTGCCATGCGGCCGACAAGCCACCGGCCGCACCGGCCGCGGTCGTCGAAGTCGCTGCGGCAACCAGCGCGCGCTTGTCGCCGCGGCGCTGGGTACCCGGCAGCGTCGTCAGCCGCGACGATGCGAAGATCGCAAGCGCCGAGGCCGGCCGGGTCGAATACGTGGCCGAAGTCGGCACGCGCGTGAAGGCAGGCGATCGCATTGCCAAGCTCGACGACCAGGCCTTGCGCCTGCGCCGCGAGGAGATCCAGTCCGACGTGGCGCGGGCCGAAGCGCAGCGCGCACTGGCGCAGACGCAACTGGCCAGGCTCGACAAGCTGGCGACGTCCAATGCGATCGCCAAGACCCAGCTCGACGAAGCCAAGGCTACGCTCGAGACCAATGCGCAGATGCTGGCGCACGCGCGCGCGCAGTTGCACCAGATCGACCACGACATCGATCAGGCCGACGTCCGCGCGCCATTCAGCGGCGTCGTGACCGAACGCTTTGCCCAGCGCGGCGAGTACCTGCAGGTTGGCGCAACGATCGTGCATCTGGTCGACACGAGCCGCATCGAAGCGCGCGTGCAGGCGCCGCTGGCGCTGGCGGACAAGATCCACGCCGGCATGGAGGTCCAGGTCCGGTATGCCGAGAAGGAAAGCATCGCAAAGGTGCGCGCCGTTGTTCCGGTCGGCGACGAGCGCGCGCGCCAGTTCGAAGTGCGTGTCGCGCTCGACCCGGCGCTCGCACTGGTCGGCAGCGCAGTCGAGGTCACGCTGCTCGAGAGCGCCGGCGAAGAGAGCATTACCGTGCCGCGCGATGCGATCGTGCAGCGCCAGAACCAGACCTACGTCATGCGCGTGTCTGCGCAGAACACCGCCGAGCAGGTGCTCGTGGCGGCGAGCGCGGCTTCCGGCGACAAGGTCGAAGTTCATGGTGACATCGCCGCCGGCGACCGCTTGGTCGTTCGCGGCGCCGAGCGCCTGAGCCCGGGGCAGTCGGTCAAGGTTGCGAACAACGGTTAGGCGCGGCTGTGCGGTTCGCGCCTTCCGCACGCCGACTGTT
>DATIEJ010000213.1:0-4756 GCA_035455825.1 Rhodanobacteraceae bacterium | reverse complement strand
AGCAACTACAGCGTCGACGTGCTCGGCGATGCCAAGGCGGAGTTGGCCGGGAGTCGTTAGCCCACGCCACGTTTTGCCGCTGTAGCACTGCGGGTTCTGACGGGCTCGCCTTCGCCCCAGGCGAATCGCTGCGAAAACCCGCCGCTTGCGCGACTGAATGAACCGCACGCGTTCCCGCCGGATACACTAGGATCTCTGGCAAATCCCTGGGTGAGCATGGCTGCCGCGGTTCGACGATTGTCCGGCGAAGACAGCGCTTCGGGCAGAGGCTCCATGGTCCGCGCGAATGCCGCGCTCGGCGCAGCGGCGCGGCTATGGTTCGTGACCGCCCTGATCGGCCAGTGGGCATTCCTGTATTACATCGCCGGTTTCTACGATGTCGCGACACTGCGCGGAGACTTCGCGCTGTGGAACAAGAACACGCACTTGCTCAAGGGCTACGTGGCCGGCGACACGGCCGGAAACGTGGCGTTCGCCTTCCACGTCCTGTTGGCGGCAATCGTCACGTTCGGCGGGGCGTTGCAACTGATTTCCCAGCCGCGGCCGCGCTTGCATGCCTTTCATCGCTGGAACGGACGGTTGTTCCTGCTGACCGCGCTCTGTGGCGCGATCAGCGGGCTGTTCATGATCTGGGTCCGCGGCAGTCGCGCGAACCTGACCGCGGGGCTTGCGACCAGCATCGACGCGGCACTGATCATCACGTTTGCGCTGCTGGCCTGGCGCGCGGCGCGCGCGCGCGTGTTCACGGTGCATCGGCGCTGGGCATTGCGAACCTACATCGTGGCCAGCGGCGTGTGGTTCCAGCGCGTCGGAATTTTCGGCTGGACCACGTTCGATCCTGCCGCTATCGGCATGAACAGGAATTTCGACGGCTGGTTCGATCTGTCCTGGGCTTTTGGCTGCTACCTGCTGCCGCTCGCGGTCCTCGAACTCTATCTGCGTGTGCAGGACCGGGGCGGACCGCGCAGCCGCTACGCCATGGCCGTCGGTATACTTTTTCTGACCGCGGTGATGGCCTTCGGCAGCTACGCGGCTTACATGTTCGTCTGGCGGCACGCTCTTTACAGGATTGGAGCCTGACTCAGTCGAACGCTTTTCGAGGCGCCGTTCCGCCTCGACGTCACCTTCCGCTAGAATGCCTGCTGGGCGGGGGTGGCGAGGAGTCAGGTACTGGTGGGGACCGCGGTGACGATTGGACGCAGGCAGCTTCTGCAGGCCGCTTTGGCCGCCACGCTGCCATTCGGCTTGCTGGCATGCGGCCGGAAAGAAGGGCCCTTGCAGGTCGGCGGTCTCCCGGTCACGTGCAATCTCACGTTGCCCGTGGCCTGCATGGCGCGAGACGCGGCCAACCGCGCTGCGGCCCCGGGCGCCCCGGGCTTCCACTATGAATACAGCAAGTTCAACGGCTGGCCGGAGATCAAGGAATCGCTGATGACCGGGCGCATCCAGGCGGCGTATATGCTCGCGCCGCTCGTGATGGACCTGGCGGACAAGAAAATTCCAGTGAAGATAGTCTCGCTCGGGCACCGGTCCGGCGCAGTCATCATGGTGCGCACCGAGTCGCCTTACCAGCACTTCAAGCAGCTCGCCGGCAAGCGCATCGCGATCCCGAGCCGATTCGCCGTCGATTTCCTGTTCCTGCGCAAGATGCTTGCGCAGGAAAGCATGACGTCCGCCGACGTCGAGATCATCGAAATGGCCCCGCCGGACATGCCGGCGGCGCTGTACGCGAATGCCGTAGATGCCTACTGCACCGGCGAGCCGTTCGGCGCCGCGGCGCAAAGCGCGGGCTACGCCCGACCGCTGCGGATGACGCGCGACGAGTGGCGCAACTACATCTGTTGCGTGCTGACCGTGCGCGAGGAACTCATTGCCGCGAACCCGGCGCTGGTCCAGGACCTCGTGAATCACGTGCTCGGCGCCGGCGTGTGGCTCGATGCGCAGCAGGGCAATCGCGACAAGGCGGTGGCGATTGCTGCCGGCCGCCAGTTCTTCAACCAGGACCCGAAGATCCTGAAATTCGTGATGGAAAATCCGACCGACCGCGTAACCTATGGCGACCTGCGCATGATCCGTGCCGAATTCGACGAGCTGATGCAGCTCTCGGTCGAGGCGGGCACGATCAAGCATCCGATTGCCTACGAGACCTACGTCGATGAGACGTTTGCGCGCCGGGCAAGCGCGGCGCAGATTGCGCTCTGATCCGGATGCGACGGCGCGTGATGCGAACGTTTCTGCTGCTGATATCGTTGTTCCTCGGCGCGGCGTGCGCTCGCGCGGACGACGGCGCGAACTTGAAAGCCGGCGTTTTCGACCCTGCGCGCGCCGCGCCCGATTTCAGCTTGCCCGGCTCGGATGGCGCGGAGCTGAAACTGAGCCGCTATCGCGGCAAGGTCGTGCTGCTCGGGTTCGGATTCACATCGTGCGTCGCCGTCTGCCCGATCACGCTCGGAACGCTGGCGGCGGCGCACAAGAAGCTCGGCGCGCGTGGCAGCGACGTGCAGGTCGTCTACATCACGGTGGATCCGGAACGCGACGACGCGCCGCGCATGCGGAAATACCTGTCGGCGTTCGATCCGTCCTTCATCGGCGGCACCGGCAGCGACGCCCAGCTGGCGGCGGTGCGCAAGGACTACGGCATTGCCGCGGAGAAAGTTGCCGGCCCCGATGGCAGCTACACGCATTCGTCGTTCGTCTATCTGATCGATCGCGAGGGGCGGTTGCGCGCGCTGATGCCGTATGGCCATCCGGCGGAGGACTACGTCCACGACGTCGGCATCCTCCTGGCCTCGCCATGAAACTGTTCCACTGGCTCGCCATTCCGCTCGTTGCCGGTGCGCTCGGTGTCCTGGCGTGGGCGGCGTTCATGCCCGTGAAGTTCGGCTCGCGCGAAGAGCTGTTCGAGATTCCAAAGGGCACGTGGGCGCGGCGCATGTCCGGAGACAAGGTCGAGATATTGCCGTCGGAGGTTCGTCTTGTACTGGGTGCACACGACGTGCTGCTGCTGCGCAATCTCGACGAAGTGCCGCAGGTGTTCGGGCCGACGATCATGATGCCGGGGCAGAGTTTCCGCCTGCCGTTTGAGCTGGCATCGAGCTACCAGTTCGCGTGCACCGCGCATGCCAGCGGCCAGATGACGATCGTCGTGGAACCGCCGCTGCTGTCGCCCTGGGCGCGCCTGCGCTGGCGTGCAGCGACCCTGTGGAAAGCGCTCGCATGATCGGCGCGAAGCAGATACTGCCCTCGATCGCCGTGATCGCGCTGATCATCGGCGTGTGGTGGTCCGTCGTCGTGCTGACCGGCAGCGTCGTGTTTCCCACGCCATGGCAAGTGGTAACCGGTACGGCGGAACTGATTCGCGACGGAACGCTGTGGGAGCACATCGGCGCCTCGCTGTTCCGGGTCGGCTGCGGATTCGGGCTCGCCGTCATCATTGCCGTGCCCCTGGGGTTGTGGATGGGCTGGGTCAGGGGTGCGTATGTAACGCTCAATCCGTTGTTCCAGATGCTGCGGCCGATCTCGCCAATCGCCTGGATCCCGATCGCGATCCTCTGGTTCGGAGTCGGCAACGTGTCGCCGATTTTCCTGATCTTCATCTCGTCGGTGTTCCCGATGGTCGTGCAGACTACCTCGGGCGTACACACGATCGAGAAGCGCTATCTGCGCGCGGCGGCGAATTTCGGCGTCTCGCGCGCCACGCTGTTCCGGCAGGTCGTGATTCCGGCGGTGCTGCCGCAGATCATCGTCGGCATGCGCATCGGCCTCGGCGTGGCCTGGCTCGTCGTCGTCGCCGCGGAGATGATCGCGCTGCGCTCCGGGCTGGGTTATCTGATCATCGATTCACGCAACGCCGGCAACCGTTACGACCTCGTCGTCGCCGGCATGATCATCATCGGATTGATTGGCTTGATGCTGGATGGACTGATGCGCCTGCTGGAAGGCTTGAAAATCGTCAGGTGGCGCTATGCCCACTAGGGACATCCCGTCCGCAAACATGCCGCCGAGGATCAGGGTCGATCGCATCGGCAAGAGTTTCACGACCGAGCAGGGCACGCTGCATGTGCTCGACAACATCAGCTTCGAGGTTGCCGACGGCGACATCGTCGCGATCGTCGGCCCTTCGGGTTGCGGCAAGTCGACGCTGATGAACATCGTTGCCGGCTTCGATCCGCCGGATCGCGGTGCGGTCAGCGTCGATGGAATCGCGCAGACCAGGCCGAGTTCGCGCGGCATCCTGATCACGCAATCCGGCTCGGTATTCCCGTGGCTGACCGTGCAGCAGAACCTGATGTTCGGTCTGAACGGCCACGCGCACGGCGACAAGAAGCAGCTCGCCGATCATTACGCCGAGATGGTGGGCTTGAAGGGTTTCGAGGCCCGCTATCCGCACGAGCTCTCCGGCGGCATGCTCAAGCGCGCGGAGCTTGCCCGTGCGCTCGTGGTCAAGCCGGAGATCCTGTACATGGACGAGCCATTCTCCGCACTCGACGCGCTGCTGCACCTGCGCATGCGCAACGAACTGTTGAGAATTCTCGAGCAGGAACGCCATACGGTCCTGCTGATCACGCACGACGTCGAGGAGGCCATCCACGTTGCCAATCGCGTGATCGTCCTGTCGTCCAGGCCGACGACGATCAAGGCATCGTTCGACGTTCCGTTTCCACACCCGCGCAAGCTTTCCAGCGCGCCGGTGCAGGAATTGCGCGCCGCAATCCTGCGAGAGTTGGGCGTCGACAGCTACTCCGCGTAAGTCCGC
>DATIEJ010000212.1:0-9761 GCA_035455825.1 Rhodanobacteraceae bacterium | reverse complement strand
CCGGCGAAGTCGGCCGACGAGATGCAGCGCATCATCTTCAACAACCAGCTCGATGCGGCGCTCACGGCGATGTTCATGCTGCTCGTCGTCGCGACGGTCGTGTTCGGCGTTACCGCGATCATGAAGGCGCGCCGCGCCTCTCAGCCGAGTGCGGTAGAAGAGCCGTATATCGCGCTGGCATCGGTGGCGCGCTGAGCGGAGAATCGATCGCGATGGATACGACGTATAACGCGAGCGCGATGCTGCGCCACTTCTGGCGCCAGGCCGTGCGCATGGGGCGACTGGCGATCGGCGTGCCGGACTACGATACGTACGTTCGGCACCTGCGCTCGCACCATCCCGAGCGCGAAATCCCGACCTACGAGCAGTTCTTCACCGAGCGCCAGGACGCGCGCTACAAAAACGGCGGCAACCGCGGCTGTTGCTGAGCGAAAATAGATCGGTTTTTTGTCGTCATCCCGGCGAAAGCGGGGATCCATTTTGACCTTGGCCCCCTTTTGCGAAGCAAGATGGATTCCCGCTCTCGCGGGAATGACGTCTGTGGAGCGGCTTCCCGTTTTTCGTGCTTGCGCGACCTCACAGGTCGAAGCTCAAGCCGATCCAGCCCGCGCGCGGAGCGCCCGGGCTGATCAGGCGCGGATCGGTGAATTGCGGCAGCACCGTCGCCGGATTGCCGACTACGCCGAAGTCCGAATAGCGACGGTCGAAGACGTTCTGCAGGCGGACGTAGGTGGAAAAGCGTCCGCCCAGGCGCCAGGATGCACGCAGGTTCAGGATCGTGAATCCGCCCAGCGGCGGCAGCAGGTTGGCCTCGTCGCCGCGCAGGTATTGTGCGCCATTGTATAAAATGTCGCCTCCGACGGTCAGCGCCTGGGTAAGCGCGAAGTCGGCGCCGAGCTTGAGCGTGTCCCGCGGCAGCCCTGGCAGGCGATTGCCGGCCTGGACCAGGATCAATCCGGTTTCCGGATCGGCGTCCGGATGGTTGGCGCTGGTCTCGGTGAATGGCGTGAGAAATTTCGCATCCAGGTGCGTGTAGTTCACGAACCAGTCGGCGCGGTTGTCGAACGCCTTGCCCGCCAGCGATCCTTCGAAACCCTGCCGGCGCGTGTCGCCGACATTGGCGAAGTATCCTTCGTTCGACTGCGCGCCGCCGGTCGACTGGAACAGGATGTCGTCGGCATTGGTCGTGTGGAACAGCCCGGCTTTCCAGGTCGTCCGGCCGAACCAGCCATCGCTGAAGCTGCCGCGCAGACCGCCCTCCCAGTTCTTCGCGACGACCTGTTTCAGCGGCGGGTCGGCGACGAATTCGTTCGGCAGCTTGCACGGCGCATCGGGGCTCGAGCAGGCCAGCTCGACCGCGGTCGGCGATCGCGTCGATTCGCTGTAACCGCCGTAGAAATTCAGCGCCTGGCTCCACTGGTAGGTCAGTCCAAGCGCCGGATTGACGCGATGAAAGCTGTGGTCGCCATTGAGATCGGGATTCTCGCCGCTCAGATCCTGTATCACCGAATGCGTGTGGTTGTAGCGCAGCGACGCGGAGACGGCGAGGCGCTCGGTCAGGCTCAGCGTGTCGGTCGCGTAGACGCCGATGTTGACGTTGTAGGCGTAGACGCTCAGCGCGTCGTCCGGAACGAACACACCGCTGTTCGCCGACGTGATCGAACTCAGCGGCAGGTCCGGATAGACGAGCAACGTGGCCGCTTCGAGCTGTGCGCTGTAGTCGACGCGCCCATGATCGTAGTCGAGCCCGGTGACGAACTGGTTGCGCATGCCGAACAGGGCGGGCTTGAACACCCATTGCAGCGAGCCGCCATAGCTGAGCTGCTTGCGCACGCCGATATTGTTGATCGCATCGAAATGCCCGGAAACCGGCTCGCCGAACTGATCGCGCACGACTTCGCCGTCTTCGTTGCACAGATATCCTTCCTGCTCCTCGCAATCCTTGAAGTCGGTTGCATCGCCGTTGTACGAGCGGGTGTTGACCTGGCGCTCGAACATCGTCGCGGACAGCGCCGAGTCGCTGTTGAAGTTGAACGTGCCCTCGGCGCTGACCAGGCTGTAATAGTTCTGCGTGCGGTCCGGCGCGGTGAACACGCTCTCGGGCCGGATCTCGATCGCCTCGATCGGCGACGCGCCGTTGCCGTTCAACTTCGTCTCCGAATGCGCCAGGTGCAGATCGGCGCTGGCGCGGTCGTCGCGAAAGCTCAGCGTGCCGAGGAATGCGGTCGCATTCGAGTTCGAGTAGTCGCGCCAGCCCGCTTCCTCGAAATGGTTCGCGAGCAGGTAGTAACCCCAGGTGCCGTTGTTGCCGCCGCCCTGGATCGTGCTTTCGTTGCGCCCGAACGAGCCGCCCGAAACATCGGCGTGCAGGCCCGGGTCGGTGAAGCCGTTCTTGCTGCGGATCACGATCGTACCGCCGAGCGTGTTCAACCCGAAGATCGGATTCGCGCCGGAAAGCAGCGACATCGTCGAGATCAGTTCCTCGGGAATCAGGTCCCAGTTGACGCTGTCGCCAAAAACCTCGTTGACGCGCACGCCATCCAGATACACGGACACGCCCTGTGATCCGCCGAGCAGCGGCGACGCGGTGAATCCGCGGAATTGCAGGTTCGGCTGGAGCGGATTGTTCTGCGCCGAGTTGATCGTCACCCCGGTCATGTTGTGGTTCATGAAGTCGGTGATGCTCAGCGACTGCGTGCGGTCGAGGTCGCCGCTCGTCGTCGACTGGACGTTGTACGGAATCATCATTTCCGGCAACGACGCGCCCTGCTGCGGCGTGATCGCGATGACGTGAATCGTTTCGAGGTCGGTCGCCTCCTCGCTCGGCGCGACGGCATCCGTATCGGCAGCAAGCAGCGCGCCGGGAACAAAGCTCAGGTCGAGCAGCACAAAGCACAGTGCCAGACGGGCGAAGGTCATCGGGAACGTTTTTCAAGGTACGAAATTCAAAGATAGCGCAACTGTCGCGTCCGCCGCACCCTTTGTCGACATGAGGTACCATCCGATGATCCGATTTGGAACAGATTGAGACGAGAAATGCGCAAACTTTTCGAAATGCACGTCATCCGGCGCGGTCTGCTGGCCGCAGCATTCACTCCGATGCTTGCGCTCGCTGCGCCGCATGCCTACGTCGCCAACCAGAACGACGGCACGGTTTCGGTGATCGACACGCAGACCGACGAAGTCGTGCGTACGCTGGACCTGCAGGCGAAAACCGACGGCAAAGTGCAGGCGGCGATCGCCGACCGCGGCGAAAAGACGCTGTTTGTCGTCGATGCGACCGGCAGCAAGCTGATCGTCGTCGACCTTGCCAGCGGCGAAATTCGCACCCGCGTCGCCGCGGGCCAAAGCCCCGAGGGCGCGAGCATTTCGCCGAACGGCAAGCAGATCGCGGTCTGCGGCGAGGACGACAACCTCGTGACGATGATCGACGTGGCCACGCAGAAGGTGCTGCGCACGATCGCCACGCAAGGCAAGAATCCGGAGCACTGCGAGTTTTCCGACAACGGCCGCTGGCTGCTGACGAGCAACGAGAATTCCAACGACGTCGACATCATCGATCTGGAAGCAGGCCGCTCGGTCGCGCTCGTGCCGACCAGCGGCCACCCGCGCGGCATCGCGATCCTGCCCGACAACCGCACGGCCTATGTCGCGCAGGAAACCGGTTCGGGCGTCGACCTGATCGACATAGCGCAGCACAAGGTTACCAAGTCGATTGCGACCGGCGTTCGCCCTGCCGGCGCGATCGCCAGTCATGATGGCAAGCGCGTCTTTGTCGCCAACGGCGGTGGCGGGACGGTGTCGGTCATCGACGTTGCAGCCGGCAAGGTGATCGCCGACGTGCCGGTCGGCAAGCGCGCCTGGAACATGGCGCTGACCGCTGACGGCCGCAAGCTGTATGTCGCCAACGGACGCTCGAACAGCGTCAGCGTCATCGACACGACGACACTCAAGGCGGTCAAGGAAATCCCGGTCGGCGCGATGCCGTGGGGCGTGAGCATTACGTCGCCATAAGGACGGCGTGCCGCCCGCGCCAGCGAGTCTCCCGCCCGGGCGGTTGCCCGCGACGCTGTCCGCGCACGCGTCATGGATGGCGCAGTGGCCAGTCGCCACTGTCACGCCCCGGGAACACTTCTTATTGCAGTGCCGCATGGAAAAATGCGGCGCATTCGCAAACCACTGATTCCATGAGCCTTCGTCGGGCGCACTGATTTTTTTTCGCTGCGGACAGGCGTGGCATACCGATTGCTATATAGCTTGCGCGGCGCTAGCCATCGAAGTGCGTCCAACTGTTTCACTTGGTGCCACTAGAGCCGGTACCGTCGCGTTTGCCGCATCCAGAACGCGTTGCATGCATGGGAGATTTCAAACGCAAAGGCAGGCAAAGCAAGGCAAGGCGATTCGTCATCGGCGTTCGGGCGCAGCAATGCACCGGCGTCTGTCGCAGTGGCAGCAACAAAAACATAACCCCGCATCAGAAGGGAGGAGATGAGATGATTTGGCTTACAGCAAAGCAGCAGGCAAGAATCTGGGTGGCCGCGGTTGCGCTCGTCGCAACAGGCGGCGCCGCAGTGGCTGGCTCGGATGCCGAACAGTTCGCACGATTCAAGGATGCGAACCAGTGGGGTGCACCCGCGGGCAACCTCAACCAGACCCGCTACAGCACGCTCAAGGACATCAATGCCGGCAACGTCAAGGACCTGCAGATGTCGTGGGCGCAGTCGACTGGCGCACTGCGTGGACATGAAGGCCAACCCCTGGTGATCAGCGACGTCGGCGGCAAGCCGATGATGTTCTTCATCAGCGGCTGCCCGGACATGTCCAAGTGCAATATCGTTCAGGCACTCGATCTGTCCAACCCGGACCAGCCGGTGCAGGTCTGGCACTACATGAAGACCAGCGGCCGCGACGAGTCGGCGGTTCCGCGCGCATGCTGCGACACGGTCAACCGCGGCGGTTCGTATGCCGACGGCAAGTTCGTGTTCGGCACGCTCGACGGCTACGTCATCGCGCTCGATGCGGCGACCGGAAAAGAGGCATGGGTCGTCAAGCATGCGCATCCGGACAAGGGCGAGACGATCACACCCGCTCCGATCATCGTCAACGACAAGGTGTTCATCGGTTTCGGCGGCGACGAATTCGCCGCGCGCGGCCGTGTTACCGCCTATGCGCTGGCCGATGGCAAGAAGGTGTGGGAGTTCTACAGCAACGGCACCGACAAAGACATCGGCATGACCGCCAACACGAACAAGGCGCATCCGGAATACGGCACCGCCGGCAAGGAACTGGGAACCAAGACCTATCCGGGCGACGAGTGGACGCGCGGTGGCGGAGCGGCATGGGGCTGGTATGCCTATGATCCGGACCTGCACCTGGTCTACTACGGAACCGGCAACCCCGGCCTGTGGAGCCCGTCCTTCCGCTGCGGCGCCAAGCCGCAGACGCAAGCCGCCTGCAACGACGGTTCGTGGGACAACAAGTGGTCGATGTCGATCTTCGCGCGCAACGTGGACACCGGCGAAGTGGCATGGGTCTACCAGAAGACGCCGTTCGACCAGTGGGACTATGACGGCATCAACGAAGTCATTCTCGTCGACAACATCAAGGACGACGCCGGCAAGGCGCACAAGGCCGTGGTCGAGTTCGACCGCAACGGCTTTGCCTATGTGCTCGATCGCGCCGACGGCACGCTGCTGCACGCGCACAAGTACGTGACGACGAACTGGGCCGAGAAGGTCGACATGAAGACCGGTCGTCCGGTCAAGGTCGCCGAACATTCACCGCTGCTGCCGCAGGCGAACGTGCAGGCTTGCCCGTCGGCGATGGGCGGCAAGGACCAGCAGCCGGCGTCGGTCGACCCGGCCGATCCGGCCAACTTCTACGTGCCGACGAACAACTGGTGCATGGAGTTGAATCCGCAGGAACGTTCGCACACGCAGCAGGGCACGGTCTACGTGTTCGCCAATGTGTATATGTATCCTGAGAAGCCGGGCGTGACCGGCAAGCTGAAGAAGTTCAACGTCGAGACCGGCAAGACGGAATGGGAAATTCCCGATCCGTATCCGAACTGGGGCGGCACGCTGACGACCGCGGGCGGACTGGTGTTCTACGGCAGCCTCGGCGGCGACTTCCGCGCCGTCGATCGCAGCACCGGCCGGGTCCTGTGGCAGCGCAAGCTGAGCTCCGGAATCATCGGCAACCCGATCACCTATTCGGTGAAGGGCAAGCAGTATGTGTCGATCCTGACCGGCATCGGCGGCTGGATCGGACTGCCGGTAACGGCGGGCCTGGATCTGAACGACAAGTTCGGCGCCATCGGTGCAACCGCGATGACGAAGGCCGCGGGGCTCAATGCGATTCCGCAGGGCGGCACGTTGTTCACGTTCCGTCTGGCCAACAGCGGTAGCAGCGCCACCGGCACTGATTGATGTTGCCGCGTAATCAGTAAAAGCAACGAAGACGCCCGGCGCTGTTTGCGCCGGGCGTTTCTTTGAAAGAGACACGAGGATTCGAATTCTCTCGCTCCTGCCGGGCTTCTGCTCTACTCTCGCGGTTGGAATTTCGTTCTTCGTCCGCTGTCAGAAGCGGTAACTCCCCGGGAGGATTTGCGGCATGAAATCTGTTTTCGCCTTGAGCCTGCTCGTCGCGGCATTCGTGCCCGCGCACGCCGGCGCCGACGCACCGGCATCGCTGAAGTCGCTCAGGGTTTGCGCCGATCCCGGCAACATGCCGCTTTCGAACCAGAAGGGCGAAGGTTTCGAAAACAAGATTGCCGAAGTGCTCGGCAAGGCTTTCGGTTCCGGCGTGCAGTACTACTGGCGCCCATCGTTCGAACGCGGACTGATGCGCACGACCCTTTCGGAAGGCAACTGCGACGTCTGGATGAACATGGCATCCGACACCGAAGGCGCGATTGTCACCAAGCCGTTGTATCGCTCGACGTTCGTGTTCGCCTACCGCAGCGACAAGGGATTGGGCACGTTCAAGTCGATGGACGATCCGCGCCTGGACAAGTTGCGCATCGGCGTCTATCAGGTCTCGGCCGTTCGCCAGGCACTCGCCCAGCACGGCGTCATGGCCAACACCGTCATTCACTATCTCAGCCACAACGGCGACCTGGTCGAGGAAAACCAGCCCTCGTACCAGATCCAGCAGGTCATCGACGGCAAGCTCGACATCGCGGCGGCCTGGGGCCCGATGGCAGGCTATTACAAGACGATCAAGCACGCACCGCTGACGATCCAGCCGGTAAACACGATCGACAATACGGTTCCGCTCGAGTTCGACATGGCGCTCGCCGTGCCGCGCGGCCGTCCCGATATCGCCAAGTCGGTCGAGCAGGCCCTGACCGATCGCAAGAGTGAGATCAGGAAAATTCTCGACGACTACGGCGTTCCGCTCGTGCAGTGCGAAGGCTGCATCGTCTCGGGCAACCTGCCCTCGCATGGCCCGTACAAATCGCAAGCGCAGACCGAGCAGCAAACCGCCGAGGCCAGCGAAGCCGCAAGGGTAAGCGATGAGGGCGTCACCCTCGCGCAACTGAAGGAATGGCTGGCGAACGGCGCCGATCCGAACGAAGAGCTCGGCAATGCGATCCTCGGCCAGGATCTCGGCCGCATCGGTTACCTGCTCGAGCATGGCGCCGACGTCAACACGCGGTTCGGCGACGGCTACACGCCGCTGGTCAGCGCCGTGCGTTTTGGCTTCGACAAGGTCGCTGCTTACCTGATCGAGCACAAGGCCGACGTCAACCTCGCCGACGCCAGCAACTGGACGCCAGTGATGTATGCGGCATGGAACGACGACGCGGACATGGTGCGCGCACTGGCCAAGCAAGGCGCAAAGCTCGACACGAGCGGGCCGGATGGCATGAACGCGCTGTCGATAGCCGCGCAGAATTCCAAGCTCAAGTCCGCCGCCGTGCTGATCGAAGCGGGCGCCGACGTGAACCACGCGGCCGGCAACGGCGGCTACACGCCGCTGATGCTGGCGGCGACGGCCGGATCCACGGAAACAGTCGACCTGCTGCTCAAGCACGGCGCGAAGGTCAACGCGAGGAATTCCGGCGGCATCACGGCCCTGATGATCGTCGCCGCCAACAATGAGTCGAAGATCGCCGCGGCGCTGCTCGCGGCAGGAGCAGATGCCAAGGCGAAGAGCGACGACGGACGCACGGCTCTGTCCATCGCGCAGGCGAACAACAGCGATGCGCTGGTAAAACTGTTACAGGCCAAGTCAGGCTGATTGGCGTATAGCCAGTCGGTGCTTGAAGCAAGTCATGGTGTGAGTCACTGCCAAGATCGG
This sequence comes from Rhodanobacteraceae bacterium, assembly GCA_035455825.1. Lineage (GTDB taxonomy): Bacteria > Pseudomonadota > Gammaproteobacteria > Xanthomonadales > Rhodanobacteraceae > Rudaea. Next base: position 1,457 of record DATIEJ010000212.1, on the reverse strand, counting down.
GAGGTTTCTGTGTTGAGAAGAGTATTGGGTGCCTGTGCCATCGCGATATTTTCTGCCGGCACGATGTACACGCTTGAGACGGCGATAGCGGCCGAACAGGCCAAACCGGTCGACTACGCGACGACCAAGCCAGCTGATCTGGTTGCCAACACGCCCAAGGGCAAGATTCAGAATCCATACAAGGACTCCCAGGCCGACATCGTCGCGCAGGGGGAGCACCTGTATTTGAGCTATGGCTGCAACGGCTGCCACGGCGGTGGTGGCGGCGGCGGCATGTGCCCGCCGTTGACGAACGACACTTGGGTGTACGGCGGCGATGACGATACGATCTTCCGCCTGGTCACGCTCGGCAGCGACGAATTGCAGAAGGCCGGCTATGTGCGCAAGGGGCGCGAGCCGGTTATTGGACCGATGCCGCCGTTCGGCGCGATCGTCAAGAGCTCGGACGACCTGTTCAAGATTTTTGCGTTCGTACGCTCCAAGTACAGCGAGAACGCGGATCCGAAGTACAAGTTTGGTACACCGCCCGAAGAGCAGTAACCGGACCCAGCCACGCACGGCGCCTGCCGAACGGGGATTCGGCGGCCCGACCCGCACGAGTGTCACATTATTGGGACACTTTGTGGATTTTGCTGCAGCGCAGTTTGCACCCCCTTTGCAAAAGGGACAGGCTGCACGCTCATGCGGCGGCAATCCGCGACTGTAGTGGTATTGTCCCGTTCCCGCACAGGCCAGCAGACTCGGGCGAATTCCCTTGAGTATCCTTTTTCCGACATCGAATCACGCCTCACGAATTTTTAACGTCGTTCAGAGCGGACTGAAGCCGGCCGGCATCGACCCGCACGTCACGCGTTCCTGGTTGCGCTGCGTCAAAGAATATGGGATCGAGCCGTCCAGTCCGCGGCAGAATTCGGTGCTCGATCCGCAGACGGTTCGTGAAGCGCAGCAGCGCATGGGCGAACTGCTGCGCGTTGCACGCGCCGAGATGGAAAGTCTGTACGAACAAATTGCCGGATCGGGCTTTGCCGTCATCCTGTCCGATACGCAAGGCGCGGTGATGAGCACGATCACCGATCCAACCTTGCAGCGCGAGTTTCGCCAAGCCGGGCTCTGGCATGGCGCGCTCTGGGACGAACGCCACGAAGGCACGAACGGCATCGGCACGTGCCTGGCCGAAGGCTGCTCGGTCACCGTCCACCGCGAGGAACATTTCCGCGGCTACAACATCGGCCTGTCGTGCTCGGGCGCGCCGATCTTCGATCCGCACGGACAGATGCTCGCCGTGCTCGACGCCTCGTCGGTCAATTCGAACGACAGCCGCCTGGTCCAGCGCCACACGATGGCCTTGGTCAACATGTCGGCAAACCTGATTTCGCGCTGGAATTTCCTCAACGACTTCGGTCACGCCTGGATCCTGCGCTTCCACAGCCGTCCGGAATTCGTCGGCTTGCTGCACG
>DATIEJ010000211.1:0-7763 GCA_035455825.1 Rhodanobacteraceae bacterium | reverse complement strand
TCGCGCCGCTGCAGGAACAGGAATTCGGTGCGGTACAGGCCGATGCCGGCGGCGCCGAGCGCGCGCGCCTGGACGATGTCCGCCGACATCTCCGCGTTGGCATACAAATGGATTTCCATGCCGTCGGCGGTCAGCGTGCGCGCGTGCTTGAGGCGCAGCAGCGCCTCGGCGTTGCGCGTCTGCTCGCGCTGGTGCTGGCGGTAGCGCGCGAGGTCCTGCGCGGTCGGATGAATGACGATTTCGCCATGCGTGCCGTCGATCAGCACGAGGTCGTCGTCGCTCGTGCGCTTGAGCGCGTCGTGCGCGCCGACGACCATCGGCAGGCGCATGCTGCGCGCGAGGATCGCGCTGTGCGAGAGCGCGCTGCCCCCGGTCGTGATCACGCCGAGCACGCCGTGTTCGGTCAGGTGCGCGAGTTCCGCCGGCGCGATCGTGTCGGTGACGAGCACGCTGCCGACACGCGCGGCGATCTGGCGCTCGGCCGGGGTCGTATCGCGGGCCAATGCCGCCTGTACGCGGCCGATGACGTGATCGACGTCTTCGCGGCGGCTGCGCAGGTACGGATCGTCGATCGCGTCGAACGCGGCGACGAGGCGATCGCGTTGCATCTTCAATGCGGCGCTCGCGCGGTAGCGCGCCTTGCGAATCAGGTCATACAGGCCGCCGGTCAGCTCGGGATCGTCGAGAATCAGGCTGTGCGCATCGATGAACTCGCCGACTTCGCGCGCCAGGGCGCCGTGCAGCTTTTCGCGCAGCTGCTTCAGTTCGTCGCGTGCCGCCGTGAGCGCCGCCGTCAGGCGCAGGACTTCGCCTTCGACTTCGGCCTGCGGCAGCGGCCGTTCGTCGACCTCGGGCTGGCTTGGCTGGACGAGCCGCGCCCGTCCGAGCGCCATGCCGCGTCCCGCGGCAGTACCGGCAATGACGATGCGGGTGCTCATGTGCAGGCCCGGTCGGTATCGAGCCTGGATTGCATCCCTCTCCGCTTGTGGGAGAGGTCGGCGCGCGCAGCGCGCCGGGAGAGGGGATCGGCGGCGGAGACGCCGCAGGTTTCGTTCGTCACCCTCTCCCCAACCCCTCCCCCATCAAGAGGGAGGGGCTCGAAGAGCGCCGACGCGCGACTTGCGGACGAAAGCGAAAACATCACGCCCCCTCGTCGAACTTGCGTTCGAACAAGGCGGCCATGTCGTTCATCGCGGCTTCCTCGTCGACGCCATCGGTGCGCAGCGTAATCGTGTTGCCGACACCCGCGGCGAGCATCATCACGCCCATGATGCTCTTGGCGTTGATCTCGCGGCCGCGGTATATCAGGAACGCGTTCGCCTTGTAGTTCTGCAACAGCTGGACGAGCTTGGCTGACGCGCGCGCATGCAGGCCGAGCTTGTTCGTGATCATGATCTCGCGCTCAAGCATCGTCGATCCTGATTCCGCTGCGGCCGCCAAGTGCCGCGGTCTGTGCGAGTTCGGTCAAAGGTTGCTCCGCATAGTTGAGCACGCGCAGCAGCATCGGCAGATTCAGTCCGGAAACGCGATGGATCGCCAGGCCCGGCTCGGCGACCCGGTCGCCAACGTTGCTTGGCGTAGCGCCGTAGACGTCGGTCAACACCAGCACGCCATCACCCGAATCGAGCTTGCGCGCGTGCGCGCGCGCCTCACGCAGGGCCTGATCGACGTCGCTGCCCGGCGGTATCGCGTGCGCCTCGATCGCCAGCGGCATCCGCCCGAGGATATGACGCGCGGTCGCGATCAGCGCCGAGCCCATTTCTTCGTGGGTGAGGAGGAGGATGCCGACGGTCATTGAGGTGCAGGGGCGAGGGGCGGGGGGCGAGGGGCGAGAAGTGCAGGGACGAAGGGCGGGGGGCGAGCGGTGATCGGGGCGCGGAACGCGAGGCGCACGCGGGCCGGAGTCCACAAGAGAATGCCGACGATACTGTCTCTGGCGAGCCGCTCTTCCCTCGCCCCTCGCCCCTCGTCCCTCGTCCCTGCTTTCATTCGAGCTCCCGATGAAACGTCAGCACCTGTTGCCGGGTCGCCCGGAAATGCTCGGCCAGGCGTTCGCACAGGTAAACCGAACGATGGCGGCCGCCGGTGCAGCCGACGCAGATCGTAACGTAGGAACGGTTGTCGGCTTCAAAACGCGGCAGCCAGGTGTCGAGAAATCCGCGCACATCGCCGAAGTACTGCGCGACCTCGGGTTTTTCGGCGAGCCATTCGCGCACCGGCGCGTCCTTGCCCGAGAGCGGACGCAAGCGCGTGTCCCAGTGCGGATTCGGCAGGCAGCGCGCGTCGAACACGAAGTCGGCGTCGGCCGGAACGCCGCGCTTGTAGGCGAACGATTCGAACAGCAGCGACAACGGCCCGCCGGCCATGCCGAGTTCCGTCGCAATCAGGCGGCGCAGCTGGTGCACGTTCAGATCGCTGGTATCGATGACTCGCTCGGCGATCGAGGCGACTGGCTGCAGCAACCGCCGCTCGCGTTCGATCGCGTCGCTCAGCGACAGGCCCTCGCCGGTCAGCGGGTGGCGCCGGCGCGTGTCCGAATAGCGCTTGAACAGCACGTCGTCGCGCGCATCGAGGAAGATCAGGCGGTACTCGATGCCGTGGCCGGCGAGACCGGCGAGGATCTCCGGCAAGCGGTTGAGGTCCTCGGCCCGGTTGCGCACGTCGATGCCGACCGCGAGGCGCGGATGCAGGCCCGGCTGCGCCTGGGTCACGGCGGCAACGAACGCCTGCATCAGCGCGCTGGGCAGGTTGTCGACGCAGTAGTAGTCCAGATCTTCCAGCGTGCGCAAGGCGATCGTCTTGCCCGAGCCGGACATGCCGCTGACCACGACCAGGCGAGTTGCTGCATTGTGGATAGTTTCACTTTGCATTGGATGCAACCAAAGCGGCACGGCGGACGCCGGCATTGAACCCCTCTCCCCTCGGGAGAGGGGTGGGGGTGAGGGTGCCCGGTAGCCGCGGCGCTAAACCTCGCAACAGGGCTGCAGGTCGTAGCTTTTGCGTACCCTCATCCGCCCCTTCGGGGCACCTTCTCCCGATGGGAGAAGGGTTCAAGCGTCGGGTGGCGCCTCGGTTCCCTACCATGCGGGCTGGCGGCGCATCTGATGCGCCTGCCGGTCGAGGAACGTCTGCGCCGGGTCGATGCCCTTGGTCTTGAGCACGTGGTTGCGCACGGCGGCCTCGACGAGAACGGCCAGGTTGCGGCCGGGCGCGACCGGGATCGTCGTCTGCGGCACCTTGGTGTCGAGAATCTCGCGGTAGCTGTTGTCGCCGAAGATGCGCTCGAGTCCGCCTTGCTCGATCGGCTGCGAACGCGGCGTTATCATCAGGTGTACGATCAGGCGCAGGTATTTGGACGGCTTTACGGCCGTGTGGCCGAACATTTCGCGCACGTTGAGGATGCCAAGGCCGCGCACTTCGAGCAGGTCCTGGAGCATTTCCGGGCACGAGCCGTCGATGACGTCCGGGGCGATCTGCGTGAACTCGGGCGCATCGTCGGCGACCAGGCGATGGCCGCGCGTGATCAGTTCGAGCGCCAGTTCGCTCTTGCCGGATCCGGATTCGCCGGTAATCAGCACGCCGATCGAGTACACCTCCATCAGCACGCCGTGCAGCGTGACGCGCCGCGCGAGCATGCGCACGAGGTGGTATTGCAGATAAGTCAGCAATTCGTGGCCGCGCTGGCTGCTCAGCCAGACCGGCGTCGCCGTTTCATTGGCGGCATCGCGCAGGTCGGGCGGCACGATCTGGTCCTTCGTGACCACGATAGCGGTCGGCTGGAAGCCTACGATCTTCTGGATCATCTCCCAGCGCTGGCGCGAATCCAGGCCATCGAGCCAGGCAAGTTCCTCGGTGCCGATGATCTGGATCTTGTTCGGATAGATCGTATTGAGATAACCGGCCAGCGACGGACGCCGCGACTGCTTCTCCGCCGGCACGATCGCGCGGTTCTCGCCTTGCTGTCCAGCCACCCAGCGCAATGACAGCCGGGCGCTGACCTTGTCGAACAATTCGCGTGCTGTCAGGCGTTCCATGGCGCCAAATCTGGCAGAGAAGCCGGCATTTTGCCAGCGTTCGTGCGGATCGGATGCCTGGGACGCTCCGGTTGGCGGGCCGGCGCGGTTCGCCTACGATGGCGCATTGCAGGAACCATGGGGAGTTGCCTTGAAAATCTGCCTTGCCGGGATCGCCGCCGCCGTGCTCCTTGCGGCTTGCACCAACCCCGATCCCGGTTCAAGCGGCGGCACGCGCGCGATCGCAAAAATCGACGTCGTCAATGCCGGGTTCGAGGAACCGGGCGCGCCGAACCGGATACCAGGCTGGACGTTATCCCAGCACGCCGGTGTCGCTGCATACGAAATGATCGAAGATGCCACGACGCCGTTTGCCGGGCATTCGAGCTTTCGCCTGCGCCGCACGCGGCCCCAGGTGTTTGGCCTGCTTTTCCAGGAAGTGCCGATCGATCCTCATGCCGGCAAGACGCTCGAACTATCGGCGATGGCGCGAACCGCGGACGTCGGTCCGCTGGGCTGGGTCGTTTACATCGATGTGCCGGGCGGCCGCGAAACGGCCACTCCGCTGACCGGCACGACTGACTGGCGCTCCGTTAGCGTTCGCGTGAAGGTGCCCGCCGACACGCATCGGGTTTCAATCGGCGCCATGCTGCTCGACAGCGGCACCGGCTGGCTCGACGACGTGCAGCTGCGCGTCGTCGAACCTTGAGGAACAGATTCGCCATGATCCCGCGAAGCGGGGATCCATCCCGATCTTCTGAATCAGCAGAACGTCTTCCCGCTCGCGCGGGAAGGACGGCAGCGTTTCCGAAGCGCGGTAACGGACTCCTCAGACGTGCCGCGCCTCGCGCCCATCGTCGCGATGGTGGCTGGTCAGCTTTTCCTTGTGCTTCTTGACCTGGCGGTCGAGCTTGTCGGCGAGCGCGTCGATCGCGGCGTACATGTCGGCGGCCTGCACTTCGGCGTGGATCTTCTTGCCGGCCGCGCAATGGATATTGGCTTCGGCCTTGTGCAGCAGTTTTTCAAGGCTGAGGGTGAACGTGACGTCGTGCAGCTGGTCGAAGTGGCGGACGATGCGGTTGAACTTGCCGGTGACGTAATCCCTCAGGGCGGGCGTGATCGCGACCTGATGACCGCTGACTTGAATCTGCATGACGTTCTCCTCGGATAGTGCGTACGAACTGCTACCCGTCGCCGCGCGCAATGCGCGTCAGCGCGGCGGGTATGACCTTTGAGACCGATGAAGCACGATAGGGTTCCGGGGAAAGGCCTCCTTCAGCCGAAGCGGCTGCGTTCGTTGGACGAAGGGATGTTCAGCGCCTCGCGGTATTTCGCCACGGTTCGTCTTGCAACTTCGATGCCGCGACGGTTCAACTCGACCGCCAGGGCCTGGTCCGACAACGGTTTGGTATGCGTCTCCTCGCCGATCAGCTTGCGGATCATCGCCTGGATCGCCGTGGCCGAGGCCGCGCCGCCATCGATCGTCGAGACGCCGGACGAGAAGAAGTACTTGAACTCATAGGTTCCGCGCGGCGTGTGCAGGTACTTGCGCGTGGTCATGCGCGAGACCGTCGATTCGTGCATGCCGATCTGCTCGGCGATGTCGCGCAGCACCAGCGGGCGCATCGCTTCCGGACCGTAGTCCAGAAACGCGCTCTGCGCCTTGACGATCGCGGTGGCGACCTTGAGCATCGTGTCGGCGCGCGTCTGCAGGCTCTTGATCAGCCAGCGCGCTTCCTGCAACTGGCCGCGCAGGTAGCTGGCGTCGTCGCGCTGCGCCCGCGCCATCAGCGAGGTGTAATGCGCGTTGATGCTGAGCTTGGGCTGGCAGTTCTGGCTCAGCGAAACCTGCCAGCGGCCGGCGCGTTTGAACGCATAGGCGTCGGGCGCGACGAATTCGGCCTTGCTCGGGCTGATCTGCGCGCCGGGCTTCGGATCCAGCGAGCGCACCAGCGCAATCGCCGTATCGAGTTCTTCGGCATTGACGTGCAGCACCCGGCACAGGCGCGCGCGATCGTTGCGCGCAAGGGTTTCCAGGTGATGGATGACGATTTCGCGCGCCACCGCCCAGCAGGGCGTGCTGGTATCGAACGCATCGAGTTGAGCGCGCAGGCATTCGCTCAGCGTGCGGCTGGCAACGCCGAGCGGATCGAAATGCTGGATCCGGTGCCGGATCGCTTCGACTTCGTCGACGTTGACGTCATGCAGCGTCGCCAGGTTCTGCCGTAGCGTCTCGCTCGATTCATGCAGATAGCCGTCGTCGTCGATCGCCTCGATGATCGTGGCGCCGATCGCGCGGTCGCGCGCGGACAGCGGCGACAGGTTCAGCTGCCACAGCAGGTGGTCGCGCAGGTCTTCGGGTTCCTGGTCCTGCGATTCGAAATCGTCGTTGTCGTCCGGCATCGGACTGCCGTAGTCGGTGCGCCCGAATTCGAAGTCGATCGTGTTGTCGCCGTTGAGCTCGTCGCGGCGCTGATCGTCGCGCGCCTCGTCGTTGGCGCTCGTGGCGTCGTGTTCGTGATTCACCTCGGGCACCGGCGTTTCCGGCGGCGCAACGTATTCGCCGTTCGCTTCTTCCTCGCCTTCCGGTTCGGACAGCTCGAGCAGCGGATTGGATTCCATCGCCTGGCGCAGCTCCATCTCGAGCTCGATGCTCGACAGCTGCAACAGGCGGATCGCCTGCTGCAATTGCGGCGTCAGGGCCAGTTGCTGATGGAGGCGCAGTTGTAACGCAGGCTTCACTGATGGGTTTCCGATCGTGTTTTTGCAGCCCCCGGGAGCGCAGGATAGCTCCGAATGCCTGCCGTTAGTCAATCTCGGGAAAGGGTTTATACTGGGACAATTCGTGCCGGGCGCTGAACGGCTGTGCACGCGCCCTCTGCCTCCCCGCGAGGCGAGCCGACTAACTGTCGGATTCGAGCCCGGACCTCACCCCAAGTCCCTCGCCATCTCGCGTCGGCGATCTCCACTCCGCGTCTGCGCTGGGAGGACTACAGAGGGAAAGATTTAACCACGGAGAACACGGAGAACACGGAGAAGGCAAGAGTGGTGGCTCTTCTCCGTGTTCTCACGTTCTTCTCGGTGTTCTCCGTGTAAATGCTTTGGCTCTTCTGATCGCGACGCGCCGCGCTACATGCGGAACTCGGCGCCGAGGTAAACCTCGCGCACGCGATTGTTGGCCAGCACGTCCTGCGGCGTGCCCTTCGCCAGCACGGCGCCTTCGTTCATGATGTAGGCGCGATCGCAGATGCCGAGAGTTTCGCGCACGTTGTGATCGGTGATCAGGATGCCGATGCCGCGCGCCTTGAGCTGGCGCACGATGCGCTGGATCTCGACGACCGAGATCGGGTCGATGCCGGCGAATGGTTCATCGAGCAGCATGAACCTCGGCTTGGCCGCGAGCGCGCGCGTGATCTCGACGCGGCGGCGCTCGCCGCCCGACAGGCTGACGCCCTTGCTGTCGGCGATGTGGGCGATCTGCAGTTCGTCGAGCAGCGCTTCGAGTTCGGCGCGGCGCCCGGCCGCATCGAGGTCGCTGCGCAGCTCGAGGATCGCCAGCACGTTTTCCGCAACGGTCAGGCGCCGGAACACCGACGGTTCCTGCGGCAGGTAGCCGACGCCGAGGCGCGCGCGCGCATGCATCGGCATCTGCGTGATGTCCTGCTGGTCGCGCGTGATGCGGCCGGCATCGGCGCCGATCAGGCCGACGACCATGTAGAACGTCGTCGTCTTGCCGGCGCCGTTCGGGCC
>DATIEJ010000210.1:0-16348 GCA_035455825.1 Rhodanobacteraceae bacterium | reverse complement strand
CACTGGTGTTGCCCGCGGCCGCCGCGACGAAGATGCCGGCGTCCTCGGCCGCGAGAAACGACTGCGAGTTCGAGTCCTTCCACGGCGAGCTGCCGCCGCTGATCGAGAAATTGATGACGTCGATGATGCCGTCGGCGATCGTCTGGTCGACCGCCGCGTCGATCGACGAGCCGGGGCAGCCGTTCGCATCGCAGACCCGGTAGATCACGAGGTTGGCGTGCGGCGCGACGCCGGAAATGTGCGCCTTGTAGCCGCCGAGCGTCGCCGGGCGGCTGTTGCCGCCCGCTGTGCTGCCGGTGTGGCTGCCGTGGCCGACATTGTCCTCGACTGAAACGCCGTACGAGACGAAGTCCCAGACGCCGATGACCTTGTCGTTGCAACCGCCGAGGCTGATGCCGTAGCTGCTGCACTGGCCGATGTAGTGTCCGTGGCCGAGCGGATTGGTGATCGCGTAACCCTTGTCGTCGGTGGCCGCGAACGAGGGACTCTTGCTGTTGTAGCCGGTGTCGAGGTCGCCGATCACGACGCCGTCGCCCATGAACTTCTGCGTGTTCTCCATGCCGGAGATGAAGAGCGTGTCCTCGGTGGCCGGCTCGCCCCACCATAGCGAGCTGGCACCGATGAAGCCCGGGCCGATGTCGCTGCTGACCTGGTGGATGACGTCCGGCTCGACCGCGACGACGCCGTCGATCTTCTTCACGCGCGCCACTTCGGAAGCATCGAGCTCGAGCACGACGGCGTTCAAGGCATGCTGCATCGCGTGCACCGGCTTGACGCCGCGCCCGAGCGCCTTGCCGATCGCGTTGAGGCGCTGGTCCTGCTTTGACGCGAGCATCGCGACATACGAAGTCGCCTGCGTGCTGTTCGGGTCGAGCTTGCTGCGCCCGTGCGCATTCTTCTTGCGTGACGGCGCGGCATAGCCGGGGAGATTGCCATGGTAGGACGCCAGCGCCGGCTCGGCGAAGCGCACGATGTAGCGCGACGTTCCAGCCGTGTTGAGCACGGCGTGGTCGCTTGGGCCCGTGCCGTAGTTCAGTCCTTCGCGCGTGTCGACCGGGCCACTGGCCGAGACGTCCGTCGCGGCGACAATGGCGGCGATCGCCATGGCCAGCGGCCAGCGCTTCGGCGCTCGTGAATTCATGTTCATGCTTGTACCTGGGAGATGAATTGAGCCGGGCACGCCCGGCTGGTCACGAGTCCACATTGCTACATGTGGACTCTCCGATTCGTTACGGGCCGGAGCCGGCCGAAAAAAAACGAGGGACCACGGCGCGTCATGCGCTCCGCGGCCCCCATTGGTTGTTGCACCGGGTCGCTGTCGTCCCTCGGCGGCAGCGCCGCGCCTGGCGGCGCGACGGGTGATTCGTCGGCGGCGGACATCCGACTGCGATGCCCGCCGCGCGAATCCCCTCCCTCGTTGTTATTCGTCGAAGCCGTTCTTGAAGATGCTCGGCTCGTTGCCCACCGTCAGGGTGAACGTCGTCGAGGCGTGGTCGGCGGCATTGCCCTGGTCAGCGACCTTCACGCTGATTTGCGTCGTGCCGGAGAAGCCGGCATCCGGAACGAGGTCGAACGTCGCGCCCGGACCGCTGCCGTGCATGACCACGGTCACGTGACTGCCGGTGACACTTATCGTGTCCGGCGTGCCGTCGCTGTCGACGTAGTTGACCGCAATGCCGTTCACCGCCGTCTCGAACGCCGTCGACAGATCGCCGATCGCGCTGAGCTGGATGTGGCTCGGCTGCACGGTCAGCGTGAACGTGGTCGCCACGTGGTTGGCCGGATTGTTCTGATCGGCGACCGTCACGGTGACCTGCGTCGTGCCGGAGAAGTCGAGATCGGGAATCAGGTCGAACGTCGAGCCGGGGCTATTGCCGTGCATGACGGGCGTCACGTGATCGCCGGTGACGCTGATCGTGTCCGGCGTGCCGTCACTGTCGACGTAGACGACCGGGATGCCGGCCAGCGTCGTGTTGAACGGCGTCTGCTGATTGGCGATCGCGCTGAGCTTCATCGTGCCGCTGACCGTGATCGTCGCATCGATGTTGCGATCCGGCATGCCGTCGACGTGGCTCGTCCAGCGCAGCAGCTGCGTGGTGCCGGTCGCCGTCTCGGCGACGCGCACCTTCATGGCGATGTCGTACTGGGTCGATTCCGGACCGACGTAGTCGTAGCAGACCACGAGGTTGTTGTGCAGCTTCGACTGCAGGCCGTTGTACGCGTACTGGTTGCCGAGATAGCCGTAGAACGGACCGAACGAGTCGAGCGGGCCGACGTAGCCGCTGATGCCGATCGAGCCCATCCCCTGGGTGCTGCCCTGCAGTCCCCAGTTGATGTTGTCGTACGTCATCATCAGCTCGTACTGGCCGTCGCCGTGGCGGATGCCCTTGTTGACGACCAGGTCCATGTCGTAACGGTCATCGAGGATCGTCGTCAGATTCGGGCTGACGGTCTTGTCGAAGTGGTAGGTCCTGGAACCGATCCACTCCATGATGACCTCGCCCGTCGTCGGCACATAGGCGACTTCCATGCCGGAGGTCTGCGTCGGGTCGAGCCCGTTGACGCTCAGCGGCGTGCCGAGCGTGTCCGTGGTCATCACGGTGCCGAGGTTCGGGTTGGCGGTCAGCACGCCCTTCCACAGCGGGGCGAGGACCTCCGTGTACGGATAGGAGCCGTTGCCGGGGTTCCATGGCAACTTCTGCTGGACAAGCATCTGGGCGGCTGCCCCGGACGGCCCGCTGTTGAACTGGTAGCCCGGGTTATCCGTGTTTACCCAGCCTTGCGGCGACATCCACAGCCCCGGGTACGCGCGCCACACGTTGTTGTTGTACAGCGACCAGCCGCCGTCAAAGAAATTGCCGAAGTCGACGAACTGCGCCGTGCCGTTGAAGCCCGTCGGGTCGGCTACGCCGCCCATGGACGGGGCGATGCCGAGATGCTTGTACAGGCCGATGTGGCCACCGGTGGTCAGGTTCCCGCGGTAGCTCAGGATCGTCGTGCGGCAGAGTTGATCGTCGTCGCTGGTCGTCACGTTGTACGAGCGCGGCCAGTTCTCCGAATCGGGCTGCGTGCCGGCGATCGTGACCGTGTTGCCGTTGACCTGCAGGTTGCCGCGTTGCGCGGCCGTGCTGACCGTGACCGAACCCGGCACGATCGTCAGGCCCGACGGCATGATCGACTGCAGGTTGAACGTGCGATCCGCGCCGCTGTCGTTCTCGACCACGTGCAGGTTGACGTCGATGACGTCGCCGGCTTTCGCCGCGGTCTGGCTCGTCGTCATCGTCACGTCGTCGATGCCGCGCGTGAGCTTGACCGGCACGTAGCCGACGTTGCCCGGCGCATTGCTGGCGCCGACGTCGAAGCCGCCGTAAACCACGTCGCCATTGTGCAGATCGAGCTGCGACAGGTTCCAGTTGATGTCGAGGCTCATCGGATTTCCGGTCGTCGAAGCCGGACCGTTGATCGTCAGGCTGCCGGCATCGCCGTCCGGCACGACCGCCGTGGCAATCTGGAACGTCTCGGTCGGGTTGTAGCCGTTGTTGTCGCTGATGATGCCGCGGCCATCCTGGAAGACGACCCAGTAGTTGCCGGGATCCGGATTGCTGATGTCGCAGTAGTTGAGCTCCTCTTCGGTGGTCGAAGAGCAGAGCAACTCGTCGTTGTAGTCCGGCTGGCCGTTGTTGTTGCTGTCCACGCCAATCCAGATCTTGAGGTGACCAACCGCCAACCAGCCCGCGCCGGGCGTCCACACGGCGGTCGTCGACAGCTTGTTCAGCACTTCGGTGACGATGCGCGACGTGCCGGCCGGCACGTTGAGCCACCGCACCGTGGTCGACGGGCTGACAACGCCGCCGTTCATGTACCAGGGCTGGTGATCGGAATCCTCGGTGACCGTGATGGTTTCCGTCGCCGCCTTCGTCAGTCCATGCGTGCGATAGGCCACGCTGGCCATCGCCGGCAGCTGGGCGTTCGGCACGCGGTAGCCGCCGAGGTCGCGATGCGAGGTCAGGGCGAGGTACTTCGGCAGCGCGCCGTGGTCGTAGTTGACCGAGATCGGCCAGTTCGCCGCCGGGATCGTGTTGTCGCTCGGCGTGAAGGTCAGCTTGCTCCACAACTCGACCTGCTCGGTGGTACGCGAGCCGTCGTCAGCCTGCTGGTACTGCACGTCGGTCAAGTCGGCCGTGATCAGCAGCGTCTGCGTCTCGCCGGCCGCCAGCGTGAACTGCGCCGGAGTGACCTTGAGCTTGGCGCGGTTCTCGGTGTAGTTGGTGCCTTGATAGCGCTCGAAGATCCAGGGGGCGTTGCCGGTCGTCCAGGTGCCGTTGCGCGTGGCGCGGACCGTGCGGATCCAGGAGCACACGCCCGGGCAGAAACTGTTGACGAGCTGCGGCAGGTTGAGCTGCAGCACGTCGCCGCCGTTGTCCGGATTCGCCGTGGCGAAGTTGTCCGCCGTTTCGTCCATGACGAGGCCGGCATTGATCGCCGCCTGCGGATCGACCTGGCCGGCGCCGGCGCGATACGTGCCGACGGGATACATCGTGCCGCCGGCGTTGGTGTCGTTGCCCTTGACGATGGCCTTCGCCGTCATCTCGAGCGACGACTGCACTTCGGCCGGCGTCCAGTCCGGGTGCGCCTGGCGCACGAGCGCCATCGCTCCGGTCACGTGCGGAGTGGCCATCGAGGTGCCGCTCAGGACGGCCCAGTCGCGCGAGGCGGCCAGTGCCGGATCGTCGAATGGATGCTCGTCGGAGTAAGCAGCGAAGATGTTGACGCCGGGCGCGGTGATGTTCGGCGACAGGCTGCCGAAATACGTGCTGCTCGGGCCGCGCGAGGAGAACTGGGCGAGCAGGTTGCCGCTGGCCGGAGTGATCGTGCGCGTGATCGTGTTGGCCGTGATCTGTCCCGTGTGGGCGCCGGCCTTGTTGATCCATGTGACGAGCGAGTTGCCCGCCGAGGAAGTCAGCTGGATTGCCGGCAGCGGATAGACGTCGTCGGTCGACAGGTCGTTCGTGTCGGGCGGCGTGCCGTTCGTGTTGTTGTTGGTCACGACGATGGCGCCGGCGCCGCCGGCCTGCACATTGAACGCCTTGCCGACACGCGTGATCGTGCCGCGCTTGCAGACGACGATGTCGGTCGGCTGGAACGTACCCGCCGGGAACGGCGTGTTGCAGTACGGGTCCAGCGGTGCCGCCGGAATACGGAAGTTGTAGGTCTGGCCGGGGTCGGTGCTGAACGGCGAAATCCCACCGAAGTTCACCGCGGTGATCGACGGCGGCGTGTTGCCCGGGGTCGCATCGCCGGTCAGCGTGAACGTCTGCTTGGTCGCACCGAGCACGCGGTCATGCGACTCCGCGGCGACCTGGATGTACCACGGCGCGGAATGGTTGAGAGTATAGAAATTCGGGCCGGCATTGCCCGCCGCCGCCGCGACCGCGATGCCGGCGTCGCGCGCCGACAGGAATGCGAGCGCGATCGGATCGTTCCACGGGAAGCGTTCGCTGCCGCCGATCGAGAAGTTGATCACGTCGACTTCGTCGTTGATCGCCTGCTCGGTCGCGAGCAGGATTGCCTCGTCCGGGCAGCCCGAGGTCGGATAGCAGACCTGGTAGGCAATGATGTTCGCGTGCGGGGCGACGCCGGATACCTGAGTGAAGCTGAAGTTTCCGGCCGGGTTGGCAGGGTTGGTGGTCGGGACGCCGTGGCCCACGCCGTTGCCCGGCGTGGGGCCCATGTACGGCACGTTCATCACGACGTTGCCGGCCGCGGTGCCCGCGGTGTGGCTGCCATGACCGTTGTAGTCCTTGCCGTTCGGCGGACGGATGCCGGCGAACGTGCCGGTGATGACCGGCCAGCTCCACACGCCGATCAGCTTGTCGTTGCAAAGCGACGGAGTCGCGACGCAGTCGCCGAGGTAGTTGCCGTGGCCGAGCGGGTTGGTGACCGTAAAGCCGTCCCCACCGGTGGCCGCAAACGAAGGATGGTTGTCGGTGTTGATGCCCGAGTCGAGCTCGCCGACGACGATGCCTTCGCCCATGTAGTCACCGCCGGGGAAGGTATTGCCGGTCCACACCTGGTCCGCGCCGATGAATTGCGGACCGCGGTCGGTCAGCATGTCGCGCAGCCCGGAGCGCTGCACGTACTCGACTTGCGGGAGTCTGGCCAGCGCCTGGGCCTGCTGCTGGGTCAGGTCGATCGTGAACGCGTTCAGCGCATCGGTGAACTGATGGCGGATCGGGCTCTTGATGCCCTTGCCCTGGGCCAGCTTCTGTACCGCTTTCTGCTGGTCATGCAAATACTGGCGATACGCGGAAACCTCGGCACCGTGGTTGCCGTTGGCTTTGCCGTGCTTGCCCGGAGTGTGATTGAGTTTGCCTTTGGTCGCGGCGAGGCCGTCGATGCGGCCGTCGTAGGTGGCGACCGGCAGATCGTGCAGGCGCACGATATAGGTGTCGGTACCGGTGAGGTCGGGCTCCGGAACGAACTTCTTGCGGCTCGACTGCGGACGCACATGCGCGTTGCGGGCGCCTGGTGCACCCTTGAAGACGCCCGGCGACTGTGCGCTTGCGCCGTCGTTCGGCATCGACGTCGCGTCAGTAGGTGGAACGTAGAGCTGAAGGGTGGCCGGCGCGGGCGCCGCGATGCCCGCGGCAGCCGTAGCGGTAGTTACCAGGCCGAGCAGCAGGCTGGCATGGAGCGGCCTGCGGCGAATAGTGATGCGCACTGTTTTCACTCCCGATGCATGGATTTGGTTCGGCCCGTTCAGCCGGACGCGCGACTATCCGCGCGCCGTCACCGCCGCACCATTCGATCGGGATTCGTGATTCATTCGTACGGCGTTTTATCGCCGCTGTTCAAGACGTTGAACTGTGATCCAGTGCCGGATTCACGGCCGCGTCGAAACCGGCGCGGATAGCGCGTCGTCCGGAATCACCCGCTCGCCGGCGAGGGCGCGGGCGCGCGCAACTGCGGTCTGCCGCGCGTCGTTGCGTCCGGTAGCCGCATACAGGCGAGCCTCGAGTACGGCGCAACCGAAGTCCTGGTCGGACCAGCGCGAGACGCGTCCGACTTCGACCGCTGCTGCTTCGAGGTCGCCTTCGGCGAGCAGCGCTTCGGCGTAGCTGCGCGCGACCGTGGCGATCTCGTACGGAAGTCCGTCGCGCGCGGCGAGCTCGCCGGCCTCGGCAAACGCGCGGCGCCAGTCGCCGCTGCCGGTCTTCCGCGCGTGCTCGGCATCGGCAAGACGGGCAAGCAAGTGTGCACGCGAGTCGCTGGTCCGGCCCGCCCACTCCTCGAACGCGGCGAGCGTCGCGGTTGCCTTGGCCGGATCGGCCTGCAGCTCGGCGCGAAGCTGCGTGAGCCACGCTTCCGCGCGCCCCTGCGCGTGGTTCGGCGCCGACAACGCCGACACTGCCTGTTCGGCCAACTCTTGCGCCATCGCGACCCTGCCACCTTCGAGTTCGATGCGCGCGAGCACGTTGCCGGCACCGGCCACTATGTCGGCATCGACGCCCGCGCCACTGCGCAATCCATCGAGTGCTGCGCGTGCCTCGTGCAAGCGTCCGACCGCAGCCAGCGCGCGGGCGCGCGCAAGCCGCAGCTGATCGACCGCATGCCGATTGTCGATGCGCTGTGCAAGCACTTCGGCGGCATCGGCTGCCTGCATCGCCGCGCGGCCGTCGAGCAGGGCCAGATGGCAGTTGACCTGGTAGACGTAGGTCAGGATCGCCTCCCTGAGCGCGCCCCACTGCTCGAAACCTTTCGCCGCCGCTTCGAGTTGCGGCAGCGCGCGTCCGGGCCGGCGCTGGCCGTAGTCGGCGAATCCTTCGTCGGCGGCGACACGCAGCAGCGCGAGGTTGTCGTTCGCCTGACGATAGGCGATGCGCGCGCGCGCGTAGTCGGCGGCGGCCTCGTCGTAGCGATCCTGGTCGGCCGCCGCGGCGGCACGGCCGATGTAGCCCTGGCCAAGCTGCTCGGGTTCGTTGCGCGATTCGAGCAACGGAATCGATTCGCCGAAGTAGCGGGATGCCTGCTCGGGCTGCCCCTGCGCGAGCGCAACCGAACCGAGTCCGTTGAGGATGCTCGCGCGCAGCACCGGTGCGGTCTTCGCCGGCGCTTCGTCGAGCATCGCGACGAGACGCTCGCGCGCGGCGTCGAAATGGCCGGCGCGAAAGTCGATCTTGGCCAGGCGCAGGCGCACCTCCGGCGATCGCTGCTGCTCCGGCGATGCCTGCGCGAACAGCGCCCGCGCCGCGTCGAGATCGTCGGCGAGTGCCGCCGCATCGATGCGGCGCACGAGAATTGCGTCGTCGGATTCCTCTTTCGTATCGACCGGCCGCATGCCGAGCACGGCGAGCAGCTTGTCCGCCGCGGCGCGCGCCGCGCCCACGGCGTCGTGACCGCGCGCGTCGACCGTGTACTGCCGTCCCGCGCCGTCGTCGGCATCCAGGCCAACCTGCCAGTCGTCACCGGCGCGCTGCACGCGCGGCGTCACCAGCAGGCTCGCACCGAGCGCCTCGCGCGGCGTGCCGCTGCGGTTCGCAGCCGGCGCATTGAGCAGTGCGACCACATCCTCGCTCGGCACGCTCGGCAAGCCGCCGCTGCGCAGATGCGTCGCGACGGCCTCCATCATGCCCAGGCGCATCCACGCCGACTCGCCGTTCGCGTCGACGAGCGCCGGCAGCACCGCGCTGACCAGCGATCCGGCTTGCGCGGCCGACGGCGATCCGGTCGTTGCGTGCCGGAGCAGGCGCGGACCCCAGACGACTACACCGATCACCAATGCCGCCGCCAGCGCGGCTAGCATGATCTTCGCGGTCGATCGGCGCTGCGGTTGCGCCGCAGGCGCAGGAACCGCCTCCACCGGCACTATTGCCACGTCGGCGCCAGGGCCGTTCTCGCCTCCAGCAGCCGGCTGCGCTGTCGCGTCGGGCAGTGCCGCGGTGTCAGGCTGCTCCGGGGCGGGCGCCGGTGCGTCGGCAGTTGGCTGTGTCGGCGCCAGGTATTCCTCGACCAAAAGCGGCGCCGCCCAGCGATAGCCGAACCGCGGGATCGTGCGCAGCACGCGCTGTTCCTTCGCATCGTCGCCGAGCTCGCGACGGATACGCAGCACGGTCTGGCCGAGCAGCGTGTCGCTGACTGCGGTCTTGCCCCAGACCGCTGCGACGAGTTCGTCGCGACCGACCGCCCGTTCGTGATGCTCGATCAGGTAGGTCAGGCAATCGAACACCTGCGGCGGAAGTGCGACGCGTCGATCGTCGCGCCACAGTTCGCGCAGCGCCGGAATGATGCGAAAGTTGTCGAAACGGTAGCTGCGGCTCATCGGCGCGAAGCTTACAGCGCGTGCCAAATTTGGGCACGTTACCCAAGTCACGCATGATTTGCCGCCGATGATGTAAAGAGACGGCTCTTCGGCCGCTGCGGCTCGGGCAGTTCCGTCGGAGCATTCTCGACCGATGCGTCCAGCACTGCGGCCACGCCGGACTCAATTAATAAGCCGTCATCCCGACGCTGCGTTTAGCAGAGCAGCCACGCTGCTGACTCAATACGCCGTCACCCGGCGCTGCGCATGGAAGCGCAGCGACGCGCGGACCCCAATAAGCCGTCATCCCAGCGAAGGCTGGGATCCAGCTCTCTTATCAGCGCCGAAGAGCTGGATCCCGGCTTTCGCCGGGATGACGAGCATAGATTCGCCGGGATGACGAGCATAAATTCGTCGGGATGACGAGCATGAGGTGAAGAAAGCGCTGCGCCGGACGGCCTTCCGTCCCGGCACAGCGGAGAATCAGGTTACTGTCCGATCAGCGTCAGCCACGGCACGTCGTTCTGTACCGTGATCTGCAGGGAACTCAGCTGATCCGAAATCGTGCGCCCGTCGATCAGTACCGGCGCGCCGCCGCCGGCGACCGCGAAGTAGCCGTCGCTGTGTTGTGCGGATGCCGACTGCCAGGTGAACTCGAGCAGATGCCCGCTCAGGTCGACCGTCTGCCACGCGGCGATTTCGTTCATGCCGTGCGCGTCGGTTGTCAGCGTGCGCAGCACGACGTTGCTGCCGAAGCGCGCGATCTGAATCGTGAACAGGCGGTGGCCGTCCGCGGCACGGCCGTTCGCGATGTCGACCGGAACGACGCCGAGCTGGTTCAGCAGGGCGCCGTCGACCTGCAGTTGCGCTGATACCTGAGCCCCTGCCTCGCCGAGCTTCGTGGTCACCGACGGATTTTCGTCGAAAGCATCCGTGAAGATCGCGACGGTATCGCTATCGCTGTCCGTAGCGCTGTTGTTGCCGGTTGCCGGATCCGATCCGTTCGTGAGGCTTGCCGAAGCGGTGTTCGAGAGCACATCACCAGCGGGCGCGGATTGAAGGACGGCCGAGTAGACGTATTCGACCTTGCCGCCGACCGGAATCGTTGCAATGTCGACCAGCGTGTCGCCGGCGCCGCTGTTGCAGGTCGCGTTGCCGCTCGGCGTGCAGGTCCACGAGCCGCTGCCCAGCTCCGCCGGCAACACGTCGATGATTTCCGCGATGGCCGGGGACGATGGTCCGGACGGATTGGTGACGTCGATGACGTAATCGATCGCGTCGCCGACCTGCACCGTCTCGCGATTGTCCGTCATCGTCACCGCGATATCGGACGACACGTTCACGACGTCGGCGTCAGTCGCGCTGTTGTGAGGGGTGCCGATCGGCGGCAGCGACATGCCGGCCGGGGGCAGTCCCGTGATGATGTTGCTCAGCGTGCCCGTTGCCGTCGCCGAGACCTTGCACTGTGCGATGTACGTGACCTTGGCGCCGACCACGAGGTCCACCGTGTCGTTGATGTTGCCGGAACCCGATGCGGAGCAGGTGCCGCCACCGGTGCCGCTGCAGGTCCACGTGCAGGCCGTCAGCCCCGACGGGAACTGGTCGACGACCGATGAATGCAGCGCGATGGTCGGGCCAGCGTTGGTTACGCTGCCCGTGTAGGTCACGGTGTCGCCAACTTTTACCGTGGTCACGCCGTCGGTGATCGCCGCCGTGAGATCGGGCTGCAGGGCCACCGTGAACGTGTCGATCGCACTGTTGTCGGTCGAGGCCGTTTCGCTGACGCCGGTTCCAGCTGCAACCGTCGCCGTGTTGTTCAACAGGCCGCCAACGGTCGTGCTCGCAGGGACCGTGCAGGTCGACTGGTAGGTAACGCTGCCGCCGAACGGCAGGTTCACCGTTTCGTTGAGGTTTCCGCTACCGGTAGCGCCACTGCACACGCCGCCGCCGCTGCCGGAGCAGGTCCATGTGCACGCCGTCAGCGGCGCCGGGAACGTGTCGGTGATGACCGCGGCCGGCGCGCTGCTCGGGCCACTGGCCGGGGTGGCGGTGGAACAGCCGGTCGTGTTGAAAGCCTTGACCGTGTACCGGACCGTCTTGCCCGCAACCACGATCTTGGTCGGGTTGATCGTCGCATTGTCGGTGTTCGTGATGCACAGGTTGACCTTCGGCGTGAGCGTGTCGGTATCGGTCGCGCTGTTGTTGGCCGGAACCGAGTCACTGACCGTGGCCGGCGCCGTGACCGTCGCGACGTTGGCCAGCGAGCCCGTCGCAGCCGGCGCGATGTTGCAGGTCGCGGTGTAGGTCACACTGCCGCCGTTGGGCAGGTTGACCACGTCGTTGATGTTGCCGGAACCCGAAGCGCTGCAGGTGCCGTTGCCGGAGGCGCAAGTCCAGGTGCACGCCGTCAGCGTCGGCGGGAACGTATCGGCCACGATCGAACCCGGCGCGTCGTTCGGGCCGGCGTTGGACGCGGTGATCGTGTACACCACCGGGGTGCCCGGTATTGCCGACGTCGCGCCGTCGCTGATCGTGATGCCGAGATTCGCAGGAACCGTCGCCGCAGGCAGCGTATCGGTATCGGTTGCGCTGTTGTTGGCCGGCGCCGGGTCGGTGATGCCGCCCGCGGCGATGACCATCGCGGTGTTGCTCAGCGAACCGGTCGCCGCCGCGGAGACGTTGCAGTTCGCCGTGTAAGTCACGCTGCTGCCGCTCGGCAGGCTGACCGCGTCGTTGATGTTGCCGAAGCCCGAGGCCTTGCAGGTGCCGCCGCCGCTGCCGACGCAGCTCCAGCCGCAGGTCAGCGCTGCCGGAAACGTGTCGCCGACGGTCGTTCCCGGTGCGTCGCTCGGACCGGCGTTCGATGCGGTTATCGTATAGGTGACGCTGCCGCCCGGCGTGGCCGCCGCGACGCCGTCGGTGTTCGTGATCGCCAGGTTGGCCTGCGGCGACAAGGTATCGGTGTCGGTCGCGGAGTTGTTCGCCGGCGCCGAATCGGTGACATCTTCGAATGGCGCGACAGTCGCCGTGTTGACCAGCGAACCGGTCGCCGCCGACGACACGTTGCACGTGGCGCTGTACGTCACGCTGCCGGCATTCGGCAGGTTCGCGCTATCATTGATGTTGCCGGAGCCCGACGCGGTGCACGTGGCGCCGCCGGAACCGACGCAGGTCCAGGCGCAGTTCGCCGACGCCGGGAATGTATCGATGACGTTCGAACCCAGCGCGTCGCCCGGACCGAGGTTCGCTGCCGTGATCGTGTAAGACACCGATCCGCCGGG
This sequence comes from Rhodanobacteraceae bacterium, assembly GCA_035455825.1. Taxonomy (GTDB): domain Bacteria; phylum Pseudomonadota; class Gammaproteobacteria; order Xanthomonadales; family Rhodanobacteraceae; genus Rudaea. The sequence goes on along the minus strand of DATIEJ010000210.1, from coordinate 3,769 downwards.
CGTCGCGGTCGGCACGCCGTCGCTGTTCGTGATCGAAAGATCGGTTACCTGGGCCTCGGCCGCGACGTTCATCGCGCATGCCGCGGCGGCCACCAACACTGACAAGAAACGCTTCATCCCAGCTCCCAAGGCGGTTATACGTCGACCAGTCAGGGATGCGCGCACGGCTCCGCGGCGAACCCTCCGTTCGCTGCGAGGTGCACCGCTTCCCTCTGACCTTCGACCATACCCGAGGGCTGTGGCGAGACCTAGCGAACGGGAATCCGTTCGCATTCGTGATCCATTCGTTTTCTGTTTGGACCGCGCCGGACTGCGCATCCGGTCACAATGCGGGGCGGTTTCCGGTCGCGTCAGGCCACTTGGCGCTGGCCGCCGGGCAGCGAGCGGCCTGGAACCACTGTCGCCTGCTGCCGAGGATCGTCGACGAACATGTCCGCGGGCTGGACGATCAAATCAGATTGAAGCCCCATCCGGTCAGCGCTGGCGAAGTGAGGAAGAAAATCCAGCCGGCGTCCGTGGCGGACTAGCAGCGTTTCAGTGCCGCAGGAACAGCGGCAACGCGGCGTTTTCAAGAACGTGGAGCGTCACGCCGCCCAACATCCATTCGCTGAAACGCGACCTGCCATACGCACCCATGACCAGGATATCCGCGCTCGCCTCGGCGGCCGCGGCGAGGATCGCCGGACCGGCGTTGTCGTCGGATGCCTCCAGCACACGTGTACCAAAACGCACGCCATGATGGGCAAGATGATTTTCAATCGAAAAAGCCGGGTTCCACTCGATCGGCGAGAACGAAGGCTTGCGCTGGCCCTGAAGCAGGACGACACGCTTGGCGCGTTTCAGCAGCGGCAGCGCCGCATGTACGGCGCGAACGGACTCGAGGCTGTCATTGGAGGCGATAGCGATCGAATCCATGCATGCTGCCTTTGTGTACGACGTCGGGACGACGAAGCCGGGAATGCCGCACGTGACGAGCACGTGCCCGAGCAGACCGACCGAAGTCCACGGCGCATCCTGACCGGCCTCCAGCACCAGCACATCGTGCCAGTTCGCCGCTGCGGCGAGTGTTTCGGCCAGGTATCCCGTCGCCACTTGCCACCGGTAATGCGATACACCGGCGCCTTTCGCCCACCGGGCAAATGCCGGCTCGGCCTCGTTCGCCTCACGGACAATTTGCGCAGCGACCGAGTAGATCTCGGGAATTACGGCCTCTGCGCCGATCGAAGGCGGCGGAATGATCGGTTCCGCGACGAAGATTCCCGTCAAGGATCCTCCGCACGCTTTCGCCATCCCGGCGGCATAGCGCATGCCCTGCGTCGGCGTCTTGTAGTTGCTTGCGTGCACAAGAATGTCGTACATGGACGCTCTCCCGGCGAACTACCTTCGCACCGCATCTGTATTTGAAATTCTCCCGCTGCCCGCAAACTCGAGCTTGACTTGGGTCAAGACTGCCGTGCGTGCCATGCGGCATTGGTACCGCATGGTCGGCTCGTGTAGTTCACAATGTTCCCCAGCGTCGGAGCATCGGTCCGGCTGGCACGGCACGGGCGTTCCGGTTCGCCGCGCGTTGAAGGCATTTCGCTTGTTCGTGCTTGTCCTGGCGTCGCTCGCGTGCCTCGCCGCCGAAGCGATCGATCCGGATCCCAAAGCGCTCGCGCGCGGAGAGTTCATCTGGCATCCGGAAATCGCGCCGTCCGGTCCCGTCGTGATCGTCGTCAGTCTCGGCGAACAACGCGCCTACGTGTACCGCAACGGGATCGGCGACAAACCGCAACCCAGACTCGACACCACTGCGACATTTCACGTCCCGCCCGAATTCTCCCGGCGCATCTACGACCTGCTCGTACCGGGCACCACGGTGCTGGTCACCGACCTGCCGGCCACGCGCGGTGCGATTGCCGCCAAGCCGACGCCGCTGTTCGAATCGTCCGGCCCGTGAGGCATCCTCAATGAAAGTGCCTCAGTGCCGCATGAACATCGGCAGCCGCGAGTGCTCCAGGATATGGCGCGTGGCGCCGCCGAAGATCCATTCGCTGAAACGCGCCCGGCCGTAGGCGCCCATGACGAGCAGGTCGGCCGCAGCATCGGACGCCGCGGCAACTATCTCTTCACCTGCATGCGCCGTGTCGGGATCGATGCGAATGCGCGTCACCTTGATGTCGTGGCCGGCGAGATATTGGTCGATGCTTCGCCTCGGATCGGCACCCTCCCCGGCCAACGGTTCGATGTGCGATCCGTCGATCAGCACGACCGTGGAAGCCCTCCGCAACAGCGGCAGCGACGAGTGCAGCGCGCGCGCCGATTGCGCGGAACCGTTCCACGCGACCGCGATCGTATCGAGGCGAAAGTCCTCGAGCTCCGCCGGCACGACCATGCAGGGAATGTCCACGGCGAGCAGCGCTTGCCCGGCTTCAGCCCAGGAAAACGACTGGCCTCGCTCGACCACGGCCAGGTCGTGCCAGGCCGCCGCGGTGGCGATCACGTCGATCGGCGAACCTTCCGCGATGTGCCATGAAGTTGAAGGCACGTTGTTCGCGGCCGCCCAGGCGGAAAAGTCTTGTCCGGCATCGACCGCGATATCGAACTGGCCGCTGCAGATTTCGATGATCTCGGACGCAAGCGACGGCGGCGCAAAGTCGTAACTCGGCGGGCACGGCGGCAGGATGTAAGCGCCCGTGAGCGAACACTTGAGCGTGGCGGCGATATTCGCCGCGTACTTCACGTTCGTGCCCCATGTCCGGATATCGCCCACCAGAGCAAGGATGTCATTCATGCATCACCTGTTCGCCAAGGCATCGAAGGTGATTTATACGGCCGCGATGGATTCACCGGATTGACCAAAATCAACTGCGCACGCTGCACGGAAAAACTCACCCCCTCTCCCGCTGGAGGGAGAGGGCTGGGGTGAGGGCGGCCCATCAGGAAACACGACACCGCACCCGAGACCGCTTTCGCGAAGACAAAAAATCATCCTCACCAACCCCAGTCGCAATCCCTGAGACCCCCTCCTGTTCCAATACCCGAATGCCGCAAGGCATCCCGGCCAAGGCCATGGGGGCAAGGGCCGGGTCAATGAACTGGAGAACGAAACCGATGACGCAGAACCTCGTTACGCTGAACCTCACCGATGCGCAGCTCACCGCCGTGGACGCAGCCATCACCGAACTGGAAACGCAACTCGGCGGGCTGATCGCCTTGCCCGCGGCAAAGAAGCGGTCGTTGAGGAAGATGGGCCAGAAGTCGGAGGCATTCTGCCGCCAGGCGTTGAACGTGCTGGAGCAGAACCCGCAGATGGTGCCGGCCAACGTGCCCCTGGCGGACGCGATTGCGGGACTCAACGCGCTGGAGCAGCTGCGCCCGCGCATGATCCGGCTGTCGCGCCTGAGCGAACGCGCATCGGATACCGACATCGCGCTCGGCACCGACGTGATGTCGGTGGCGTTGCAGGGTTACAGCCTGCTGAAGCTGACCGGCCGTAGCGAAGGCCTCGATCCGCTGCGTCGGGAACTGGGTGTGCGCTTTGCCAAGAGCTCGCGCCGGGCGGCGCAGCCGGTGCCGGTGGCGGTTCCTGTGCCGGAGCCCTTGCCGCAGCCGGAGGCCAAGGCGGCGTAGCCGGTCGATTTCTCTCGTAGAAGATTTCTTACTCGCAAGAATTCAGAAGCCGCAGCGATGCGGCTTCTTTTTTTTCACCGCCATGGATGTCGGGGATGCCGAAATGCAGGAGCAATTTTCGGCTGAGCGGCATGGATGGCCGGCATGCCGGAAATGC
>DATIEJ010000209.1:0-36547 GCA_035455825.1 Rhodanobacteraceae bacterium | reverse complement strand
CGCACATTGCCGGCTGTCGCCGCATTCGCGCTGCGTCCATTCGCCTGCGCCGACAGCGTACGCATCTGATTGACGCTCAACGGCTGCCCGGCGCTCTTCTGCAACGCGGACTGGCGCTGCGCGAACGACGGCGTTGCCGGCGGCGGAGTGTGCGCCGCCACGACCGTGCGGTTCTCCAGCGCGGACGGAGGCGCCGCCGCGCTGCCACGTCCGGCGACCAGGCTCGTCTGCGTCGGAGTGACCATGGCTCGCGGAAGGACGCGCGCATTCGCCATCGTCGTGCGATTGACCGCGACCGCCGAAGTGGCGACCGCCTGTCCCGATGCGAATGCCGCAGCGGGCATCGCGGTCAGCGCGCGTGGCGCGTTGCGGTTCGCAAACGACATCTGCGAATAGTTGACGTTGCCGCTCGCCCACGCGCCGTAGTAGTTGTTCACGACGGTTTGATTGACGTAGCCGGCATTGACGCGGTTGAAGTAGTCGTGCCCGCCGTAGTAGCCCGGAAAGTAGGCGTCGCCTGGGCCCAGCGCGAACCAGCCGATCGGTCCGCCGACCGACACGTTCACGCCGAAGCCGCCGCCGCCGACGAACGCAACGAGCGCGGGCGCATACACCGGAGCAACCTCGACCGGCCCCGGCACCCAGCCCCAGCGCGTCCCGACGTAAGCCCAGCGGCCGTAATGGAACGGCGCAAAGCCCCACGGCGCGTCGTCGACCCAGGTCCAGCCCCACGGATCGACCCAGATCCAGTGGCCGGCGCGATATGGCGCCCAGTCGGCCGCGACGGCGGTCGGGTACCAGACGTGACCGTACTGCGGCGCGGTCTCCCATGTGCCGTATTCGTCGAGGTCTTCATAGCCGACCACGTTCTCCGAGACATAGTTGCGCGCCGGGGCGCTCACGTGCCGCTCCTGGCGCTGCTTGCAGTAAAGATCGAAATCGTCCGGCGACGAGACGTTGACCTTGTAGTCGTTCAGCGCCGAATCGTTGAAGCGAATCGACTGGCCTTCCTCGATGACGACGCGCTTGCCGCCCTCGCCGACGGCTTCGCCGCCACCACGGCGCGCGGTCACCGTCGTGAATCCGCCCTGCGAGTCGACGTCGACACGATAGTCGCCGACGCGATTGGCAATGAACGCAATCGTCGGTGTATCGACCTCGTAGGTCTCGCCGGCCCGCAGGCGCCAGACGTCCAGACTCAAGGAGCCATGCGTCAGCTGCATCTGCGCGATCTGATCGTTGAGATTGATGAAGTCGAAATTCGACTGGTAGTCGAGGCGGACGGTCGACGAACCAATCTGCAACTCCGCGCGCGCGCCGTCAGCGGTCCACAACTTGTCGCCGGTGACGACCGGCCGGTTCAATTGTGCCTGGACCCAATCGTGTTCCCCGGCCGGCGTGAAGCTGACATTGCCCGACATGTTCGCGAGGCGCGCGACGCGCGCCGGTGGATCGGCCTGCCCGGGCGCAACCGGGTCAGGCGCGGTTTGGCCCTGCGCAGGCGAGATTGCAGGCCCGGGTCCGCTCACCTGGGCCTGTGCGGGCAGGTTCGAAGGCACGGAGCCGTTCGCGGCATTGTCGTTCGGCGGTGCTTGCGCGCCACACGAACACGCCAGGGCTGCACCCATCGTTATGACCAGCAAACGCTGCTTGGTAATCATGACTTGTACTCCTCGTGCCGCGCTCGGCGCTCACAGCGGCGAGCGGACGGCTGACAACACGACGTGCGCGGACACGAATCGACCGCGCATCAGTCCGGCTCTCGCCGTTGCAGTCATTTAAACCCAGCGCGGCTGAACCCCGTGCCCGGAACCGGCGTTTGCCGCAAACCTGTTCAGGAGTCGGCAAGCAACCTGAGCGGGGCGCTACGCCGACGGTATGCTCGAAAAGAACATCCACTTCGCCTGCACGGCGGCGTCCATGACGAATGGCCGAGGCCGCTTGGCGGTGCAGCGCTTACAGTAAGTGGTCTGTCAGGGGAGATCGAATCGATGACACGTCCATTTTTGGCGCTCGTACTGGGCGCGGCGCTCGCTGCGGGCGCCCCGTTGGCTTTCGCGGCCGAAGCCGCGAAGACGGAAGGCGCGAAATCCGATGCGGCCAAGCCGGAGGAGAAAATCCCGGAGGCCAAGGTTTCGGTGACCAAACACCAGGGTCACGTCGGCGCCACGTCGCTGGCTTATACCGCGACTGCCGGCACCATGCTGATGAAGAACGAAAAGGACGAGGCGATCGCGTTGTTCGGATTCACCGCGTACACCAAGGACGGCGCCGACATCCACACGCGCCCGATCATGTTCGCCTACAACGGCGGCCCCGGTTCGGCTTCGGCCTGGCTGCACATGGGCATACTCGGACCCAAGCGCACGCAACTCGTCGACATCGAGCACAACACGCGCGGGCCGTTTCGCACGATCGAAAACGAATTCAGCATCCTCGACCAGGTCGACCTGGTGATGATCGATCCGGTCGGCACCGGGTTCTCGCGCGCCGTCGGCAAAGGCGACAACAAGGATTTCTGGGGCGTCGACCAGGACGTCACATCGGTATCGAATTTCATCGTGCAGTACTTGTCGCAATACGGCCGCTGGGCCTCGCCGAAGTTCGTGCTCGGCGAAAGTTATGGCGGCATGCGCACTGGCGGCGTCAGTTTCGCGCTGCTGACCAAGCACAACGTCGCTTTGAACGGCGTGATTCTCGTCTCACCCTACCTCGATGTCGTCGCGGGCGCCGCCGGCCTGCGCGTCGACGAGCCTTACGTCAACTTCCTGCCGACGTTTGCATCGACGGCGTGGTACCACAATGCGCTCGCGAACCGTCCGGCCGAGTTGCAGCCGTTCCTGCGCGAGGTCGAGGCATTCGCCCAGGACGTCTACGCACCGGTCCTGTTCAAGGGCCGCCGCGCGAGCGCGGCCGAGCGCCAGAAGGTGCTGGAAGGACTGTCCCGCTACACCGGCATATCGGCCGATTACTGGGACAAGGCGAATCTGCGCATGGACGAAGGCCATTTCCTGCAGGAACTGCTGCGCAGCCGCGGCAAGGTCGTCGGCCGCGTCGATTCGCGCTACGCCGGCGGCACGATCGATGCGTTGTCCGAAACGATTCGCTACGACCCGTACAGCGCCGCGGTTGCGCCGGCGATCGTCGCGTCGTTCAACGACTACTATCGGCAGGAACTCAAGGTCGAATCCGACCGCCAGTACGTTTTGTCCGGCGGCGATGTCAACGAACACTGGGACGAGCGCCACGCGCAGCCGGACCTCGGCGGCTACAAGTCGCCGATCGCGAACACGGCCGTCGACCTGGCCCAGGCGATGACGATGAATCCGCGCATGAAGATCCTGATCGAACAGGGCTACTTCGACCTGGCCGTGCCGTATCGCAGCGTCGAATATGTCATCGATCACCTCGATGTTGCACCCGAATTGCGCGCCAACGTCAGCATCGAATACTACGACGCCGGCCACATGATGTACGTGCATCCGCCGTCGATGGCAAAGTTCAAGAAGACCCTGAGCGACTTCGTAAGCGCGAACGGGCAATAAGGAAAAGCTCGGTGCCCTTCGGGCATGGAAGAGAGCGCTACGCTTCCCATATTTGACGTCATTCCCGCGGAAGCGGGAATCCATTTGCTTTTTGACTACCAAGATCAACATGGATTCCCGCTTCCGCGGGAATGACGTCCTTCAGGGTTCTTTCTGCCGGCTTTTGGTCGTTGCCTCTGCACGGGTTCCGGCTGCCGTTCGAGCGCCCGGAACTCATGGCGAATCCCGGTCGGGCGGCCGGTGAGAGTTGGGTATACTTGTCCGCCAATCTACAGCCGATCCGGAGTTGCAGATGCCTGTTCGCTCCACGCGCGCAACCGCTGCGCTTTTGACGGCTGCCTTCGTCAATCTTGCCTCTGCCGCATCTCCGCCGGCGACCGAGAAACAAACGGTCACCGACACGTTTTTTGGCGTTTCGGTCGGCGATCCGTACCGCTGGCTGGAAGACAACGCGAGCGCAAAGGGCCGCGAATGGAACGAGGCGCAGAACGCGTATACGCGCGCCTATCTGGACGCACTGCCGGTCCGCGAAGCGTTGAAGGCGCAGTTGACGACGATGATCAAGGCGACGTCGCCGGAATATTCCAGGCTGACACCCGCCGGCGACCGCATCTTCGCGATCTTCAACGATCCGCAATTCCAGCAAGCGATGCTCGTGACCCTGGCCGGAGACGCGAATCCGGCAAGTCGCAAGACCGTGCTCGATCCGAACACTGTCGACAAGAGCGGACTGACAGCGATCGACTGGTACGAGCCGTCGCACGACGGCAAGCGCGTTGCGGTGTCATTGTCGAAGGGCGGGAGCGAAGACGGTACGCTGCACGTCTACGATGCGGTCACCGGCAGCGAGGTCGGCGAAGCAATTCCGCGCGTGCAATATCCGACGGCGGGCGGTTCGCTTGCCTGGGCCGGCGACGGCAATGGTTTCTGGTACACGCGCTATCCCGGTGACGAGAAGCCCGAGGCCGATCGCCACTTCTTCATGCAGGTGTACTTCCACACGATCGGCCAGGACTGGCAGAAGGATGCGCTGGTCCTCGGCACGCAGGACGGCGTGCCGCGCATCGGCGAGATATTCCTCGACAACCGCTATGCGCCCGATGTCGTACTGGCGAGCGTGCAGGACGGCGATGGCGGCGACTGGGCGCATTGGCTCGTGGACGGCGCCGGCAAGAAAACGCGGATCACGAAATTCGAGGACAAAGTCGTCGCCGCAACGGTCGCGCCGGATCACTCGCTGTATCTGGTCTCGCGCCACGGGGCGCCAAACGGCAAAGTGCTGAAACTCGCGCCGGGCGTCAGCGAACTTGCCAAGTCCGCAACGATCGTGGCGGAAGGGAACGGTTCGATCATCACGGCTGATTCGAACACGCCGCGTAGTCCAACGCTCACTCACGACACGATGCTGGTCAGCTACATCGTCGGCGGACCGAACGAGGTGCAGGCCTTCGGGCTCGACGGCAAGGCGCGCGGGAAGCTGCCGCTGCCGCAGATCGCCGCCTTCGGCAACATCGAAGCGCTGCCGGATGGCGACGTGCTGTTCGGTGTCTCGACGTATCTGCGCCCGCGCTACTACGCCCGCTGGCACGCCGCGGACGGGAAAATCACGGAAACGAAGCTGGCCGTGGACAGTCCGGTCAAGTTCGACGACGCCAAGGTGACGCGCGAATTCGCGACGTCGAAGGACGGCACGAAGGTACCGCTGAACATCATCCGGCGCAAAGGCACGAAACGTGACGGCGCGAATCCTGCGCTGCTGTACGGCTATGGCGGTTACGGCATCAGCCAGCAGCCACGCTTCGCCGGCCCGACGACACGGCTGCTGCTCGACGGCGGCGGCATTTACGTCGACGCGAACATCCGCGGTGGCAGCGAATTCGGCGAGCGCTGGCATGAGCAAGGCCGCCTGACTAAAAAACAAAACGTGTTCGACGATTTTGCCGCGGCCGGGGAATACCTGATCAAGATAAAGTATACGGACCACGCGCACCTGGCGATGCTCGGCGGTTCGAACGGCGGCCTGTTGATGGGCGCGATGATCACCCAGCATCCGCAGCTCGCGCACGCGGTCATCTCGTCGGTCGGTATCTACGACATGGTGCGCGTCGAGCTCGATCCGAACGGTTCGTTCAACACGACCGAGTTCGGCACGGTCAAGGATGAGGCCCAGTTCAAGGCGCTGTACGCGTATTCGCCTTATCACCGCGTGCGCCAGGGCGAGAAATATCCCGCCGTGCTGATGATGACCGGCGCCAACGATGGCCGCGTCAATCCGATGCATTCGCGCAAATTCACCGCGGCGTTGCAGGCGGCGACTGCGTCCGGGCTGCCGGTCTATCTGCGCATCAGCACGAAGTCCGGGCATGGCATCGGCAGTTCTCTCGACGAGCGCATCTCGCAGTCGGCAGACTGGATGGCGTTCCTGTTCGATCAGCTCGGGATGAAACTCGACTAGCGACGAGCGTGGCGGGCCGCTTCGCGCCCAGCAATCGCCGATTGAACGACGGTCGCGGCTGGCTCGCGCGATGCGCGGGCAGGGCGGCGGCGCGCGCGTTTCCACGAGGCACACGACACAGCCGCGCTCGTCAGGAGAAAGCTGCGGGGAAACACAACCCCAGCTAAACGCCCGGCGAACTTCGCGTCGCCCGCGTGAGTTTTCGGCGTAACGTATCCGTCGGTCTCGGCAGGCGCCGCGAAGGCGCCGTCGGGTGGACTCGGGTGATCCAACATTTCATGGGAGAATCATGATGGACAAAAACGTTCGAAAAATTCGCGGCACCATCGCATTGCTTGCATTGTCGGCCGCACTCGCCGTCGGTTCGGCTTGGGCGAAAGATGTCAAGGTCAACTTGAGCGGCGCCGAGGAAACGCCTCCGGTGCAAACCTCGGCATCAGGCAGCGGCATGATCACAGTCGGTGATGACAAGACCGTCGGCGGCAGTGTGAAGACAACGGGAATCGAAGGCAACGCGGCGCACATCCACGTCGGCGCGGCAGGCACGGCCGGTCCGCCGATCATCACGCTCACGAAGGGCGCGGATGGCACGTGGAGTGTGCCGGCGGGTTCCAAGCTCACCGACGATCAGTTCGCGAAGTTCAAGGCCGGCGACCTTTACATCAACGTCCACAGCGCCGCGCACAAGGATGGCGAGATTCGCGGACAGCTGAAGTAACTCCGCGTCATCGTTCAGTTCGCGCGCCAGCCGATTGCTGAGGCTGGCGCGGCGAATCTCTGCACTCACCTTGCCTTGCTTTTCGGCGCGATGATTTGCGAGAGCAGATCCGCTTGCTGCGCATTGCGCGTCAGGTGCGGGTACGCCAGGCCACCGTGCCAGTCGACGCGCAGCGTGCGCACGGTGTCACCGCTTTCGACAATCAGTTCGATCGGCTGCGCAGTCTTCTCGGTGGCGACGATGATTTCCTTCGCCGTGTCCTCGTTCCACTTGCGTCCGCCGATCGCGATCAGCTTCGTTGCCGGCGCCAGGCCGGCAGCGAACGCCGGCGAACCGGTCACGACATCCGTCACCTTGCCGTCTTCCTTGGTCCAGAAGCCGAGCGAGTGCGAAAAGTCGCTGAGCTTGGCCGACTTGGCGGTCGCGTCGAGATAAGGATTCGGCTTGTCGTCCTGGACCAGGGTCCAGCCGCCGGCGGCAATCCCGCCGAGTGGCGCATGCGCTTGCACCTGTTCCACGCGCGTGCGCAGGAACGAGTCCCAGTCGTACGGTTCGACGGCGTTCAACGCAGCGACAACGTCGTTGCGCGAATAGGCGCGCACGGCCGGAGCGCTGTCCGCGCCGCCGAAGAACGCCCGGCAGAAGTCATCCAGCGAGCGCTTGCCGGCGCTGCGCGTGCGGATCAGCACATCGGCCTCGAGCCAGATCAACGCGCCTTCCGCATAGTAGTCCAGCGCGCGACGTTCGCCGGTCCACTCGTTCGGCGCCTGGCCGTATTGCGGCACGGCGACGGCGGTGTCGAGCAGCGGGCGCCACGCGCGTCCCGGGCGCAGGCGGTCCTGCTGCGCGGCGACGAACGCGAGATAGTCGCGCATGAACTCCGGCGAACCGAATCCGGCGCGGCCACGCACTACGAAATCGCCGAGGTAGCGCGTCATGCCTTCGTATACCCACAGCAGGTTGTCTTCGAGTGGCTGCTGGAAGTTGCCGTGCACGAGCCCCTCCGGCCGCCGGTACTTGCCGTTCCACGAATGCACGTATTCGTGCGCGAAAACCGACGCCCAGCGCTGCATGAACTCGGGTTTCGTGAACAGCGACTCGCTCATGCGAATGTCGGTCGATTCGTGATGTTCGACTCCGTTGGTCGTGAGCGTGTCGCCGAGCCCGACCAGCCATGCGTATTGGCGATAGTGACGCGCGCCGAACAGCGCTTCGGCTTCGGCAACGACGCGGCGCAGCCTGGCGATATCGTCGTCCTTGATCGCCAGGTCAGCGGACGCGTCGGCAAAGATGCTCAGCCGCGTCGCCGGTGCCTGCGCGGTCAGGGGAATCAGACGGGAGAATTCGCCCGTGATAAACGGCGAATCGACGAGCTCGGCGGCGGACATTTCCGGGAGCGCGACGAGCCCTGGTTCCGGGCGCTCACCGCGCGTCGGCGTGTCATAGGCCCAGGCGTCCGGGATGCGAACCCGCGCGCGCACCGTGAGCTTGCCGGCATCGGCCGAATCCGGCAGCAGCAGGACGTGATTGAACAGAACGATCGCCAGGTGCGGCGTCATGTTCGGTGTGTTGCCGTAGCCGCCGCCGCCATAGGAAGTCTGCGGCGACAGATAGTCGAAGTCCGCGGAAATTTTCGCGACGCCATCCGGCACGGCAATCTTGAAGCGGAATGCGTCGAGCGGGTCGCGCGTCCACGCGAGCGTCCGGTCCCCGGCCGTGAACTTCAGGCCGGTGACCTGCTCGATCGGCCCGGTCGGTCCGTGTTCGCCCTGGGTCCATTTCGGATAAACGACACTCATCTCGCCTTGTGCGGCCGGAAGCGCCATGTGCGCGTGCTGGATCCCGCGCTGGACGTCGCGTGTATCGACTTCGAGCTCGATGGCTGCCGGGTCGGCCGCGCCTGCGATCGAGATCGACAACCAGACGCACAGGCCTGCGATTGTGCGGCCGGCCCGACGCGACGCCGGCGAAACGATTTTCGATCTCATGGTCTGGAGGTTTCCTCTGTGCCGAATTCCTGCGGGTTCCGAATCATCCATGGACCCCAGCCGGTTCACAAGCTTTGTCCGATTCGCCAGCTGCATCCTCGCATCGGCCAGTCGAATTGGCACGAGCGCCGGCGCATACTTGCCAGACCGGATCGGACCGGCTTCCCGGCATACCGGCCGGACAACCATAAGGGGAAGACCAATGAACCGTGCAACGTTCGCAGTACCCGCATTGCTGTTGCTTGCTTTTGCGGCACCCGCGTTGGCGCAGGACGCGGTCAAAGTTGACGCCAAGCATTACAAGGTCGAATTCGAGAATGCCAAGGTGCGCGTGTTGCGCGCCAGTTACGGTCCGCACGAGAAGTCGGTCATGCATTCGCATCCCGATGCCGTCGCGGTGTTCCTCAGCGACGGCCAGGCAAAGTTCACGTTTCCCGACGGCAAGACCCAGGATGCGCCGATAAAGGCGGGCACGACGATGTGGACGCCGGCCACGACGCATTTGCCGGAAAATGTCGGTGACAAGCCGTTTGAAGTGCTGGTCATCGAATTGAAGGGCAAGCCTGCGAAGAAGTAGCCAGCCGTGCATTCGCCAGCGGGCCGCTGCCTCGGCAACGCCCGCTGCGCGATTCGACGAAATGGTTCGGAACGTAGAAGGGCGGCGGCCTGGAGCGCAGCTCGCCCCAAACGCCATACCGCGATCAGGAATAGCCGCTGATCGCACGACCCAGGACAGCGACGCAGTCGGCATCGAGCTTGAGCGTGGCCAGAGCGTCGGCACGCGTGATACCGCGGGTGAGCATCGCCAGCGGCATGCCCGCAGCGTGCGCCATGCGCGCGAATCGATAGCCCGAGTAAACCATCAGCGACGAACCGACGACGAGCATCGCGTCGGCCGTGCGCAACGCTTCATGGGCGGCGGCGACGCGCTCACGCGGCACGTTCTCTCCAAAGAACACGACGTCCGGCTTGAGCAGTCCGCCACAGCCCGTACACGCAGGCGCGCTGAAGCTGCCGACGTCAGCGTGTTCGAAATCGGCATCGCCGTCCGGCGCGCTTGCGGCGCTCAGGTTGGACCATTGCGGATTTGCATCGGCCAGAATTCGCTGCACATCCGCGCGCGCGGCACGCGCACCGCAATCCAGACAGATGACCTGATCGATGCGGCCGTGCAGATCGATGACTTCGCGCTGACCGGCGCGCGCATGCAAACCGTCGACGTTCTGGGTGACCAGCGTCGTGGTTCGCCCGCGCGATTCGAGTTCGACGAGCGCCTCATGCGCTCGGTTCGGCCGGGCGCGTGCGACGGCCGGCCAGCCGACGAAGCTGCGCATCCAGTAGCGCCGACGCATCGACGGATCGCGCATGAATGCCTGATAGGTGATCGGCGCGCTTCGCTTCCACAATCCATCCGGTCCACGATAGTCCGGAATGCCGGACGCCGTGCTGATGCCAGCGCCGGTCAGCACGAAGATGCGGTCAAACGCGGACAGCCATCGCCGCAGCTGGGCGGCGGGTTCGAAAACGGCGCAGGGAAGCGGCAGTATGGCGGCCATGCGCCTATGCTAGCAAAGGTTCGGAGTCGAAATTTTTGAGTCGTCGCTGCAGCGCCGCCGTGCGACGGTTCTTGCGGCTGGGTCGTCCATATGCTGGCGCCGTCGTCGCGGCGCCAATCCGCGCTTGAAGGAGAGTGAGATGGGGTTTGCCATGCAGGAGACTTGGATCGGAATCGCAATCGCCGTCTTGCCGCTTGCGGCGGCCGCGCAAACCGCAGCGCCGCAACTGACGATTTCGCAAAACTCTGAGGGCGAGGTCGTCGCATCGGTCTATGCGCAGATACCGCCGTGCGGAGTAACCGCCAGCAGCGAAAACCCGTCGTTCCACGTCGATGGCACAGTCATCGAAGTCACGCAGCCGCTGTTCGCGATTGCGTGTGTTACCAACCCGCCGCCTTACATCGTCTACCAGCGCAGCGTGAACTTCGGCGTTCTGGCGCCCGCGACGTACAGCGTGAACTGGAGTTTTCCGGCCGTGTCGGGCTCTTACACCGTGGCGGGGAACGGGTTCCGCATCGGACCGGGAATCACCGGCAACTGGTACAACCCCAACCAGATCGGCCAGGGTTTCGCAGTCGAGGTCCTGCGCGACAACTCCATCCTGGTCGAGTGGTTCACCTATGCGCCCGAGAATGGCCAAGCGTGGATCGTCGCCCAGGGACCGATCAGCGGCAACATGGCGGTGCTGCAGGGCTATCAGGCAGTCGGCTCAGGTGGAAAATTCTTTCCAAACTTCGATCCATCGGGTGTACAGAACCAGTTCTGGGGCGCGCTCACCATGACCTTTACTGATTGCAAAAACGGTATCGTGTCGTGGCAGCCCGTCGGCCCGGGCTACGTTGCCGGCACCATGGCAATCCAGCGCCTGACCCTGCCCGCCGGTCTGGCTTGTCCTTAGCCGTATACGAGCAGCAAGGTTGGTTCCGCCGCAAATTCGCCGTAGCCGCGCTTCTCAACCAGCAAGATCGTCGAGGATCGGACAATCAGGCCGCTGGTTTCCGCGGCAGTGTTTCGCCAGGTCGAGCAACGTGCGCTGCATCGCCTGCATTTCGAGGATCTTCGCACCGAGTTCCATCGCATGTGCCTGCGCGAACTGTTTTACTTCCGAACTCGCACGATGCTGGTCGCTCCACAGCGCGAGCAGTGTTTCGATCTGCTTCATCGAAAAGCCCAGGTTGCGCGAACGCTTGATGAAACGCAGGCGATGAAGGTCGGCGTCGGCGTACAACCGATAGCCGGCGAAGGTGCGGTTCGCTTGCGGGATCAGGCCGATGCTCTCGTAGTGCCGGATCATCTTCGCGCTGACGCCGGTCCTCGCCGAGGCGTCGCCGATGTTGTGGAAACCCCGTTGCCTAGCGTCGGCCAGTTCCGGCCTTGGTACTTGCCTGACCATTTCACAGACTCCGTGATCGTTCCGATTGCCAGCGAGTCTAAACCTTACAACGATGGAAAGGTCAATGATTTGCAGAGCGAGCGCGGTTTCTCTGCGCGGCCTTGACCTTCCCCCAAGGTCAAGCCTCAGCCTTTGCTCAACGGCATCCCGCCGTGATCAACGGAGAACGTCATGAACGCTGCAAATGTCGAAACGAAAGCCTGTGCGTGTTGCAAGTGCGAGCAGTGCAACTGCGTCGAATGCCGCTGCTGCAAGTGCAAGGATTGCGGGTGCGCGGGTAAGTAACGGACAACGAGAAAGGAGCCGAGCGACTCCTTTCTCATCCCGGATTCACGGTCTGCGCGTTGGCTCACGGCCCGGACTCAACCGGTTCGACCGGCGTGCCGATGGCGTATGCCGCGGCGGAAACGGCGAGCCACGGAACGACGCCGGTGGCAGCGGAACGCAGCGCAGCGCTCGTTGCATAGGAATCAGTTGCTCGCTCATCACTCCAGATGGAGGACGTGGATTCCGGGCGCGGCACCGCGGACGGATGCGGGCGGTGAAACCTCGCACGCTCGCGCGACGATCAATCGCCGCCAAATCCGTTGACAAACAGATCGTCGACCACGACTGTTTCCGCGGTCTTGTCTGTCGTGTTGTGATGATGGAGCAGCAGCAGGCCGAGGGAGCCGTTTGCACCGAGGTTCTGCGTGTCGTAGGCCACCCGAAGCGCGCTGCCATCGAGATCCTCGAGCAGGACATTGCCCTGGCCATCGACACCCGGGTGAGCCGGGTCATACGTGTATGGACCAAATGACGCGAATGCATCGGCGCCCGTACACCGGGCCCCCGGCACAAAGCCGGTGCACAGCGGCTCGAAGCCCGGGCATACCGCGATCCCGTAGGTGATCTTCGTCGGCGCGGCCAAACCGAGAGAAGACAGGTGTGCGCCAAGGATCATCACGTTGTTGTCGAGCACGCCGGTGTCCGCGGCCGCCGCACCCACGAGGTTCAGCGCGGAGTCCAGGAAGACAAGAGGAAGATTCAGCACCGCCGTGAAGTATCCGTTGGATGGATTCGGCGCGAATCCGAACAGCGGTCCGACGCTGCCCGTATCGGTATTGAACACGGTCTTGTCGAACTTGCCATCGCCGTCCGTATCGATGCAGATGTTGTACGCAACGGTGCTGGGCGTGCCCCATTTTCCATAGGACGCAATACCGAACAGGTACTCGTCGTCGCCGCCGACCGGATCGGGCCGGTAGTTGACGCCGGCGTAGTGCAGGTTGGCGAACCCCGGCAGTGTCGGATCGATTGCGCCCTTCACCTGCAATTCGAACGGGGAGACCAGCGATTCTTCCGCTGCCGAGAGATCTGCATGGCAGGTGGGCCCTGCGCCAAGGTTGCCGCTGCAGACGTCCGCGCCCGTGACAACCAGGTCTGTCGTACCGGTTGCCGGCGAACCCGCCGGCATGCCGGTCGTTGCCAGCGAAGAATGCGGGCGAATGGCTGCATAAAGTGGCACGCGCGCGAGTTCGGTTCCGCCACTGGAGATCTTTAGCGACGCCGATTCTTCGGCGATGCACTCGCGCGTCAATACCGTATCGAAAATGCCCGTGGTCTTCGCCAGCGTCGGATCGCAGGTTCGATTCATCTGTGCGACGTCGGTCGCCATGGCGACGCTGATCACGGTCTGCCCGGGAGGCAGGGATTTCGTCGTCGGCCCGACCACCGAAAACGCGACGCCCGGCGCATCCTCGATCGTATCGATGGACAATTCGACCGGCTGGTCGACGTTCGAACCATTGACGATGCGCACGTCATGCGTGAACGATTGCGAGCCGACCGGTTCCACGTCGAACGTGACCGAGGTGCTGCCGTTGGCGTCGTTGTTGTAGGCGACTATCGTCGAGGCAGCGGCGCGCGCGACGTCGACGCGACCGGCGCCGACCGAACTTCCGCCGTAGCGCTCACCCGAATTGTTGGCGCCGAGTGTTACATCGTGCGCCGCGCTGTTCATCGCAAGCGCCTTCAACTCGTCGGACGACGCATCGGGATTGAGCTGGCGCAGGACGGCCATCATGCCGGCCACGTGCGGCGTCGCCATCGATGTGCCGTTCAACACCAGCAACTGGCCTCCCGGGATATACCCGCCAAGCGCGGGGACGAGACAGCCGGACGTGCCCTGTTCGTCGCATGTCACGCCCGTCAGCACCGACGGAATGTCGACGCCCGGCGCGGCAAGATCGGGTTTCAAGGTTACGCTGCCGTCGACGTCGATCGTCGGACCTCGCGAACTGAATGTCGCAAACGTATCGCCGGCACTGGCGGTCGCCAGCGCGACCTTCACGCTGCCGGCGGCCAACTGCGCCTTCAGCGCCGCTCCGGTCGCGCGCGAAACGCCGACCGCGGGAATCGTTATCGTCGAATCGGCAATCCCACCCATGAGCAGCGGCGGTGCGTCGTCGGCATTGTTCGCGACGATGACGCCCTTGGCGCCATGGCCCTGAGCGTTCAGCACCTTGACCGTGAAATTGCACGTGCCGCGATCGATAAGGACTATCTTGCCGGCGACACTGCCGGAGAATGTCGATTCGCAGCCGTCTGCCGGCGGATCGACGCCGTCGTTGACGAGCACGAGCTGTCCGGCCTGGCCCGACGGCGACGGCGGCGGTGTGTTGTCCGGGTTGACGTAACCTGCCGCCGCGGCCGGGTAGTCGCCGGCAGCTGGCGACGACTCGTGCAGCAGCACGCCGGCCAGGCCGCCGTCCGCGATCGCCGCGACCGAAATCACGTGCCTGCCCGCGGCCGGGCTGCTGGCAACGAAGAACCCGGATCCGTTGTTGCCCGATGCGGCGACGACGATCATTCCGGTCAAGGCCGCGGTGTCCGCGGCGACCGCATCGATGTCGGAAGGGAATCCTTCCGGTGCGCCGAGCGACATGTTGACGACGTCGAGATGGTCGCTGAGGTCGCCGTCGTTGTTCGGATCGACGGCCCATTCGAGGGCCTCGGCGAGAACACTCGTCCCGCCACCGCAGCCGAAAACACGCAATGCGTAGAGCTCCGCGCCGGGCGCGACTCCGGGTCCGATGCGAAAACCCGAGTAGTTCGGCAACGGATCGTATCCCGCTGCGTATGGCGTGCCGTCCTTGTTGACGCCGTATCCCGCGACTGTGCCGGCAACGTGCGAACCGTGCCCGTTGCAGTCCGCGGGATTCGGATCCGGCACCGGGGAATTGCTGCCGTCGTAGAAGTCGCCGACGAAATCGATGCCGCCGACGACTTTGGCCGTCGGGAAATACTTCAGGGCCGGATTTTCCGGATCGACCGGGTTGATGTGCCGGCGGTCGGCATTCTTCTGATAGTCGACGAGGCTGCCGGAGCCGCCGAAATCCGGATGCAGGTAGTCGATGCCGGTGTCGATGATGCCGACGCGCACGCCGGATCCGGTCGCGTCGAATGGCAGCCCGAGACTGTTGACGCCGGTCCAGGCCTGGGGTGCGCCGATGAACGGAACGCTGGTGATATTGCTCGGCGTCTCGTACGGCAGGTACTCGACTCTCGCGACCCCCGGCAACTTTGCAAGCCGCTCCATTTCCTGCGGCAACACGCGCATCGCGATGCCATTGATGGCGCGTTGCGCACGGAACAACTCTTCGTACTGGATTCCTTTCGCACCGACCGAGTGCAGAAACTGCGCCTGCTGGCCTGCCAGTTGATTGACCACCTGCCGGGACGCGGCGCCGGCGACGGTTGCCGCCGTCACGCCACGCGAGCCTGCAGCCGCCAGAGCGTGCCGATATGTCTTCGCAGCCGGCTCACCATCGAGCACGACCATGATGCCGACACGCCCGTCGACGCCGACTACCTTGTTGCCCGCGGCATCCTTCACTGCGTATTTGCCCATCGGCCCTGGAATCGCGCCCGACAGCGACGGCGGCGTGCCGGCGTTCGCCGTCGAAATCACCAGTCCGGCCGCAGCGACCAGGACCAGCCTTCGCGCAAATGAATTCAGCACAATCCACTCCCTCTCGTTGTCAGAAACGTCGCTTCGGCGCGGCGTCTTGGTGATGTCGCGGGCCGCTCATTCAAAGCCGGCACTGAAAATCGGATCGTTGTTGCAAAGGGCTTCATTGGCCATGATCGTGCTCGGAAATCCAACCGCGATGCAGCGCAGCCCATCGGTCACGACAGCGTCGAAACTGCTGAACGAGTTCATGTATCCGCTCGTCCAGGTTTGTCCGTCCGGCGATACGACTTCGGTGCCGAGGTCGCCTATCGCGACGAAGTACTTGCCGGTCCACACGACGCTGTTGAGCGCGGCCTCGACGAGCGGGAAGAAGGGGAACGAGACATAGTTCCAGGTGATGCCATCGGCCGAGATCACACCGTTCCTTGGGTCGAACCCGAAGCCGGGCGTACCGACGGCGACATAGTGGCTGCCGTCCCAGGCGATGCTTCTCAGGCTCGGTCCTGGAAACTCGTCTACTGTGCGGCGAGTCCAGTCCACGCCGTTCGCAGACGTGAAGATTGGCGTCGGCCTGAGGCCGCCACCGCTTGCGATCGACGAGCCGACGGCGACGAACTGCCCGCCGCCCCAGATGACATCGTGCACGCGATCACCAGGCGCGGTGACGCCGGAGAAATTGCCCGCCGACGCCCAGTGCTCGCCGTCGGTTGACGTGAATATGACGCCTAGCGGCAACTGGCCAAAGACCGGCGGCTGCGGTGTGTAGCTTCCAACCGCGATGAAATGGCCATTCCCCCAGCGTACGCGCTCGAATTCGATACCGGCGGTTTCATTGCCGGTGACCTTGGCCCATGTCATGCCGTCCGCAGATGCGTAGATGCTGTCGTCGCCGACAACGACGTATTGTCCGTTGCCCCAGGCGATGCCCGAAGGCAAGACCGGAAACGGAAAACCCTGCACGGCCCAATCGAGGCCATTGGCCGATGTATAAAAAGCGCCCGCATCGCTGATGCCGGCGAATTCGCTGCCGTTCCAGACGGCGTTCGTGAATTCCTCGAATGAGGACTGGGCGAAGTTTTGCGACCGCGTCGTCCACACGGCACCGGTCAGGTCCGACGTCAGCAAAGAACTGTCGTCGGTGGCTGCAAACAGGGTGTCGCCGCCGCTGGCGATGACGACGATTTCAGCGCTCGTTCCGGCACTCTGTGGGTTCCACGTCGTTCCGTCCGCCGACGTCAGGACAGTGCCGCCACTGCCGGCCGCGACGAACGATGAACCGTCCCAGAGGACATGGCCGAGGAACGTTCCGGAAACGGCATCGGAATATCTGAGCTTCCACTTTTTCGAATCGGTCGGGTCCGCATTGGTGGCGAGAGCGGCCCCGAGGTACGGGAAATCGACGTTGTTCGGATCACCGAAACCCGACACGGCATATGTGCTGCCGTTCCAGGCGATCGAAGTCAGCAAATCGCTGGCATTGACGGGCCCGGACCTTGGCGAGTGATCGGTCCAATTGATGCCGTCGGCGGAGACGAGCACGGTGCCGGCCGCGCCCACGGCAACATATTCGTTGTTGCCCCAGGTAATCGCCCTGAGGCCATTGACGGTTCCCGAAGCCCTGGACACCCAGTCGCTGCCGTTTGTCGAAGTCAGGATGATTCCGGCATCGCCGACGGCGACGAATTGCTGCCTGGAGTCGTTCCAGACGACTTGCCAGAACGCGTATGACGGCGCGACGGGAACCTGTTGCACCGTCCAGTTGATCGCATCCGGCGATGTCAGGATCGTCGAGAAGATGCCGACCCCCACATACTTGCTGCCATTCCAGACGAGGCTGTGGATGGCGAACGTGGCCAGAGGCTCGTTGCGCACCGACCATGCAACACCGTCGGGCGAGGTAAGTACCTGGCCGCCGCTGCCGAGGCCGACGAAGCGGCTGCCATCCCATGTCATCGAAAAAACGGGATCGGCGACCGGCTGAGGATTGACGAAATGCCAGGATTCCGCGTTCTGCGCATGCGCGGCGCTCAGCACAAGGAGCAGGCAAACACCAACGTGCGCGATGCAATACGATCGCAACTTTGCCAGTCGTTTCATCACGCGTTCCACCTATATCGAGAGATTGCGATTGAAGGCGCTGTCATCGCGTCGCGGCACGAACTCAGCGCAGGGGGCGCACAGTACGACATGCAGCGACCGCTTGGTTCACTCGCGAGAAAGTTGCGTAATTTTTGCGCCGTGTCATCGCCCGGCATGGTTATCAATGCGCGGTGGGTCACAATTTCCCCCGCGAGCAACGCAGCAAGCGTGCAACAACATCGTCGTTCACCATCGCCTCGAAATCAGCGATAGAGCATTGCGAACGCGCGCTCTGGCCTCGCACCGGACGGTGTGTTCGTTACCGAACGGAAGGGGCGGTTGATGCGTGGTACAAACTGATCCGCGGAGAACAGATTCCGCGAACCGCCGCGCGTGAGCGCCGCGACCCAAGGACAGTTTTGGCCAGGACGGCGTTGGGACAGTAGAAAAACGCAAAAGCGTCGATCCGCTCCCCTGGATTGACGCTTTTTTTTTCAGCCCGGAACGGGTTTTGACGGGCCCGTTACCTGCGCCACGATCCATCTGCCGTCGAGATCGGCTCGTTGTTGCGAGTCGCGCTTGTGTGACAACCCCAGAACCCGGACTGACAACCGGCCGCAATGTCGGATATCAAACCGGAGTACGCAACATGCGTTACCTGATTCTTCCAATCTCGATGCTGCTTTGCGCGGCAATGCCCGCCCACGCTCAAGTAAGCGTCGGCATCCAATCGCACGGTGTGAGCATCGGCTTCAACGTGTCGACATATCCCCGCATGGTCGCCATCCCGGGCTATCCGGTCTACTACGACCCGCGGATGAATTCGAATTACTTCTTTTACGACGGCTTGTACTGGGTTTACCAGGACAACAACTGGTATTCGAGCGGCTGGTACGATGGTCCGTGGGACCAGGTCGGACCGCAGTATGTGCCCGCGTTCGTGCTGCGCGTGCCGGTGCGCTACTACCGTCAGCGCCCAGCCTATTTTGCCGGGTGGAGCGTGGATGTTGCGCCGCGTTGGGGCGAGTACTGGGGCAACGACTGGCAACGACAGCGCAGCGGATGGGACAACTGGGATCGTCACACCGTCTACCACGCCGCGCCATTGCCGGCTTATCAGGCTCAGTACTCCGGCAGCCGCTACCCGCGCGCCGTGGAGCAGCAGTACTCGATTCAATCGACGAGGTATCACTATCAGCCACGCGAAGCAGTGGCACAGCAGTATTATCAGAAGCATGTCGTAACGAGCGCTTCGCGCAGCGTGACGCCGCAACAAGCGCCATCTCGGCAGCAATCGCACATGCCGCAGGAGCGTGCCGCGGAGCAGGCGCAGCAATCGCATTCCCCACGGCAACAGAAGCAGGAGCGTGCCGCGCAGCAGGCGCATGGCCAACGGGAACAGAAGCAGGAGCACGCCACGGAGCAGGCGCAGCAATCGCATGCCCAACGGCAACCGAAGCAGGAACGCGCCGCAGAGCAGGCACAGCAATCGCGTGGGCAGCAGCAACAGAAGCAGGAGCGCGCGACGGCCCAGGCACAACAGCAGTCGCATGCTCAGCAGCAACAGAAACAGGAGCGCGCTTCCGAGCAAGCGCAGCAATCGCATGCCCGGCAACAGCAGAAGCAGCAGCACGCCAGCGATCAGGCGCCGCAGCAATCGCAGGCCAGGCAGCAGCAACAGCAGCATGCCGAACAGCAGCAGGCGCACGCCGCTCCGCCGCAACAGCAATCACGTGGCCAGCAGCCGCAAAGGCAGCAACATGCGCAGCAGCAGGCGCCAGTCCCGAACGGTCCGTCGAATCAGCCGCAGCAACATCAGCAATCCGTTGCGAAGGAAAAGAACTCCGGACAGAAGGCTCAGGAAAAGGACAAGGGCGACAGGAAGGATGGCGGGGGCGGCGGTGGTCCTGACCACAATTGATGCACGGAGCGGATCAGAGCGCCCTATCCGTAGTGTGGCGCCCTGAACCACGCGGGCTGGTATTCGCGCTCTCTCCCCCTTGGCGGGAGAGAGCTGCGTTGTCGAAGCACACCACAGCGCTCCGCCGGAATCGATTTTTCGAATCCATCATTCGGAGAGCCGACCCGACAAATCAAAGATAGCTCAACCACCAGTCCGAGCGCCGCGCCTTGACCGCAGCAACCCAGCGACAAAACGGATACAGCAGCGCGATGACTCCGATCCAGATCGGATAGAGCCAGATCAGCGGCACGCCATAGCCCGGCGGGAAAGCCCACGCCATCACGAAGAATTGGTTCGCGTCGAAGCCCTGGATCACGCCGAGCGCGATCGCGAGCAAGTGCAGCAGGTACAGGTGCGCGACATAGAACGCGAACGGCACTCTGCCAAACATGACGAGCGTGTCCTTGATCGCGCCGTGCATGCGCTCGGCGAACGAGCACAGGATCGCTGCCGGTCCGATCGTCATCAGCACGAACAGCAGACTCGGCGGGTACTTCTCGGTATTGAGGAAGCTCATGAGCGTTCCTAAAGCGCCGCGCTCCGTCACATGCCACGGATGCGGGTCGCCGTAGACGTTGATCGCGCGAATCACGACGAAGGCAAGCGTCAGCGCGATGCCGCCGCGCAGCAGCCACGCGTCGCGCTTTGCCGGTTCCAGCCGGAACACGTCTGCGATACCGAATCCACACAGCATGACGCCGAGCCACGGCAGCAGCGGATAGGCGAGGGCGATACGGTAAGGCCCGGTGATGACCGACATCTGCGCGTGCAGAGCGACCCAGAGCGGATGGTCGATTCCGTCGCGCGTTGCGCTCGCCGGCCAGACGTAATCGAGCAGGTTGTGGCCGAGCACGATCGCCAGGCCGATCGCCAGGCACAGGCGCGCGCCGAGGAATTGCAGGCCGGCCAGCACGACCATGCTCGCGCCGATCGCCCAGATCACTTGCAGCGGAGTCACGATCAAACCGTTCGCCTGGGCGAAGCCGAACGGCGCGAACGACCACGCGGTCGCGACGACGAACCACTCGATGAAGATCAACCACAGGCCGCGCTTGAGCAGGAACGCGCCGAGTTCGCGCGGCGTCTTGCGCGCGGTCATGAGTCCGGCGCTCGCGCCTGCGAGCAGGACGAACACCGGCGCGCAGAAGTGCGTGATCCAGCGCGTGAAGAACAGCAGCGGCGCGACGTTCGGGTCCGTCATCGGGTTCTGCACCATGCCGGCGACAAAATCGTCGCGCGCATGATCGAGGACCATGATCACGAGCACGAGGCCGCGCAGCATGTCGATCGACGTGAGGCGGTAGGAGCGAACCGAAAGACTCGGCGTCGACGCTGCGGCGCTGGCGTCAGCTGGCATGCATGGATCCCCTGTTGCAGTCGCGATGATCGCATGAACACGAACTGCGGAACAGGACTCGAGGGCGTCGTATGGAGGGGTTGAAGCGTTACCGCAGACCGGGCCGCTCAGGCGCGTCTGCGCGCGTACTCCGTCGAGGATTTGCGCCTCGATCAGCGGAGCAGGGAGGCACATACCTCCCTGCTCCTTTCAGGCGCAGCGCTACTTGCCGACTGTCACCACGAGCGTCGACGTGTTGCTTGTCGGGCCGGGATCAGCCGTTGAACTGGTCACCGACGCGGTGTTCGGTATCGATCCCTTCGAACCGTTCACGCGTTCATAGATATTGAATGCCTTCGTGGTTCCCACCGGCATGTTGCCGAGGTTGCAAGTCAGGATCAGGCCACTCAGCGTGCAGCCACCCGTGTCGCTGAGATAGCTTGCCTGCTGGATCGTCGGCAGATTGTCCGTGACGATGACGGCCAGCGCATCGGATGGTCCGTGATTGGTGACGGTCACCGTGTACGCGATCGTCTTGCTCGGCTTGTAGGTCGGTTTGTCGGACGTCTTGACGATGCCCAGGTCCGCCCGTGCCTGTGTGGTGACGGCCGCGGTTGCACTGTTGTTGGCATTGTTGGAATCGCCCGCGGCACTGCTGACGGTGGCGTTGTTGTTGATGACCGTGCCATCCGGAACAGCCGAGCTCACGAGTGTGACGACCGTGACCGTCGCGCTCGCGCCCGATGCCAGGGAACCAAGCGTGCACGTCAGCGGCTGCAGCGGATTGCCGGGGATACCGGCGGTGCAACTGCCGGCGCTCGGCGCAACCGTCAGGACACTGACCTGTGCCGGAATCGTATCCTTCATGACGACCGACGCTGCGGTCGACGGCCCCGCGTTGGCAACCGTGATCGTGTAGGTCAGATTCGTGCCTGCGACGACGGTAGCCGGTGCGGTCTTCGTGACCGAAAGATCGGCCGCGGCTGCGAAGGTGACTTTGCCCGTAGCGGAATTATTGCTCGGGTTCGGGTCGGGCGTCGTAGAGGAAACAGAAGCGGTGTCGTCGATATCGCCGCCGCTGGCGGCCGAGAACGTCACCGTGATCGTCGCGCTTGCTCCAGCGGCAACTGTGCCGAGAGCGCAAGTCAGAGATGCCGACGTGACCGGGCCAACGGGTATCCCGGTGCAGCCGGGAGCCGACGTTATCGTGAACGGCGTGCTGCTCACGATGTTGTCCGTCACGGTGACACCGGTCGCGTCCGACGGGCCGAGGTTGTCGACCTGCAACGTGCAGAACGCAGAACCGCCGGCAGGCGCCGGTGAGGTGTCGGGCTTGCACGTCTTGGTCAGGCGCAGATCCGCGGACTCGACGACGTTCGTGACCACGGTGGAGCTGTTGTCGCTCGAGTCCGGATCGAACTGATCCGCTGCCACGCTCGCCGTGTTCGTAATCGCAGTCGTGGCGCTGGACAATACCTTGACCTGGATCGTGAACGAGACGCTTGCGCCGCTGACCATGGTACCCAGGTTGCACGTGCGCAAAGGCAGAACGCCGGTGCACGGCACGGAACTGGACAGGAAAACCACGCTGGCGGGAAGCGTATCGGTGACGACCACATTGGTTGCGGTGTCCGTGCCGTTGTTGGTCACGGTGAACGTGTAATTGAGCTGGCTGCCCGCGACGACCGGATCCGGCGATTCGGTCTTGACGATCGACAGGTTGGCCGGATTGCAGGTCGGGAAATGCGCCGCCGCGATGCGCGTCTGCTGACTTGGGCCCGCGGCGATGTATTCGGTCGTGTACCAGAACGTGCATCCGTCGGCGGGATCCACGCGCATTGCGCTGTAGTCGCCCCAACGGTACGTGAGTGCAGTCGTATCGACGGACGCTCCGCCGTCGACCACATGAACTTCCGGTGTCGTCATTTCACCGGGCGGGTCGGAGGCCAGCCTGCCGACGATGCGCACGCCGGGATAGACGGTCGGATGCGGCGCGATGCCATCGTTCGAGACGTTGTAGCCCAGGGCAATGTTGCCGGCCTTGTCCATGGCGATGCTGGGCGTCCACCGATAGATGCTGGTGGTCGTCGTCGTCGTGCTGTCGTAGGGCGCGAACGTACCCTGCTGTGCAATCGTCCACGACCCGGAACCGGGTGGACTTCGGCGCAGTTCGTACCAGCGAATTGCCGCCACGTTCGAGCCATCATTGAGATTGACCACGTGGCTGAAGACGAGTGTTTCGTGATCGCCGAAGTTTCGATACTGGATCGGCCCGCCTTGCCAGATCGAGCCGCTCGTATCGAGCTTCGTTGCGCTCGTGCTCGGAGGTTGCGGAACGCAGTATTGGCTCAGCCCGGAGCCGTTGCAGATGTCAGAGCGAAATGCCGCTGGCGTCAGCGTCTGCAGCGAGCCAAACGTCGTGTTGGCCGGAACGCCCCAGTCGGTGTGAAACTCGAATATCTCGATGCGCGGCGAACCATCTCCGTAAAGAGTGCCGTCATAGGGGCGCACGAAGAAATTCGGCGAACCTGCCGGCGGCGGCGGCCCGGTGACATCGCTGGGAATCGCGATGACGTCGTGCCCACTGGTGAACTCGCTCGACGGACGCTGGAATGCCGCGGGGTTGCCATTGAGCATGTTGGCGCGATCGAAGACATAGGCATCCAGGTTGCCTCCACCACCGTCATAGCCGCGCTGGCTGATCATGTAGTAGCCATCGGGCCACACGGCGAGTTTTGGGTAGTCGTTGTAGTTCGGCAGGACGAAGGTGTAGGCAAAATAGCCGTCGGTGACCGGATTGGGTCCCTTGCCAACCGCAATGCACTGCACCTGCAGATTCGGTGTCGGCGGCGATCCTGTTTCAGGAACCAGATCCGCGAACTGGGTGATCACGAAGCGATCGCTGAGCGAGTCATACATCGCGTAGACGTCGCCGCGGCCGCGGATTCGGCATGGATCGGTCGACGGCGCCGACGACCAGAGCGTCTGCGGGTCGGTCGGCCCGGCCAGCGAGTTGCCGCTCTTGTCGAAAATCTGGAACGTGAAGTTGACGATCGCGATGTAGTGGTTCGGACCGACCGCGCCGTTGTCGTCGGGCGGCCCGTCGCCGGGCTGGTTCGTGTCCTTGTTCGGAAACGGAGTCGTGAATTCCAGTGGTGTCACGCCGGGAACGTTCTTGCCCGGACCACGGTTGAACCAGGGATGCCACAGTTCGTCCGGCGGTCCCCTGACGGGCCGGGGGCCCTCGATGAAGGTGCCGGGAATCTCCCGCTCTTCGACCGGATGGTATTTGCTCGGCTTCGCCTTGGGCGCGTTCTTCAGGTCCCCGCTGTAGACATACGGAGCAACCTTGGGACCGACATTCGGCGAAGCACTGTCTTGTGCCGCCTGGCTTCCTGCCGCGAAGGCGAGCGTCGATGCCAGTGCCAGTATCGAACCACGGAAAAACCGAGCTTGTTTCGCCCAGGCGTCTGCCCGGGCGTCTTTCGTGAAAGACCGCCTCGTGAAAATTTGCACAGAAATACCCTCCCTGGTCAACGTCGGGTCCTGAACGGAACCCGAGCTGGCCGCTACACATCTTGTTTGCGGGCGGGGCCAGAAGCGGCAGAGATGATATCGCGCGCAGCGTCAAGACTGCGTCAAGACGATCGGGACAAAAGTCCGTGATTGCAACGACTTAGGCGCAATTCTTGCTAATTTAGAAGGCGCTGGCGCCGCAACCCGGCGCCGGCACCTTGTTCCGGGAAATATATTTTTGTATACAAAGAATATTGTGTACACCGGGGCTGCCGGACTGCGTTGCCAGGCGCAGACGGCATGCGCGGCGGACCGGCCACCTTGGTGACTCCGCCCGGTGACGCACGACCTTGCATTTTTCATGGCGGCGACGCAAAGTTCGCGCGACTTCCATAATCAGGGGCTCCGATGGAATTTCAGATGTTGTCGATTTTGCGTGCGGCGCACATTGTCGCTGCAGCGCTCTGGGTCGGCGCGGGCGCCCTGCTCACGCTCATCATCATGCCGTCGATCCGCAGCGCCGGGGCAGCGGGCGGCGCGGTCATCGCCGAGTCGATGCGGCGCGGAATGGGCATCTTCATGCCCTCGGTTGCCGGCACGACGATCCTCACAGGGCTATTGCTTTACTGGATATGGTTCGCGGCACGCGGCGCAGGCGCCAGCTTCGGTGTCGGCGGAATCATGCTGCTGGTGGGCGCTTTGGCCGGTCTTGCCGCGGCGATCATGGGCGGTGCAATCCTTGGCCGCACGAGCGTTGAACTCGCCGCACTGGCGGCGGCTCCCGCCGGTGAAGCAACGCAGGCGCGTATCGCCGCCTTGCATGAGCGTGGCGCCGCGGTGAGCAAGATCGTGCTGACGCTGCTCATCGTCGCGTTGCTGCTGATGATTTTCAGCCGCTCGTTTTAGAAAGGGGCGAGGGGCGAGTGGGCAGAGCGGCACACCGACTCTTCTGCGCGCCAAGGAACCTCTGAACAAGTCTTGGCTCGTCATTCCAGCGTAGGCTGGAATCCAGTTTTTCAGCCGATTGAGGAAGAACGGATTCCAGCCTTCGCTGGGATGACAGCTTACTCGGGGATGACCGCTTGCTCGGGTCCGAAAAGTTCGGTGCTGAACATCTCAGGTTCTTACTTCTGCTGCACTGCGCCCGCGTCCGCGTTGAACGCGCCAGCCGGCCCGGGAAACACGACCGGGCTCTCATAGCCATCCGCCGAAACGGACGAGACGCCGAAAAACCAGTCGTCGATGTTCACGTCTTTCAGCAGCAGCGTGGTTGCGTCGTTGGCCGATCGGCTGTTGCTCCAGCGCGGTTCGGTCGTATCGCGCCACCAGACGCGATAGCTCGCCGCACCGGCAGCCGGACTCCAGCTCACTTTCGTATCCATCGATACAGCGCCTTCGATTTTCACGTCGGCGGGCGGCGGCGGCGCCATGGCCAGTGCCGCCATCGTGAGCGAATTCAGGCGCGCGACCTGCGCGAGGTAGGCAAAATCGACCGCGTCGGGCACGTCGCCGTAGCTCACGCCGTTCTCGGTGCGCACGTCTTCGTGTTCGCGCGTGTAGTTCTCGATCGCCTCGGTGAAGCGGACGGCGGGAAACCCGGCCGCGAGCATCGGCACCTGGTCCCCGCCCCGGTTGAAGCGATCGGTGCGGTAGACCATGCGCACGCTGAACCCGGTCAGGTACGTGTCGGCGAGCCCGCTGACGAAGCGCGCGACATTGCGCGACGGGCTGTCGACCTCGCCCCCGTTGTAGCGCCGGCGCGTGGCCTGTTCGGGCGTTTCGGTCGAGCGCGTGCCTTCGGAGAATACGCGCACGTGCGTGGCATCCTTGACGCCGTTCGTTCCGAGCGTGTTGCCGACAATGTCGTTGTTCAGCCCCGCTTCGACGGACCAGTGATGGTCGCGCGCGAATTGCGCCAGCAGCTTGCCGCCGTACAGGCCTTGCTCCTCACCCGATAGCACGGCGTAGACCAGGGTCGCCCGGAATTTGTGCTTCGACAACACGCGCGCCGCCTCGATCACGGTGGCGGTGCCGGAGCCATCGTCGTCGGCGCCGGGCGCGTCGCTCTTTGCATCCATGACATCGCGCACGCGCGAATCGATGTGGCCGGAAATGACGATTACGCGATCCGGATCATCCGTGCCGCGCTGGATCGCCAGCACATCGACGATCGACGCCGGTTGCGGGATGCGCTCGCCGGTCACGGTCTGCTCCGGCGTCTGGATCTGCAGGCAGCCCTTGCATTGCCGGCTGAATTCCTCGAAGCGGCCCTTTACCCAGCGCCGCGCGGCGCCGATGCCGCGCGTGGCGGACTTCGTGTCGGACAACGTGTGCCGCGTGCCGAAGCCGACAAGCCTGGTGATCGTCGCGCGCAGTTCGTCCGGTTTCACATCGGCCGCGATCGATTGCAGCAGGGGCGACTTCGCCGCGGGCGGAGGAGCATCGGCGTCGGCGAAGGCAGCGAGTGGGGCGAACGTGAGGGTAAAGACCAAGGTGATTGCAAGGCGCAAGGGTATTCCTTCATGAAGGCGGTTCCGGGAGACGTGGCGATCGCGGGCAGGCCGCGGATCCCGCTGCGCAAACCCGGCAATTCCCCGGCAAGCATACGGACAAACGGCCGGTCAGTTCGACTGCCTTACCGCCCTTCAGGCCGCTCCCGGGACCTTCTTTACCAACATTTACCCGGAGCAGCCAGCAACGCTGTTGCAGGCAACAGGATCCGGGTTGCCGAGGCTGCGCACAATATGCCAGCGCCCGGCGATCGGTGAACTTGCGGCAGGCCGGATCATGGGACTAGAGTCGCAGTCCGCGCCAGTCCGGCGAAGAACCGCAGTACGTCAAGGTCGAATTCGACCAGGCGCGGAATCTGGGGGATTTTCCGAAGCTGCAGGAGTTGTTTCTGCAGCCTCTCAACGGAGGAGCAAGAAATGGCCAAGAAAGTTTCCGAATCCGGCGTCTACCGTGTCACGGAAATCATCGGCACGAGCACCGTCTCATGGGAGGCTGCCGCGAAAAACGCGGTCGACGCCGCGGCCAAGTCGCTGCGTGACCTTCGCGTCGCCGAAATCAACAAACTCGACATGAAGATCGAGGACGGCAAGGTGGTCGCCTATCGCGCACGCGTCCAGTTGTCGTTCAAATACGGCTCCTAGGTGCAATAAACAGGCGGCCTCCAATGGCCGCGCTTTCGTCGGAGCTGAGCACGCTCGAGCCCTCCCCTTCAAGGGGAGGGTTGGGTGGGGATGGTGTTCGTATCGCGGTTGTTGCGAGTCCGCGGTAGTGGCGATCGTTGTGCAGGATCCGCGCAGTGCGATTCGCGGGCTTCGGTAGCCCGCCGGCGCTTGGTCAGCTTCCTCTCCAAAGTTGGATAAATGGAAAAGTGAACCTGGCCGGCTTCATGCGCCTTCCCGGTGACAGACGAACTCGATATTGTGGCCGTCCGGGTCGCGCACGAAAGCGGCGTAGTAGTTCGGGTGGATGTGGGGCAACAGTTTCGGCGCGCCGTTGTCACGGCCACCCGCGCCCAACGCCGCTCTATGGCCGGCTTCGACCGCAGCCCGGCTGGAGCAGTTGAAGGCGACATGTGGCAATGGCTGCGAAGGCCCGCCCCGGCGCAGCCAGAAGTCCAGATGCGCGGCGTCGGCGCCAAATCCATTCGACTCGCCCTGCACGTGCACACTGTAACCGAGCGGCGCCAGCGCGGCGCGGAAGAATGCGACCGATTGGGCCGGATCGGCGACGAACAATTCGACATGGTCGATCACGACAGTCTCCTTCGGTGTTGGGTTGCAATGGAAGACGGAACTAGGCTGCAGACAAAAGCCACTCGCGCATCTGTTGCGGCGTGACGTTGCCGCCAGTCAGTACGGTGGCAACGCGGCAGCCGGCGAAGCGTTGCGGATCGGCCAGCACCGCGGCAATGCCGGCGGCCCCGGCCGGCTCGAGCACGAGTCCCGCATGACGATGCGCGGCCTGCATGGCCCTGATCATCGTTGCGTCGTCGACTTCGACGATATCGTCGACGATGCCATGCAGATCGGCGACCGCTGTGGCGATCGGCGCGCGCACCGCGATCCCGTCGGCGATCGTCGACGTTTTCGCGTCCACGACAATTCCGCCGCCATGGCCGTTGCGCCACGACCGTGCGAACGCGCTGGCTCCGTGCGCGACGACGCCGATGACTTGCGTCGACGGCGACGCCGACTTGACCCAGCGGGCGATGCCGCCGAGCAGCGCGCCGTCGCCCAGCGGCACGACGATCGCGTCCCATGCATCGTCGCGCGCGAGCAATTCCACGCCGATCGAGCCGGCGCCTTCGGCGATGGCCGGGTCGAATCCGTCCTCGACCATCGAGGCGCCCGTGGCGATCGCGAACTCGCGCGCGCCCTCCTTGGCGGTGTCGAAGTCGGCACCGTGCAGGCGCACGTCCGCGCCGAGCGCGCGCATGCGATCGAGCTTGAGCGCGTTGGCGGTTTCGGCGGCAAAAACCGTCAGCGCGACGCCGTGACGGCGGCAAAAGTAGGCCATGGCCTGGCCGAAATTTCCAGCGCTGGCGCAGACGATCGGACCACGCTCGGCGCGCGCCAGTCGCTGGTCCATGAAGGACCCCGCGCCGCGCCCCTTGAATGAGCGCAGCGGATTCAGTGTCTCGACTTTCAACGTGAGCTGGCAACCGGCGAGCATGGACAGTGGCTCGGACTCGAATTGCGGCGTGTCCCGGAACACCGGGTCGATGCTGCGCGCGGCGGCGGCGATGTGCTGCAGCGACAAGCGATGGCCCGTGCGCGCCGCGTCGATCAGCGACGCGCGTTCCACTGCCGGGCGGATCGCGTCTGGCCCGGTTGCCCGTTGCGTCATCAGCACGCCGTCGAGATGATCGATTTCGTGCTGCAGCAGTTCCGACAAATCCGGCGGAAGGCACCGCCACGTGCGCTCGCGAAACTGCGCGTCGCGATACGTCACCGAGATCGAGCAGTCGCGCCGTACGCGAACGAGGCAATCGGGCACGCTGAAGCAGTCGTCCCAGACCAGGAAGCTGTCTTCGCTGCGCCACGTGATCTGCGGATTGATCAGCGCAATCGGCCCGGCGCCGAGATCGATCACGATCATCCGGCGCGCAATGCCGATCTGTGGAGCGGCGATGCCTCGGCCGAACCCATGGCGCTGCCGGTGCCAGGCGAGCGTAGCGCCGAGTGCGTCCAGGTCGGCTCGGACGCCGGCATCGAGCGCCTCGACGGGCGCGGCCCGAACAAGCAGGCGCGGATCGCCGTCGACGAGAATCGGCCGGGTGCATGCGGTGTCGGTACGGCTTATCGTCATGGAGTAGTGCTCGGTCAACAGATATCGGACCGGCAGATATTAAACGGCGCGCGCCGGTGTCGCGCCGCGTTTTCAGGCGCGGCGGTGCGGCCATGCCGCGCCGTGTCCCCGCAACTTGCGGCATCGCGGTTCGGTATACTTTGTCCAGGCACAAATCAGGCAACTCCATGCCCCTCGACCGGTTCGACCTGGCCATCCTCGAGCGTTACCAGCGCGACACGCAGCTTCCGGCCAAGACCATCGGCGATGCGGTCGGCCTGTCGGCCGCCGCCGTGCAGAGGCGCCTCAAGCGCCTGCGCGAGGAAGGCGTGATCGAGCGCGAATGCGCCGTTCTTTCGCCGAAGGCGCTCGGCATCATGGTGACATGCATCGTCGCGGTGGACATCGACCGCGATGGCAGCGAGGACCTCGATCGGTTTCGCCGCGACATGGAACACTATCCCGAAGTGCAACAGTGTTACTACGTCACCGGTCCGGCCGATTTCGTGCTGGTCGTGCTGACGCGCGACATGGAAAGCTACGACGCATTCACGCGCGGGGCGCTGATGACCAACGCCAACGTGCGCAGTTTCACCACCCAGGTCGTACTGGGCCGCGCAAAGGTGAATCTGGACGTGCCGATTTTGCCCGGCGCCGCATTGCGTTCGTCCTGAGCGGGGGGCGGAACGCCCGGTCAAATCCGTTGTAGTCCGCACGGACACCGAGTCGACTCCCTGCCGCACGCGCGCGTTCCGCAAGGCGCGGATCCGTGATGGCCGAACGCGCCGCTTGTCGTTTGTTAACCAGACGACAGACGATTCCGGGAGAACGCATGCATTCGAACCGAATTCCGCGCTCGGCGGCCCTTGCCGCGGCAATCGTGAGCGCGCTGACGGCGGTGGCTTCGGCCCGCGCCAGCGTGATCGTGGTCAACGGCACGTGCACTCTGGACAAGGCGATCGAGGTCGCCAACTCCGATTTCCCGGTCGTTGGCTGCGACTTCGCCGGCAACGGCAGGGACACGATAGAAATCATCGACGGCGAAACGGCCCTGACCGTGGAGTTGCCGCCGGTCACTTCCGATATCGACTTCGTCGGCCTCGGCCTGACCCAGCGCGCGATTTCCGGCGACGGCACGCACCGCTTGTTCTTCATCGGCGATGAAGGACATGAGCCGACCGTGACGTTCTCGAACATCGCTTTCAATGCCGGCATGGCACATGGCGGCAATTCGACATCGGGTTCGGCCGGCGAAGGCGGCGCGGGTGCCGGAGCCGGGCTCGGCGGGGCGATTTTCATCTACGCGGGCAATGTCGACATCAGCGACAGTTCGTTCACGTTCAACAGCGCGATCGGCGGCGCGTCTTCGGGTTACGTGAAGTTTGGCCAATCGGGCAGCGGCAGCGGCAGTGGCGGCGGCGGCGGAATGTTCGGCGCAGGTGGCGCCGGCGCCGACGAGGGTAGCGCGGGCGCCGGCGGCGGATCCGGCGGGTTCGGCAGCGGAGGCGGTGGCGGTGGGGATACTTACTCGGTCGAAACCGGCGGCACCAACGGCGGCGCTGGCGGCAGCAGCGCGTTTGGAAGTTTTGCGGCAGGCGGCATAGCCAACGGCAGCAATCCGGCTTCGGGTGAATTCGGCGGCGGCGGCGGCGGCGGTGCTGGATCGCCGTCGTCACCGATACCGTCGCAGTCAGGCGCGGCCGGCGGATTTGGCGGCGGTGGCGGTGGTGGCGCCGGTGCAGGCGGCAGCGTCAACAGCATCATTCCGGGCGCGGGCGCGCCAGGTGGATTCGGCGGCGGCGGTGGCGCCGGAGGCAGTTCCGGATTCGAATATGGTGGCGGCGCGGGAGGCAGTGGCGGATTCGGTGGTGGCGGCGGAGCAGGTGGCCTGGGAAACAGCGTCGGCGGCCCCGGTGCGCCGGGCTTTGGAGGCGGTGGGGTATTCGAAGGCGGTGGTGGCGGCGGCGCCGGATTCGGCGGTGCCGTTTTCATCCGCAGCGGGCAACTTCACCTCGTCGGCAATTCATTCAACAACAACACGAGCGCGATCAGTTCGTCCAGCGGTTATCCCGGTTCGGCGAAGGGCGGGGCAGTGTTCGCGTTGAACATCCTGCACGCCGCCAACGGCAACGACCAGGGCATGCCTGTGAAGTTGCCGAAGGTGACAGGCTGCGCCAACACGTTCAGCGGCAACACGGCGACAAACGCCGGTGCGACGGATGGCGACAATGCAGCGACTTTCGGCGTTTCACGCCAGGGGCTGGCCCAGTCGTGCGACGTGCTGTTCGCCAATGGATTCGATTCAGTCGCCTTGCCACCGTAGGCGAAACCGCGGGCGTGGGCCGAGGAATCGTTGCTTTTTGTTACAAAACCTTGCGGACCGGACCAAGACACGATCGACAAATCGCGCTACAGTAATTTTCGAGGCTGCCCCGGAGCAGGCTCGGTGCGGACATACGCGATGCGCGGCTATACGATCCTCGTCCTTCTGGCTTTGGCTTCCAGCCAAGGCGTCAGCGCCGGCGAAATCTATCGCTGCGTCGCCGCGAATGGCGACGTGACGTACACCAACATCATTTGCCCCGCGGACTCGAAGGCGCAGCACATTTCCAGTTACGAGCCCGAGCCGGTCGTGCGCTCGGCTCAGGTCGATGCCGAAGCCGCGCGGGCCGCCGAGATCAGCGCACGCCTCGCGCAGCAGGCAGCGACGGATGCGCGCAACGCCGCGTATGAAGCCGAACAGGCGGCGTATCGCCAGCCGGCCGAATGGGAGAGCGACCACGCGAACTACAGTTCAAGCGACAATCTGCTGTGGTACCCGACGTACCCCTATTACGGTTCGGTTTTTCCGCCGCGCGGCAACCATCGCCCTGGCGGCGGGCATGACGGCGGCCATCGTCCCGGCCATGGCGGAGGAAAGCCCGGTGCGCCGAAGCCGACGCCGCTGCCTTCGAAGAGCGCCCAGGTACGCGTGCGCCACTGATCGGACCAGGACGCAACTGATCGAAGGCTTGCCGCCAGGTTACAGGTCCCATTGCTGATTCGCGTCGAGAGAAAGTCGCTGCGGGGCCTCGTCACCGGCGCGCAAACGCAGCGCATGCCCTCTACCGGCTTCGCGCCCAGGCTGGCAGCCGCTACCAGAAATAGATCTGCAATGCGTCGTCGCGCCGCTTCGGCGGAATCTGCGCCAGGACGTCTTTCTGCTTGCGGAAGTTCAATGCGCTGCGCGCGAGCAGATTGTCGATCTCGGTCATCTTGTAGCGCGCCTCCTTCGACGTCGGCGCGCGCATCTGGTCGCTGTCGGGGAAGATGCCCATGCCGCTCAGGATGCAGTACCACGAGAACAGGGGATAGCCTTTGCCGAGCTTCTGCTGCGTGACGTCGGCGACGATGCTCCTGCCGGACAGCCATGTGCGGAACAATTCCTGCAGCGGCTCCGACAGGTTCGCGTTGGACGCGTTGGCGCGCCAGTAGTCGGTGTCCGTGCGGTTGTTGGTCTTGAAGTGCGTCACGATGTAGTCGCGCGTGCCTTCGAAGTGCTCGTTGACACGCTGGTTGTAGCGGTCGCGCGCCGCTTCGCTCGTGTCGCCGGCTTCGAGAAACTCGACGAACGAAGACACGGTGTGCTGGATGAAGAGCAGGGCAGTGGCCTCGAGCGGCTCGATGAAGCCCTGCGACAGCCCGACGGCGAGGCAGTTGCGGTTCCAGTGCTTCGTCACGCGGCCGACCTTCATCTTCAGGTGCCGCGCGGGTACGTCCGAATCGAGCAGGCCCAGGTGTTCGCGCAGCTCGCGCTCGGCTTCATCGGCCGAGCAGAACG
The DNA here is from genome assembly GCA_035455825.1 of Rhodanobacteraceae bacterium. Taxonomy (GTDB): domain Bacteria; phylum Pseudomonadota; class Gammaproteobacteria; order Xanthomonadales; family Rhodanobacteraceae; genus Rudaea. Next base: position 2,925 of record DATIEJ010000209.1, on the reverse strand, counting down.
ACGAGCTGTAGACGTAGCCGTTGCCGAAACGCTCGGTCAGAGGAATCTTCCAGGACCACCCGTGGCGCATTGCCGTCGAAATCGTCTGCGACGGAATGTCGTCGCCGAGCGGCGTCGGCATCGCGACGGCGGCATCGTTGAACAGGTTGTTCGAGAAGCTCACGAACGGCGTCTTCAGCGCCTGCTGGCTCAGCAGGCTGGCGAAGCCGGTGCAGTCGACGAAAAAATCGGCGCCGACGGTTTCGCCGCCGTCGATGACGACAGAGGCGATGTCGCCATTTTCGGCGAGCTTGACCTCCTTGACATGGCAGCTGCGGTACTTCACGCCGCGTTCGATCGCCTTCTTCTGCAGGAACTGGCCGAGCAGGACCGCGTCGAAGTGATAGCCGTACCAGACGTCGAACGGAAAATTCGCATCCGGTTTCGGCGCCATGTCCTGTTCGGCGAGCTTTGCGGCGATGAAGAACCGGTTCGGATGCGCATGCACGTCGGCTCCCTGCACGCGCGCGTTCACGTTATGCACGAACTGCGTCATTGTCAGGTTGTCGAGCATCGAGGCGAACGGATGGAAATAGCTCTCGAAGCCCGGCTTGGTCGACCACTTGTCGAACGTGATGCCGCACTTGTAGGTGGCGTGGCACGCTGGCATCCATTCGGCTTCCTCGATGCCGAGCTTGTCGAAAAATCCGCGCAGCCATGGCGTAGAACCTTCACCGACACCGATGATGCCGACGACCGGCGACTCCAGCACTTCGATCTCGATGCCCTTCGGCAGCAGCGCATCGGCCAGCATCATTGCCGCCATCCAGCCGGCCGTGCCGCCGCCGACGATGACGATCTTGCGCATCGTCGGCGGCACGTGCGCGTCCGGGTTCGGCTGGGTCAGTTGAAACGAGTAGTTGAACAGCGTTGCAGTCGGCATGCTTGGTTTCTTCTCGATGCGGAATCGGTTCTTGGAAAAGAGGCCGGAAACGGTGCCCAGTGTGCCTTATCGGCTAACCGCCTGGGACATGCCGGGCATACACGGCCTTGAATTGCTCCCACCCGGGTTCGTCCTCGAGCAGGACATGATTCCTGCCTTCGATGCTCACGAACTGGCTACCAGGAATTTCGCCGGCGATGCCGGCGACGGTGCGTTGATTGATTACCTGGTCGTCCGCGATCTGGATCACGAGTGTCGGCACGGCGACCTGTTTCAGGCGCGGGAACATCTGCAATTCCGCCAGTACCTTCATGAAGCGGCTGGCGACTTCCTTGCTCGCGGTCTTGCGCTGAAATTCGGCATACCACTGGCGGACTTCCGGCGGTGCATCGGGCAGAAACAGATGCGCGAACATCGACGGAAACGCCATGTTGGCCTCGCCCCAACCCGACAGCACCAACTGCTCCATCGACTGCCACTGCTGCGCGTTGACACTCGTTCGGCCGCGCCAGCCCGTGACCATCGGCGCGTACAAGGTCAGTTGCGTGACGCGCTGCGGATGCCGGATTGCATATTCCGCGGCCACGGCCGCGCCCTGCGACATCCCGAATAACGGGAACGACTCCAGTCCGAGCCGGTCGACGACCGTTTCGAGATCCTCGACCCAGGCGTCGAACGTTATGTCCGCGACTTCGGCTTGCGATAGTCCGCACCCGCGCGGATCGTAGCGCACGAGCGTGTGGCGCGACGACATGAAGCGGAGCCAGTGCGACCAGAGCGGACTGTCCCAGTCGTGCTGCACGTGGGTCAGCCAGGTGCCCGCGCGCACGAGCGGCGGCCCCGTTCCGGACAGTGCGTAGGCAATATTCGCCCTGCCTTTGGAACGGACGAATGCGATGCGCTGGTCGAGTGCGCCCGGACCGGGCTGCATCCTGTTCGCCGCCGCGGGATCGCGCTCCGGCGCCGTCGCATCGCCGGACGGCGAAAGTGCAGCGATGAACTGGTAGCCGGATCGATGCCGCGTCTGGATGTAGCGCGGCTTTCTCGCATCGTCGGCGAGCGCCTTGCGCAATTCCTGGATGCAGGTCGTCAGCGCATCATCGCTCACGACGCGATGGGCCCACACGGCGGCAAAAAGCTCCTGTTTGGTAACCGGTTCGCCGGCGCGCGCGACGAGCATCGCGAGAACCGCCGCAGCCTTTGGCGTCAGCTTGATTTCGCGCTCGCCGGACCACAGCCGCGTCGTCGCAGGCTCGAATCGGAACCGGTCGAAGGTGATTTGCTTGCCCATTTCTGATTGTTCGCCGAAAGCACGTCCCGGAGAAATCCCGGGACTTGCCCGGGACTTGGCGTTTGGTCCTGCGTACGCTTTTTGTCACAAAGCGGACGGGCAGACAAGCCGCACGAACGGGTGGCTCACCGCCGCTTTACGTAGAAGCTGCAATTCACCAAAGAGGTTCGGCCATGAAACGCTTCCTGATTTTCGCCTATGGCGTGATCTGCTACGCGCTGTCCGTCGCCACGCTGCTCTATACCGCCGCATTCCTGATCAACGTTGGCGTGCCCAAGTCGATCGACTCGGCGCGCGAAGTGCCGCTGACGACGGCGTTGTTGACCGACCTTGCACTGGTCGCGTTGTTCGGCGTCCAGCATAGCGTAATGGCACGCCCGACGTTCAAGCGCTGGTGGACGCGCATTGTGCCGGAAGCCGCCGAGCGCAGCACCTACATGCTGTTCTCGAGCGCGGCACTGATCGCGCTCTTCGCGTTCTGGCAACCGATGGGCGGCGTCGTCTGGAACGTGTCCGCGCCGGTCGGTCAGGCGATCCTGTATGGCACGTTCGCCTTCGGCTGGGTACTGCTGCTGCTGGCGACATTCCTGATCAATCACTTCGACCTGTTCGGTCTGCGCCAGGTCTGGTTGCAGCTGCTCGGCAGGCCCTGCCAGCCCTTGCCGTTCAAGGTGACGGCGCTGTATCGCCACGTGCGTCACCCGATCTATCT
>DATIEJ010000208.1:0-16184 GCA_035455825.1 Rhodanobacteraceae bacterium | reverse complement strand
GTCGGCCGCCTGATTCGCGACGTGACCGATCGCGGCGTCTTGATGCTGTGCGATCCGCGCCTGACCTCGCGTGCCTACGGCAAGCTGTTCCTCAAGAGCCTGCCGCCGATGCCGATCACGCGCAAGCTTGGCGATGTGCAGGCGTTTTTCACCGCGGCTGTGCAGGGCGCTGAAACGCAGTCGGTTTCGCCTCTCCCGTTGGCGGGAGAGGTCGTCGTGCGTAGCGCGACGGGTGAGGGTGGCACAAACGCAAGCGATGGCATTCGGATACGCAACCCTCATCTGACCGCCATTGATGGCGGAAATGCCGAAAACGCAGGAGCAGATTTTCGGCCGCCTTCGGCACCCCCGGATCGGGGTCCGGGGCAGGCTCCTCCCGCGAGCGGGAGCATCGAGTAAGGATGCTGTGACCGACTCCGCCGACCGCATCGAGATCAACGGCGAACCCGCGCGCGTCGAGGACCTGCGCCTGCTCGTCCAGACCAACTACGGCCACTTCAGCGCGATGCAGGTCGTCGAGGGCTGCGTGCGCGGACTCGACCTGCATCTGGAGCGCATCGAACGGGCGACGTCCGAGTTGTTCGGCACGGCGATCGATCGTGAGCGTGTGCGCGCGTGCCTGCGCCACGCGGTTGCCGGCAGCGCCGAGTCGCTGGCCGTGCGCGTGAATGTGTTCGCCCGCGCCCTGAACCGCAATCGGCCGGCCGAGCCGGTCGATGCCGATGTCCTGGTCATGACCGCGCGCCCGGCGCGTGCCGCGCCGGCGCCGCTGCGGTTGAAGTCATTCCGCTACACGCGCGATCTGGCGCAGACCAAGCACGTTGGTACATTTCCACTTTTTCATTATCGGAGACTGGCCCAGCAGGCCGGTTTCGACGACGCCTTGTTCGTCGACGCCGGCGACTGCATCAGCGAGGGCTCGATCTGGAACGTCGGGTTCTTCGACGGCGCCAGAGTCGTCTGGCCCGACGCCCCGCAGCTGACCGGCGTCAGCATGCAGCTGCTGCAGGCCGGCTTGGCGCGCAGCGGCGTGCGCAGCACCGTCGGACGCATCGATCTCGACGATGTCGGCGGGTTCCGCGCCGCATTCTTCACGAATTCGAGCACGCCGGTACAAGGGATTGCCAGCATCGACGCGCACGAGTTCGCGCCAGACCCGGCGCTGATCGCGTCATTGAACGCGTGCTACGAAAGCAATCCATTGCAGCCAATCTGATTCGAACCGGCCTTCAGGTCCGGTCCCGCCCGCGGCGCCAGCGCTGCGAGGTCGAAGGGCCGGAAGTTGGCGTATCCTTGCGCCTTCGACTCCGAGGAGGCAGCCATGGCACGCGTGACCGGTCTGGGTGGAATCTTCTTCAAGACTCGCGATCCGAAGGCGCTCGCTGCCTGGTACGCGCAGCACCTGGGCTTGAAGATCGAGGGTTTCGGCGGTGCGATGTTCGCCGAGGATGCGGCACGGCCCGGCAGCACGCTGTGGTCGCCGTTTGCACAGGACACGCGTTACTTCGAGCCGAGCGACAAACCGTTCATGGTGAATTTTCGCGTCGACGACCTGCATGCGTTGCTTGCCTCGCTGCGCGGCGCCGGCGTGCAAGTCGATGCGAAGGTCGACGAAAGCGAATATGGCAAGTTCGGCTGGATCATGGACCCGGATGGCAACCGCGTCGAACTGTGGGAACCGCCGACAACGTAGGGTGGCCCTCGGCCCACCGCTCTACGCTCCGACGTCAAAAAAACGGCGGGCCAAGGCCCACCCTACGCGCGATGACGCCCGAGCATCGACACGGTTCGCCCCCGTTTCGCCCGAAACGAAACGCATCGGCGCCTTCGCCAGGGACTGCAATTGCTCCGCGACCCAACCAAGCGGAGCAAACCGATGGCAGCGATGTTCCAGTCGATCACGTTCAAGGTGCTGGGCGTCGGCATGCTTGCGCTGCTGATGCTGATTCCGCTTGCGCAGGTCCAGGGGCTGATAGGCGAGCGCAACCGCATGCGCGAGCAGGCGGTCAATGCGATCGCGCAACGCTGGGGCGCCGTGCAGGTGCTCGGCGGGCCGGTGCTGGCAATTCCGAAGCGCACGCGCATCGAGACGAACAACGGCTGGATCGTGCAGCAAAGCACGGAAATCGTGCTCGCCGACCGGCTCGACGTCAGCGCGACGCTGGCCCCCGAAGAGCGCCGCTACGGCATGTACTCCGCGCCGGTGTATACGGCCGAATTGAAGGTGTCCGGACGCTTCCTGAGCAGCGATGTGCAGGCATTGGCCGGGACCGAGACGAAGTATTTGTGGGAGCACGCCGAATTGCGCCTGCCGCTTGCCGACGTCCGCGGGATCCGGCGCATGTCCCCCTTGCGCCTGGATGGCACCGAACACGCGTTCGGGCCCGCGGACACCGGCGTTGGCTCGATGAACGCGATCGCCGTGCCGCTCGACCTGAGCCACTTCGAAGGCGACGCGCATCCTTTCAGCTTCGAGCTGACCCTGGCCGGAACCGCGAGCCTGCACCTGCTGCCGCTCGCGCGGCACAGCGAGGCCGCGCTGTCCGCGCCGTGGCCCGATCCGAGTTTCGACGGCGCGTTCCTGCCGGCCGAGCGCAAGGTCGGCGCCGGCGGCTTCGAGGCGCGCTGGCAAGTGCTCGACCTCAATCGCAGTTACGGCCAGCACTGGCAGCAGGACGAGCGCCAGCATGTCGATATCGCCTCGGCCGCGTTCGGCGTGACGCTGTATCAGCCGGCCAGCGTCTACCAGCAGAACGAGCGCGCTGGAAAGTACGGCATTCTTTTTATCGCGCTGACCTTTGTTGCATTTTTCCTTTTTGAAATCCTGCGCAAATTGCGCGTGCACCCGGTGCAGTACCTGCTGGTCGGCCTGGCGTTGAGCACGTTCTACATCGTGCTGCTCGCGCTGTCCGAGCAGATCGGCTTTACGTTCGCGTACCTGGCCGCCGCGATCGCCGTCGTCGTGCTCGTTGGCGGCTACGCGGCCTCGGTACTGCGCGCGCGCCGTGCCGGACTGATGCTGGGTGCGACGCTGGCGGTTGTTTACGGTCTGCTGTACGGTCTCGTCGTCAGCGAGGAGTACTCGCTGCTGATGGGTGCGCTGGCGTTGCTGGCTGTTGTCGCCCTGTTGATGTACCTGACACGCAAGGTCGATTGGTATGCTTACGCCGCCGTTGCGCGATAGCTTCAAGCCCTCCCCTTCAAGGGGAGGGTTGGGTGGGGATGGTGCCGCAACTAACGGCCCCAGCACGGCTGCCCCATCCGCCCTTCGGGCACCTTCCCCCGCTAGCGCAGGGGAAGGAAAATTCTTCCTGGACCGACATGCCGATGAACCTGCTTGCCCTGGATACTGCCACTGAAGCCTGCTCGGCCGCCTTGCTCGTTGGCGATGACATCATCGAGCGCAGCGAAATCGCGCCGCGCCGCCACGCCGAGCTGATTCTGCCGATGATCGAATCACTGCTCGACGAAGCGGGCATTTCGCGCCGCCAGATCGATGCGATCGCCGTCGGCCGGGGTCCCGGCGCATTCACCGGCGTGCGCTTGGCGATTTCCGTGGCACAGGGACTGGCGCTTGGACTCGATGTCCCGGTCGTGCCGGTTTCCTCGCTTGCCGCGCTCGCGCAGGACGCGCCGCAAGACATCGATGCGCCGATCCTGGCCGTGATCGACGCGCGCATGGGCGAGATCTATGCGGGCGCGTTCCGGCGCAGTGCGGATGGGCTGGTAGCGGCGATCGGCTCCGAATCCGTCGGTCCGGCAAGTCGCCTGCTCGTGCCGCAAGCCACTTCGCTGCGCGCGCAGGCCTGGAACATAGTCGGCAGCGGCTGGGATGCCTACCGCGACATGCTGTTGGCGCAGTTGCCGTCGCCGCCTGCATTCGCCGACGGCGGACGTCTTCCGCAGGCGCGCGCGATTGCTCGCCTCGCCGCGCCGCAGCTGGCCGCCGGGCGCGGCGTGGCAGCCGAGTTCGCGCTGCCCGTTTATCTGCGCGACAAGGTCGCGCTGACGCTGGAAGAACAGAGAGCGAGGTGACCCGCGTGCCTCGTGGATTTCGCAAGCCAGGAGCGATTTAGTGTGGCGCGTTGGCAGTTTCCGCGCCTGGCCCCGGCGCGATGTCGAGTGAGGTCAGAACACGCCAAGCTGCCTGAAGTCATACAACCTTTGCGCCGACAGCACCGTTACCAGTGCGGCTCGACGACGATCCCTGCGGCCTTGTGGGTCAACTCGACTTCGAAATACAGGTCAGGGCGCACGAACGGGATCATTCGCTCCAGCGACAGGACGAATCCGGTACCGACTCTATTCGTCGCACTGGGTCGATAGGCTTCCACGTAGGCAAAGCTCCGGCAGACAAAATCCGGCGACAACAGGGTGAAATACCGCTCCAGCTCGCGCCGCGAATATTCCTTCCAGTGGTGCCCAAGCGTATGCAGGCCAAGTACATGTTCGACGTCGACGCCGGCGCCGAGCCCGCGCAGCGCGCGCCACCACTGACGCGTGCGCGTACGCAACGCATAATAGTTCGGCGTCGTCACGACGATTCGCGCGCCGGGCTTCATGACGCGATAAATCTCGCGCCACATGGCCACCGGATTGAATGCGAGGTGCTCGATGACTTCGGTGAACAGCACGATATCGAACGTGTCGTCGGCCATCGCCTTCAATGCCGTCGGGTATTCGAGGTCGGCGTTCGGCAGCAGCCTGATCGAATGCGCCTCGGCGACGGCGCGCACGCAGTCGATGTCCAGCGTGGCGGCAAGGTCGAGTGCCGTGACGGCAAAGCCATCGATTGCGTAGAGCACAGTCTGGTGCAACCAATGCGCGCCGACATCGAGAACCTGGTTGCCGGCGTTCCGAATCCGGTGTGAGCACAGGCGCTGCTTGGTCGCTGCAAAGCGCGGGAAGTGCCGCCGCAGGTACTCGGCGCCGCTGTCGCCGTGCGCGGCGAACAACGCAGCGTAGTCTTCGAACGTCGGCAACGTGTTGGTCACTGCGCGGGCGGGTGTGGTCAGGCGTGGCGGCTGCGCACGTAGCAGAACGCGCGCTCGTCCCCCTGCGCGGTTGCGGGATCCGAGTCTTTCGTATTGCCGACCGTCATGAAGTCGAGAATGTCCCAGCCACTGCGCTGCAGGATCCTGCGCAAGCCGGCTTCCGAGAACATCCAGAAGTTCGTCGCGTCGTTGTTCGTCTCGTTGGCGTCGACGAGGTAGGCGACCGGCGCGTCGCGCAATTCGATCCGGCTGCTGTTGACCTGCGGTCCTTCCGCACCGGCGGCGACGTTGAAACGCGTTACGCGCGTGCTGATGAAAGCGTAACGAGCCTGCCTGGCAAGCGACTCGAGCGCCAGGTAGGGATTCTTCAGGTGGTAGAGAATCCCGAGGAAGAACGCCAGTTCGTAGCGTTCCGCCGGCAGCTTGAATTGTGAATCCAGATCGGTCTCGAGGATTTCGACGCCGGAATTGAATGCCTGCTTCAGCAGGCGCATTCCGCGACAACCGTTGAAATTCGTCGGCGCAAAATCCGCGATGTGCGCCCGATATCCGAGCGACTCGAGGAAAAATGCGAGGTCGCCATCGGCGGCGCCGATGTCGACGATCAACCCGTCGCCGACACGCGAGAGAAAGTCGCGGTTGTCGCCGGTGAGCAGTTGGCTGAGCAGGTGGAAATTATTCAGCGTGCCGTACGGATACCAGCCGAACTCGGTCGGCGCCAGCGCCTGCTTCTTCTTTTCCAGCTCGCGGCGATAACGCTGGGACTGCATGTCGAGTAACGCGATGTCCATGAAATATCCGTTCCTGGCCTGGTCGATACGCACAACTGGTTGCGGATCATAACGGATCGAGGTCGCGCCTACGTGGCATGTCCGCGCGCGCCAATGGATTTTCAGCGGTCGTCGAGCAGTTCGATCGAATGCAGCAGGAAACCCAGTTGACGGCCATCGGGTCCGGCACCCAATCGGAACGGCGAAACCGTGTGATCGGCCCGGAAGCGGATTTCCAGCAAGCCGGCTTTTGCCTCGGACGCAGGCACGCGAAGGTCGAATGACCCCGCGGCGCCCGGATAGTAGCGCACCCACCGGATAACCGGCATGCCATTGATGAATGCCTTGATCTTCATCTTGGGCCGTTGCTCGAGCACCGCCGCGGTTGCATTGACGCGCAACAGCAGCGGGGTGTGCTCGCGGAGCACGGCGATTTCGACAAAGGCATCGACGCTCTGCGACCACGCGCCACCGGGATCCGGCGCATGCCAGCCGCCGCCGAGGCGTGCATTGTCCGGTTCGCCCTGACCGAACGAGAGCTTCGCCGGGGCGGAAACGACATGTTCGCGGCTGAAATCCTGCGCCCGCTGGTTATACCGCGCGACGAGGAAGTCCCGGCTCTGGGTCACGAACAATGCGAATGCGGCGCAATAGCCGACGACGAGCAGCGCGAGTGCGCCGAGCAGCACCCGGCGCCGCCAAGCGCCGGCTAGATCGCGATGCTTCTTTCCAATGTCCATGCGCTCATCATGATCGCGTTCAGAAGGGCCAGAATGGAAAACGCCAGCAGGCAAAGCACCGGCCGGGGCGCGAGCACTCGCGCCAACGCAATCCAGACCGGAAACAGGACCAGGGCGTAGCGGAACAGCGAACCGGTGACCGCGGCGCTCATCATCAGCACGATGAGCGCGGCGCAAAAAGCAAATTCTTCGTAGGAACGTTGGCGCAACAGCAGCAGTGAGCAGGCAGACAGGCCAAGGATTGTCAGTCCGGAGTAGAAGGTAACGTCGTCCGAGCGCAGCATTGCGGGAAGCTCCCGCCAGGGTGGAGAGAAGTACCATCCCCAGCCGTGATACATGGTCGACGGGCCTGCAAATGCGTCGCCGGTGGTGGCAAAGCAATAGCCCCAGAATACGAGCAAGCCCATCGGCGCAAACACGATCGCGACGATCTTCTCCGGTGCGCGCCACGGCGTGAACAGCCCGCGAACGCCGACGCTGCGAACCAGCCAGGCCACGGCGAAGACGATGAAGAAGATGCCATTCGCACGCGTGGCAGACAGCAGCGCCGCGGTAACGCCGGCAATCAGGTATTTTTCCCGGCGCAGATGGAACATCGCGACGGCGAGCAACAGCAGGAACGTGCTTTCGGAATAGGCGGCGGAAAAAACGATGCTTTGCGGGAGCACGCACAGCAGGCCGGTGCCGAGCAGCGCCGCATGGTGGTCGGAACCCAGCAAGCGCGCATAGCGATAGACATAGATCAACGCCACGTAAAAGCACACGTTGCTGACCGCGATCGCGGCATGCAGCGGAGTGGCGTTGAACAGACCCGAGACCAGGCGCACGAGCAGCGGATACACGGGATAGAAGCCCAGGTTGGTTGCACCGGCCTGGGCGCTGCTTTCGACGGTCGAATAGCCGTGCTGCGCGACGCTGAGGTACCACGAGCAGTCGAAACGACACAGATAAGACAGCAGCGTATGGCTCGCGGGCTCGGCCGGTGCGATCTGGGCGGACGTCAGCACGCCAACCAGCAACAGGACCGCGCGCGACAGCAGGAATATTGCGCCGATCGGCAGCAGTACGTGGCGGATGTACCCGGCTGCATCCCAGGAGGCTCCGGGCTCGGAATCGGCCATGCGCACGCTGCGAGCGCGGCTCATCGCTCTTCGCCTGCGGGCAGGTCAGGACCCGGCTCGATGGTCTTGAGAAGCACGGCCCGATCGGCGCCCTGCAAGAGCACGAGCCGGTAGTTGCGGTTGTTCCGATAGTCGCGGATATAGCCGCTGAAGCCGCGCCTGCGCGCGATATCCAGGCGCAAGCCGGTCGCGTCCCAGCTGATGAAGCTGGATTCCGCCAATCCGACAATGCGATCTTCGTCGTCGAGCAGGGCCAACTGTTCGTCCGCTCGCAGCGGGGTGCTATTGGGCAGGAATGCGCCTTCGATTCGCGCGGCAGCCAGGCCGGACTCCGAGTCGCGAAACAATTTGTCGATGTGCAGATCCAAGCCGTATTCCTCGCTGCGGGAAAGCGGACGATGCAACTGACTTCCTGCAAGTTTCCAGCTCGGTTCGGCAAACATCGCCAGTTGTCCTTGCTTGAGCAGCGTCAACGTATGCAGGACATCATCGCGACTTGCGTCGGCTCCGGAAGGGAATAGCGTTTCATCGAACACCCCGCTGCGCACGGAAGCGGCCGATTGCTGCGAAATATGGTAGACAGCCGCGCCCCAGCCGGCCCAGGCGCGGTGGGTGGGGTACAGAACGACCGGCAACGCGACGAGAAACAGCAATCCGACGAGGGCGACACCTCGGTTTTTCAGCCGGCAGATGTCGGTCACGACAAGCCAGGCCAAGCCCGTCCAGAACAGGCACGGCCAGACCAGGTAGCGGTCGGCGAAGACCTGATCCGGCGCGGCCTGAAAGTAGTCCAGCCGACCGATTGCGACTATTGCGGCGGAAGCGAAAGCGAACATGCACAGCGCGTTGGCCAACGCCTCGCTGCGGCTGACGGGTTTAGCGCGCACGTAGATGGCAATCAGGCGCAGCAGAAAGATCGTGATTCCAAGAGTGCCGAATACGGTCGTGATCGATCGCCAGGGCGTGTTGATTGCCGCCACGAGTCCGTTCGCCGCGGTCACGAGCCAGTGTCCCAGATCCGTATCGAAGCTGCCGGGCAGCCAGGGCTGCAACGGCGGATCCGCCAGTGCCAGCAAGCCATTTGCCCATGGCGAAGACAACCATTGGGCGATGATGACGAGTGTCGCGACCGGACGCAGCGACAGTGAGTTCTGAACGCCCTGATGCCCTGGCAGGACAAGAATATACAAATACAGGCAGAGCAACGCGGCCGACGCGGGGGCCAGCAGCTTCTGCCAACGCATGCGCAGGAGCACGCCCAAGGCGATGATTGTCGGAAACGCAGCGACGCCGGCGCCAAACGTGAACATTGCCGCGGCACAGGCGATTGCCGCAGCGGCGATCCAGCTCCACGAATCGCGCCGGGCCGCGGACCAGGTGCAAAGCGCCGCTACCGTCACGAAACACACGACCATGTGCGCTTGCAGTTGCGTGACGCCTTGAAGCAGCATGCGCGCGTTGCCGAGCCAGAACAGGCCGAGGGCCGCGAGCATGACACCCGCGGCGCGCGCCATGCGCGGCATGTCGCTTTGTCTCCAGAATGTCCCGGCGATCAGCGCCCAGGTCAGGAACAGGCAGGTGGTTCCGATCGCGAGCTGCAGCGCTTGATCGGCGCGGAACCAGAGGATTTCGATGTTCGCGATCAGCGCAGGAATGACCGGGCGATGACCGTTTTCGATCATGATCACCGAGTCGAGGAACGGCCGGGTCAGATAATTGCCGTACTCCTTGTACTGGTCGAACATCGGCTGGTGCAAGCCGAAATTCATGATCGCGCAGAAGGTGGACAGGGCGTACAGCAGCGCGCAGGCCAGAAATACCGCGGCAAGCAGGTTCGACGCGAATCCTTTCGGACGTCTGGACCCGAAAAAGCCGACTTCCGCACTGTGCATGCCCGTGGATCCTTCCTCACGCTACCGAAAATGCCTGAACGCGGCTATGGTGTCGCTTCCCAGCAGCCCCCGCGGAAGACGCGAATGTCATGATAATCGGTACGGGTTTGATTGCGCGAGCTTTTGTTCCTCATCTGGCCAGCCTTGCCGGCGCCTGCGTCTACGCCGCGGGCGTCTCGAACTCGTCGTGCGAGGACTCCCGGGAATTCGAGCGTGAGCGCGAACGGCTGGCCGGGGCGCTCGCCGTTACGCCCGCCGACAATGTATTTCTATACTTCAGCACCTGCAGCATCGCCGACCCGGCTGCGCGCGAAAGTTCCTACGTGCGCCACAAGCTGACGATGGAACGCCTGGTCGCGCAGCGCGCGCGTCACCTCGTGCTGCGCTTGCCGCAGTTGGCGGGAAACACGCCGAACCCGCACACGCTGCTGAATTACTTTTACGCCAGGATCGTCCGCTCCGAGCGCTTCTCGATATGGAGCGGCGCGACCCGCAACATCATCGACGTCGATGATGTCGCGGCCATCGTTACCGACCTCGTCGTGACGGAAAATGCCTGCGGCGAAATCATCAATGTCGCGAACCCGCGCAGCTACGCGGTTCCCGACATCGTCCGGTCGATCGAGCAGGTGGTCGGGCACAAAGCCGTTTTCGATATAATCGAGCGCGGCAAAGGGTACACAATCGACACCGATCGCATCCAGGCGGCCTCGCACCGGTGCGGTCTGTCGTTCGCGGAAGATTACCTGGTCCGCGTCATCAGGAAGTACTACGGCGACAATGACTCAATTGCGACCTGAAATTTCCATCGTCGTTCCGGTATACCGCAGCGAGAACATCCTGCCGCATCTGGCCGAGCAGGTGTCCAAGGCGATGGACGCGGCAGGCCTGGCCGGTCGCTTCGAACTCGTTCTCGTCAACGACGCGAGCCCTGATGGGAGCTGGCAGGTCATCCAGTCGCTGACTGCGCGACATCGCTTCGTGAAGGGAATCTGTCTTTCGAGGAATTTTGGCCAGCACAACGCGACGATGGCGGGTCTCAACCAGACGCAAGGCGACGTCGTCGTGATCATGGACGATGACCTGCAGCATCCGCCGCAGACGATCATGTCTCTCGTGAACGCCGTGCGCGACGGGTACGACGTGTGCTACACGCGTTATGTCAACCGCCAGCACGTATTCTGGAAGCGCCTGGGCAGCTGGTTCAACGACCGCGTGGCTACGTTCCTCCTGCGCAAGCCGCGCGGCCTGTACCTGTCGTCATTCAAGGCCCTGCATCGCAGGGTCGTGCAGGAAGTCATACGTTACGATGGTCCGTATGCCTACGTCGATGGACTGATCCTGGATGTCACGAATCACATCACGAGCGTGCCGATCGAGCATCAGGCACGCCATGAAGGCAAGGGCAACTACAACCTGAGGCGATCGCTGTCGCTGTGGCTGAAGATGGCGACGAGCTTTTCGATTATTCCGCTGCGCATCGCATCGTTCACCGGAATGGTCCTCGCGGCCGTCAGCGCGATCCTGATCATCGGCCTCGTCGTGCAGAAATTGCTGCACCCGGAAACCCCGGCAGGATGGACCTCGCTGGTCATGACCATGCTGTTCGTCGGCGGGTTGCAGCTGCTCTGCCTCGGCGTCATCGGGGAATATCTTGGAAGGGCGTACCTGAAGATCAATCACAAGCCTCAATTTGCCATTCGCGAGAAGATCGGTTGGGCGCGCGCGGAGGCGGGGGTGGTGAATGGCGAATGAGTTCGACCGGTTTGCCGACACCTACGACCAGACGCTGAAGGCAGCCCTGCCCGCGGGCCTGGACGAAGACCAATACTTTGCCCAGTACAAGATTGATTTTCTGGCGCGTGCGACGAAGCAGCGGGCAGTCGCCAGTGTCCTGGATTTCGGCTGCGGTGCCGGCCGCAGTCTCGCCTATCTCGTTGCGGCATTTCCCCAGGCGGTCGTTGCCGGCTACGATCCTTCGGCCGAATCGATCCGGCTTGCCGCGGAACGCGTTCCCACGGCGCAGGTAACCGACGACTGGAAAGTGGTCAGCCAGCGTCGCTACGACCTTGTGCTCGGTGCCAACGTCTTCCACCACGTTCCGCGCGACGAGGTTTCCACGTGGCTGCGGCGGTGCGGGGAGACACTCACGCCCGGCGGCAGCATCTTCATTTTCGAACACAATCCCTGGAACCCCGTCACGCGCCACGTTTTCGAACGTTGTCCGTTCGATACCGATGCGAAGATGATCCCGCGGCCCGAGTTGGTCGATCTCGGGAATTCGGCCGGACTAAAGGTCAAGGCCGCAACGTTCACGCTATTCTTCCCCAAACCGTTGAAGATATTTCGGCCGGTCGAGCGCTGGCTCGGCTGGTTGCCGCTCGGCGCACAATATTGCGTGGAGTTCGGATGCCGGTGACAGGCCTGCCGCCTTGCGCCACGCGTACGATCGAGCGCCGGACTGCAGCCCTTGCAGCGGGGCGGGCGATTTTCGAAACGCGGAAGCGCGGATAGCGCGATGCGACTGGGCGTGCTGCTGGCAAAGTACTCCCTGGCCGGGCTGGTCAATACTCTGGTCGGCTACGCGGTCATCTTCGCCTGCATGGCCGGCGGCCTCGGGCCGACCGTGAGCAACCTGCTCGGCTACTGCGTCGGTTTCGTCACCTCGTTCCTGCAGTCACGCCACTGGGTGTTTCGTTCCCGCGGCGCCGTCGTCGACGACGGCTTGCGCTTCATTCCGGCGTTCCTCGTCGCCTTTGGGGTCAACCTCCTGGTCCTGCAGGCTTTGCTCGGGCTCGGGGTCAATCCGTATCTCGCCCAGATCGGCGCCTGCTGCGCGTTCGTGGCGGTCGGCTTCGTGCTCAACTACGTATTCGTTTTCCGCAAGCGAAGCGAGTGACCCGTTGCCGACGTCGGCGCGCGATGGCGGCGCTGTCGTTCGTTGCGCAACGTTACAGATGGTCATGGGTCCTTCGTCGCATCCGGCGCGGGAAGTATCGTCAGGGCGAACGCGCGATTGGCGTCGAAGTCGACGACAGCCAAAGTATACTTTGTCTTGCTGTCATAGTCGCGAATGTAGCCGTCGAAGCCGCGCTTCAACGGGACATCCAGCAGCAGCGATCGCGCGTTCGGCCGGACGAAGCTGAATTCGGCAAAACCTGCGACGATCCGGTCATCGGACAAAACAACGAGTTGCCCACGCTGGCGCAGGCCGCCGATGCCCCGTGTGACCCAACCTTCGATGTGCGCCGACGGCCGCGTCGCGTTCGCGGCCGCGATGGAAGGCAGCCAATGCACCTCGACGGCGGTGTCTTCGGCGGCCTGCAGCGAGCCGGACCAGTGCGTGCCGAGCCGCTGCCACGCCGGCTCCGCGAACATGCCGATTCGCTCGCTGCGCAACAGGTCGATCTCGCGCCGTTCGATTTCCGCTCCGCGCGACTCCGCAGGAAAATGCGTTTTGTCGTAGATGCCGGACCGCAGTTGCGCGCTGGTTTGCTGCGCAATCCGGTACACGGTTGCGCCCCAGCCGGCCCCAAGTGAATGCGTCGCCAGCAACATGACCGGCAGGATGGTGCAAAAAATATAGGCAACGGTTCGCGCCCCGCGCCCCGGCAGGAGTGCCGCGTCGCGCACGAGCAGCATCAGCAGGCTCATCCAGAACAGGCTCGGCCAGACGAGATAGCGGTCGGAATAGGTTTCGTTCGGGAACTGCTGCAGATAGTCGACGCGTCCGATGCCGATCACGACCGCGGTCGCCAGCGCAAACAGACCGATGCCCAGCAGCAGGGCTTCGAGTCGGTCGGAACAATTGCGCCGCGCCAGGGCCACGGTGCAGCGGACACCGAAGCCGGCTATTCCGGCGAGCCCGATCACGGTGCTCCACTCGTGCCAGTCGTGCCCGGTGAAAGCCACGAAGCGATTCGCACTCGCGCGAAGCCACAGCGCTGCGGTTCCGGTCTGCTCGGCCATCCACGGGGCCACTGGCGGATCGGAAAAACCAAGCCAGCCGTTGATCCAGGGAGACGATAGCCAGCGGGCAATAACGCGCGCGCTCTCGATCGGCCGCAGGCCCACCATTTCGCGCACGCCCTGGCTTCCGGGCAGAACGAGAACGTATACCAGCAGGCACGCCGCCAGTACGCCGATCGGCAGCAGCAGCCACCGCCACGGCAGGCGCAGCGCAAGACCGAGCAGCACGACGGCCGGAAAACTGGCGACGCCAGGGCCGAAACAAAACATTGCGATCGCGCAGGCGCCCGTGCCGGCGCAGAGCCAGCCCAGGGAATCCCGGCGCTTCGCCTCGAACGTGCACAGGGCCGCGCCGACGACTGCCAGCGTCAGCAGATAGACGTGCAGCGACTCGTTGCCATGCAGCAGGATGCGCGCATTGGCCAGCCAGAAAAGGCCGAGCGTCGCCAACATGACGCCGATCGCGCGGGCGATCAACGGCAACGTGCGCGTGTTCCACGCAGTAGACGCTATCGCGAGCCAGGTCAGGAACGCGCAGATCGTGCCGATGCTGATCTGCAGGAGCTGATTGGCGCCGAGCCAGCGAATTTCCGCGACCCGGAAAAGGTTGGGGATGATCGGTCGATGCCCGTTTTCCAGTTGCAGGACATTCTGCGGAAACGGCAGTCCGAGAAACGTTTCGTACATGCGCCATTGGTCGAACATCGGCTGGCGCCAGCTGAAGTTGACGATCGCACACAAGGTCGTGAGCGCATAGATCGCCGCGCAGGCGAGAAAGCACAGCGCGTACAAGCGTGACATGAGCAAGGGCAGGGTCCACGGCCCGCGCCAATCGGGACTCGCCGCCAAGTGCCGCGCGACGTGGCCAGCCGATTTTCCGGCACCGCCGATCGGATCGGCTGACACCCTCATGCCTTCAGGCGCGCGAGTATTCGGCGTGCCAGATAGCCCAGGCGGGCCAACAGCCCCCTCTGCAGCGCCGTCTGCGCCTGGTCGAGCCGCTCGGTCAGCGACGTCACGTCCCGGTAGAGCCGCTGGTTGTGCTGATCGCGCCGCGCCAGCAGGAGGCGCAGTTCCTCGACATCCGCCGAACTGAGCGTGAGGCCGGCCTGGAAGCGTTGCGGCAATGGCCGGTCGACGTAGATCGTCGAATGCGTGCCGGCCAGTTCGTCGGCCGGGCGCTCCGTTGTATAAAAGTACAGAGCAATCGACTTTCGCGTGAGGCCTTGCTTGTCCGCCGGCAAGTCGATGCGCGGAAATGCGTGCCAGCTCCATTCCGTGGTCTCGAAGATCACGGCGCGGTTGTACAACGGTGTGATGGTCGTAATCCGGTCATCCGGCGCGCGCGGATCGGAGTGCAACTCGAGGGAGCCTCCCCAGGCGTCGCTCCACTCGTGATTCAGGTAGACGATCAGGTTCAGACGCCGATGCCACTTCTCGACCGGGTGACGGTTGAAATCGACGTGCGCGTCGAGATCCTGGCCGTTGCGGTTCTCATGCGTGCCGCCACCGAAATACCAGGGATCGTAGAGCAGATCCGGTATTCCAGTGACGCGGCCGATCAGCGCGAGGAATTCACCGCTTTTGACCAGATCGTCGAGTGCGCCGAACGCCGGCCCCAGTCCGCGAATCTTCTCCACGGTCGACTTGTTGCCCAGGGAGCCGTCCTCGCTGCGCGCGTTGCCGCGCTCGAATGCTGGAAACTGCGCGAGCAGTTGCGCGCAATACGCTGGTGCGAAGAAATCGTCGATGACGACGTGGCGAAACGGCTCGCGCTTGCCGAAGCGAGTTGCGAGTTCATCGGCCTGGTCGTGCAATCGCGGGTTGAGCATGCTCAGCGGCTTGACAGAGTTGGCGTGTCGTCGGTCAGGGCGCCTGCATGCGCTTGAGCGCGCGCTCGATGCCGGCGCGCGTCTGTGCGCGCAGCAGCGAAGCGCATTGCTTGCGGAGTTTCGCGCGGTCGCAACCGGCGATCGCATGGCGCACTTCGAGCATCGAACTGGGATGCATGCTGAAGCTGGTCAGGCCGAGCGCCAGCAGCAGCGCCGAATAGCGCATCTCGCCGGCCATTTCACCGCACAACGTGACCTGCTTGCGCGCGCGATGCGCGGTGGCAATGATCTGCGACAGCAGCTTGAGCACCGCCGGGTGCAGCGGATCGTACAACGCACTCAGCGAATCGTTGCCGCGATCGACGGCCAGCGTGTACTGGGTCAGGTCGTTCGTGCCGATCGCGATGAAGTCGAGGTGGCGGATCAGCGATGGCAGCGCGATTGCCGCTGCCGGCACCTCGATCATCGCGCCGAATTCGTAGTGATCGCTGATTTCGTGACCGCCGGAACGCAACTGCCGGGCACACTCGTTGATCAGTTCGCGCGTCGCCACGACTTCCTCGGGAGTCGTCACCATCGGCACGAGGATGCGCACGCGGCCGAAGCTCGCGGCGCGCAGGATCGCGCGCAGCTGCGTCTTGAACAGCTCCGGATGCAGCATCGACAGGCGCACGCCGCGCACGCCGAGGGCCGGGTTGGGCTCCTTGCCGAGCGCTACGCCGGTATTGTCGGCCTTGTCCGCGCCGAGATCGAGCGTTCGGATCGTCACCGGCATGCCGCCCATGCCGAGCACGACATCGCGGTAGGCGATGAACTGTTCCTCCTCGTCCGGCACTTCGCGCCGCTGCAGGAACAGGAATTCGGTG
>DATIEJ010000207.1:0-5885 GCA_035455825.1 Rhodanobacteraceae bacterium | reverse complement strand
CAGCATCAAGTATTCGACCGTGCAGAACTGGTATCCGGGCGACGAGAACGGCGTCGGCGGGATCTTCAACTTCGTCACGAAGCGTGGCGACTGCCGCGGCGCGCGCAGCAAGATTTCCTGGACCCAGGTCGAGACCGGCTCGGCGATCACGTGGAAATATCCGAGTTGCATTTTGCGCGGCGACGACTCGACTGGCGAATTCAATTCGGTCGCGCTGACCCATCATCGCCAGCAGGCCGATACCGGCACGAAGATGATCCATATCGGCCGCAACACCAAGAGCAAGATCATTTCGAAGGGCATCTCGGCCGGCCGCGGGCAGAACACCTATCGCGGGCTGGTCAAGATCGAGAAGGGCGCCGACGGCGCGCGCAACTACACGCAGTGCGATTCGCTGCTGATCGGCAAGAAGTGCGGCGCCCACACGTTCCCGTACATCGAGGTCAAGCATCCCGGCGCGATCGTCGAGCACGAGGCGACGACGTCGAAGATCTCCGACGACCAGTTGTTCTACTGCCGCGCTCGCGGCATCGCCGAGGAAGACGCCGTGTCGATGATCGTCGACGGCTTCTGCAAGCAGGTGTTCCGCGAGTTGCCGATGGAGTTTGCGGTCGAGGCGAAGAAGCTGCTGGAAGTCTCGCTCGAAGGGGCGGTCGGGTAGGCTGGGCTTGGCCCACCGCCTTTGTTGTGACAAAAAAATGGTGGGCCAAGGCCCACCCTACGGAATCATGAAATGTTGAAGATCGACAATCTCCACGTCCGCGTCGCGGGCAAGGAAATCCTCAAGGGCCTAACGCTCGACGTGGCTGCGGGCGAAGTGCACGCGATCATGGGGCCGAACGGCGCCGGAAAGTCCACATTGGGAAACGTGCTTTCAGGGCGCGAGGGGTACGAGATAACGCAAGGATCGGTAACGTACAACGGCAGGAATCTGCTCGAACTCGAGCCCGAGCAGCGTGCCGCCGAGGGCGTATTTCTCGCGTTCCAGTACCCGGTCGAGATTCCCGGCGTCAACAACACCTATTTCCTCAAGGCCGCGATGAATGCGCAGCGCAAGTATCGCGGCGAGCCGGAACTCGACTCGATGCAGTTCCTCAAGCTCGTGCGCGAAAAATTGCGCGTGCTGCACATCTCCGATGACTTGATGAACCGCGCGGTCAACGCCGGATTCTCGGGCGGCGAGAAGAAACGCAACGAGATCTTCCAGATGGCGTTGCTCGAGCCGAAGCTTGCGATTCTCGACGAGACCGACTCGGGCCTCGATATCGACGCGATGAAGATGGTTGCCGATGGCGTCAACGCGATGCGCAGTCCGCAACGCGCATTCGTCGTCATCACGCATTACCAGCGGCTGCTCGACTACATCGTGCCGGACTTCGTTCACGTGCTGGTCGACGGGCGCATCGTCGAGAGCGGCGACAAGTCGCTGGCCCTCAAGCTCGAGGAACACGGCTACGCGTGGATCGCCGAGCGCAGGCTCGCTGGAGCCGCGTGACATGAGCGCCTCGCTGCTCGATGAATTCGGCGTCGGCGACGCGCGCGAGCGCGACGAATCGTGGCGCTACAGCAAGACGGCATTGCGAGCGTTGGCGCAGCAGGAATTCACCGGGGCGGACGCGCAGGCAGCGCTCGATGCGCCGCTGGTCGCGCGTTTCGACTGGCCGCAGACCCGCGGCCGGCGCCTGGTGTTCGTCAATGGCGTCTACTCCGAAACCCATTCCGATGCGGCGGCAATTGCCGGCAGCGTGACCGTGGCGCACGATCGGCAATGCTTGTCGCTGACGCTGGCCGCCGACTGCGTCGAGCCATTGCACGTGGTCTACGCAAGCGTTCCCGGCGCCGCTCCGGCTCGCTGGCAGGCCGCCGCGAACATCGACGTGCTGGCCGGCCAGGCGAGCGTCATCGTGCAGCATGTCGGTGCAGCAGGCGCCGACGTGCTCGGCGCTCTGCACTCGCGCATCGCAATCTCGGTCGGCGCCGGGCTGCAGCTGACGACGCTGAGCGACCTGCCCGATTCGGTTTCGCATTATCGCCGCGTGGACACGACCGTTGCGCAGGACTCGGACTGCTGCTTCACCGACGCGATTTTCGGGGGGCGCCTGCAGCGCGCCGATTTGAACATCGAACTGGATGGCCAGCGCGCGCGTTTCGAGTCGCGCGGCGTGTTCGTTCTCAGCGGCCGGCAGCATGCCGATACCCACCTGATGATTCGCCACGCGGCGCGCGACACCGCCTGCGACGTCCTCTGGCGCGGCGTCGCGGACCAGCGCGCGCGCGGTGTGTTTCACGGTGCGATCACGGTTGCGCCGGGCGCCGACGGCGCCGATGCGCGTCTGTCGAACAAGAACCTGCTGCTCTCCGCGCACGCGGAAATCGACACGCAGCCGGTGCTCGAGATTTACGCCGACGAGGTCAAGGCGGCGCATGGCGCCACGGTCGGTCAACTCGACGAGACGGCGTTGTTCTATCTGCGCTCGCGCGGCCTGCCGGCGGCCACGGCGCGCAGCTTGCTGATTGCGGGCTTCTGCCGCGAGGCCTTCGCGGGCATTGCCGACGTCGGCTTGCGCGGGCGAATCGACGCGCTGCTGGGCGAGCGCCTGCCGTTTTCACATCGGGATGAGGTCACAGGATGAACGCGGTTCCGTCTGAAAAGCCCAAGCCCGAAAGGTTCGATCCGCTGCGCTATCGCGCGGACTTTCCGCTGCTTGCGCGCCGTGTCCACGACAAGCCGCTGATTTATTTCGACAACGCCAACACGGCACAGAAGCCGCGGGCCGTGATCGACGCGGTCGATCGCTACTATCGCGAATTCAATGCAAACGTCTCGCGCGCCGTGCACACGCTCGGCGAGGAAGCCACCAGCGCCTATGAGGCGACGCGCGACAAGCTCGCGCGCTTCATCAACGCGCCGTCGCGCGACGAGATCGTGCTGACCAGCGGCACGACGCAGGCAATCAACACGGTCGCCTACAGTTTCGCGATGCCGCGGCTCAAGCCCGGCGACGAGATCCTGGTCACGACGATGGAGCATCACGCCAACATCGTCCCGTGGCAGCTCGTGTGCGAGCGCACGGGCGCGCGCCTCAAGGTCGCTCCGATCATGCCGTCGGGCGAGTTGATTGCCGCTCGCTTCATCGAAATGCTGACGCCGTCGGTCAAGCTCGCGGCCATCGTGCATGTATCGAATGTGCTCGGCACGGTAAATCCCGTGCGCGACCTGGCCAAGGCTTGCCGCGCGCGCGGCATTCCGTTGCTCGTCGACGGCTCGCAGGCCGCTCCGCACGTGCCGATCGACGTGCAGGCGCTTGGCTGTGACTTCTATGCGCTGACCGGCCACAAACTGTTCGGTCCGACCGGAACCGGCATGCTGTGGGCCCGGCGCGAATGGCTCGAGGCGATGCCACCGTTTTTCGGCGGCGGCGAGATGATCAAGACGGTGAGCTTCGACAAGACGACGTTTGCCGATCCGCCGCACAAGTTCGAGGCCGGGACGCCGAACATCGCCGGCTTCATCGGTCTTGGCGCGGCACTGGACTATGTCGAGGCCATTGGTCGCGACCGCATCGCCGCGTACGAGCGCGACCTGCTGGTCTATGCGACGACCGCGCTGAAATCCGTGCCGGGATTGCGCCTGTTCGGCGAAGCTCCGCACAAGGCCGCGGTATTGTCGTTCCTGATCGATGGTATCCACGCGCATGACCTGGCGACACTGCTCGACCACGAGGGCATCGCCGTGCGCTCAGGCCATCACTGCGCGCATCCGCTGATGCAATTCTTCGGCGTGCCGGCGACTGCGCGCGCTTCTCTGGCGTTCTACAACACCCGCGACGAAGTCGATCGTTTCGTTGCCGCGATCGGACGCGTGCGCAAATTGCTCGGATAGGCATGGGTTTTCGCTGGCGATCGCGCCGGCGCTGCGTACAATGATTGCCATGCCCTCGAGCAATCTCTACACCCAGGCGGTCCTTGATCACTGCCGCGCGCCGCGCAACTTCGGCGTGCTGGCGTCGCCCACGCACGTGGCCGACGGCGCCAATCCGCTGTGCGGCGACACGTTGCGCATGGAACTGCGCTGCGAAGACGGCCGGGTCGCCGAGATGCGTTTCAGCGGCGACGCGTGCGCAATCGCCAGGGCGGCCGCATCGATGCTCAGCGAACTCGCCATCGATCGATCGGATCGTGAACTCGCGGGGCTCCAACAGGTCTTTATTGCACTCGTAGGCGGCAAGGTCGCCGGCGATGACCGACTCGGCGGACTCAATGCCATGCGTGAGCTTGCCAACCATCCGGTGCGGCAGAAATGCGCGTTGTTGCCGTTCGCGACGCTGCGCGCTGCGCTCGCGGGCCTGCGTTCGGCCACGACCGAGGGAATCGAGTGATGGATACGGCAGCAGATGCGACGGCGCTGGTTTTTCGCGATGCCCGAGTGGCGGACGTCGCGGCGATTGTCGCTCTGGTCGAATCAGCCTACCGCGGCGATTCCAGCCGCGCCGGGTGGACGACCGAGGCGGATCTGCTGGACGGCCAGCGCATCGATGTCGTCGGTGTCGCCGAGATCGTCGTGCGGCGCGGCAGCCGCGTGCTGCTGGCCGAGGCGAATGGCGAGTTGCTTGCCTGCTGCCACCTCGAGAAACAGGGCGGCAGCTGTTATTTCGGCATGTTCTCGGTCAAGCCGACGATGCAGGCGGCCGGCGTCGGCAAGCGCATGCTGGCGGAGGCCGAACGACTGGCGCGCGCGGAGTGGAAATGTACAACAATGGAAATGACCGTGATCTCCGTGCGCGACGAATTGATCGCCTGGTACGAACGGCGCGGATATCGCCGCAGCGGCCATTACAAACCGTTTCCGTATGGCGACGAGCGGTTTGGCATTCCCAAGCGCAGCGATCTGAGGTTCGAGTTGCTGGTGAAGGATCTGCTGTGAGACGGGAGACCAGAGAGGTGAGAGCAGAAGCGTTACAGAGCAACGCGGCGCGCTCGCCGAGTGTCCAGCCGCGTGCATTCGCCTCGCGACAGCCATTCTCACGTCTCAAGTCGCACTTTTTGCGTATCTCGCCGCACGTCTCACGCCCATGAGCAACTGGATTCGCGTCTGCACGCGATCCGAATTGCTGCCCGGCGAATTCAAAATCGTCTGGGACGGCGACGTCGCGATCGCGGTGTTCAACATTGATGGTGAGTTGTACGCGATCGAAGACGTCTGCACGCATGACGGCGGCGAGCTGGCCGGCGGCGAACTTCACGGCTACGAGATCGAATGCGCGCGCCACGGCGCCCGCTTCGACCTGCGCACCGGCGCGGCTCGTTGTCCGCCGGCCTACGAACCGACCGCGGTGTTTCCGGTGAAGGTCGAAGACGGCGTCATTTTCACGCGCGACGACCGCTGGGACTGACGCCAACGCCCTGACGCCGTCTCAGGCAAGTCGGCGAACAACCTGCTGATGTTTACGTGAGTCTTGCTGTTCGTCGGGGCCGGCATTGACAAAAATATAAACGTAAATGAGAATCGCTCTCAATTAGGTTAGCTTTGCCATTTGCACATTAGGGGGCGTGCAAGCTTGCCGACGGTTACGACGCAGCGACCGGCCTGGCCAATCCGGCCCGCGATCCCGCATTGCCCCGATCGGATTACTTAAATGGAGAAAAACACAATGCAACACAGCCACTTCGTTCGCGCAACGCTGGCACTGGCGCTCGGCATGGCGTTGTCTCCGGCAGCGCGCGCCGATGAGGCCGCGCTGAAATCCGAGATCGACGCGCTGCGCGCCGAAGTCGCCGCATTGCAGGCGGCCGTGAGGCAGATGCAGGCCGGGCAGGCTCAGGCGACCGTACAGCCGGCACCAGCCACCGCCACTGTTGTCGCAGCAACACCGCCGCCCGCCGCC
>DATIEJ010000206.1:0-11025 GCA_035455825.1 Rhodanobacteraceae bacterium | reverse complement strand
CTCCTTCTCGGCCTTCTGTTCGCCCTTGTCGAGCGTGCCGATCTCGACGCCGCCGTCGAAATCCTGCGGCGGCGGCAACAAGGTCAGGCGCGTATTGCCGATTTCGATGACTGCGTTCGCGTCCGCGACCGTTGTGTAGACGATCTCGCCGTTGACGCGAATGCCGGCGAGTATCAGCGACTCCACCTTGTACTGACCGTTCGACAGCAAGGTTACGCGCGCATGATTCAGCGCCGAGCGCAGGTCCGGCAGGAAAATCGCCTGATCGGCAGCACGGCCGATCGTCAGGACGTCGCCGTAATGGACGTCCTCCTCATAGCTGACGGTGCCTTTGCCTTTTTTCAGCACCCGCCTGATCAGCCATCTCATGGTGCGCTCCGCGTGCGGCGATGGCTGGCTGCCTTAGCCCTCCCCTTCAAGGGGAGGGTTGGGTGGGGATGGTGTCGCACTATCTTCTTGCTCGTCATTCCGGCGAAAGCCGGAATCCAGCTCCTTGCTCCCGTAGTTCGCTCGAAGTGCAGAGCGTCCACGCGCCCTGAGGGCGAGCGGGTCACTTTCTTTGCTTGTGCAAAGAAAGTAACCAAAGAAAGCACACCCCCGGTGGCGCGGTCTCCGGGCATCCTGCCCTCCGACTTCGCGAGGGGGTTACGGGGTTCGTTGAGCGCACATCCATGTGCGCGCAACGAACTGGCGCGCATCGTGCGCGCCACCCTTCGGGCTTTTCCTCCACCCCCTCGCCGCGCCACAGGGGGCCCCGTTTGGGCGGCATCCTGCCGCAGAAGCAACGGCTCGCACCTTTCGCGCGTACGCCAGGTTTGTAAACGCAAGGAGCTGGATTCCGGCTTGTGCCGGAATGACGAGCATGGTGACAAAGGCGCAATAGTCGTCACTTCTGTGGTCACCAGTAAAAGAACGACGAAACAATGTGCCCAATCAGCGCCGCCAGCAGCGCAAACGAAATCGGCACATGGAAATACAGCCAGATTTCCATCATCGCCTGATACTGGATGTCGCGCGCGACGCGCGTTGCCAGGCGTTTCTTGCGTGAGATCATGTCGATCAGCTTGCGCAGCGCTTCGCTTTGCTTGTCGACGGCGCGGCCGGCGAGAAAATCGACCATCGCGAACATCGTCGGCTGCTCGCCGGCCGGTGCTTCGCTGCGTTTCTCGCGTTCTTCGACCGACGCGTGCAGGGATGTCAGCGCGAGGTCGGAGCCGTCCTGCGCGCGCAGTTGCGTCCAGACACTGCCGCCCAGGCGCGTGTTCTCGATCGAACGAAGCACGATCGCATGGATCTTCGGGTCGATGCCATCGGCGAGCGCCAGCGCGTTCTGGTCGATGTCGGCGATCTCGTCGAGCATCGCGCTTCGCGTTGCGCTTTCGCGGTTGCGCGTCATCAGCGTCGGGTAGCGCAGGTAGACGTACATGCCGAAGAAGCCGGAGAAGATCACGATCAGCATCAGCACGAACGTGAACGTGTGCAGGTTCCAGTGGATGTCGAACCCGGTGTGCAGCAGCACGACGAAGATCAGCGACGTGCCGAGATAGACGTGGGCCGAAAGCCAGCCGCGCAACGTGCCCGGGCTGGTCAGGTAATTGCGCTTGCGAATTCCGAACAGCATCAGCCAGACGATCAGCAACGCGGCGATCGTGCCGAGCGTATAGCCCAGCCAGGTGCCGCCGTTCGGCGGACCACCGGGATCGTGCCAGATGTACGCCGCCAGCGAGCCACCCATCAGCACAAGGCTGACCCAGAGGTAGCGCGACTTGCCGTACGTCAGGATGGTGTCGTGGGAGCTCATCGTTTGAGAGCAGGGCTGAGGGCTGAGGGCTGAAGGCCGACAAGCAAAAGCGCCCCCATCCGCCCTCCGGGCACCTTCCCCCGCTTCGCAGGGGAAGGGAGGATGTGCATTCCGAGAGAAAGCCTTGGAGGTTGAAATCCTTCCCTTGCGCGAAGCGCGGGGGAAGGTGGCGGCAGCCGGAAGGGGGCAGCTGTTTGCGAAAGACTGTCGACCATGCGCCGCCCCTTGCTTTTCGGCCCTCGGCCCTCAGCCCTCAGCACTCGCTCGCGGCTATATCCTCGACTGAACATACGCAGGAAATTCCTCTGGGCTGATGCGGATCGCGGCGCCGGTCGGGCAGGAACGGACGCAGGCGGGTCCGCCTGCCTGGTCCTTGCACATGTCGCACTTGACCGCTTTTTTCCCGCTCGTTGGTTTGTTCTTCTTGTCGTAGGGCGCCTCCCCGGGGCCGGGGCCGCGGCCGAACATCAGCCACTGCAGCAGGCCGGGTTTTTTCGGCGGTTTCGCCGCCATGTGGATCACGCCGTACGGACAATTGCGCTCGCAGTTGCCGCAGCCGATGCAGTTGTCGGCAATGAACACTTCGCCGTTCGGCGCGCGGTGGATCGCGTCGGGCGGACAGTCCTTCATGCAGTGCGGATGCTCGCAATGCCGGCACGAGGTCGGCACGTGCACGCTGGCGAACGTCGGACCGGCTTCGCGATCCAGTCGGGAGGTGCCGCCGTGCGTTTCGGCGCAGGCTTTCTCGCAGTTGTCGCAGCGCACGCACAGCGATTCGTCGATCAACAGGATGTCGGTGGCCTCGCCGGCGCCTTGCGCGATCAGGAACGAGATGATGTCACCGCCGCTCGGCAGCGAGGCCATCGCCAGGTTGGCCGCCGTACGTTGACGGTATTCGGCCTGCAGCCGCAGCTTGAGCACCGGGATGCGATTGACGAGCTTCTTGAATGCTTCGCCTTCGAGCCGCACGGTTTCGGTCGCGATCGCCGCGCGCGCGGTCGCCGAGCGCCGGGTTTCGCCGAGCAGGGCCATCTCGCCGATGTAGTTGCCGGCCGGCACGTAGCTCAGGACGCATTCCTTGCCTCCGATGTTGCGCGAAATCGTCAGCGAGCCGATTCGCACCATGTGCAGGCAGTCGCCGAGTTCGCCTTCGTTGAAAAGCACGTCGCCGGCCTTGAACTTCTCAAGCTTGGCGCTCGAGACGACATCGGCGAGCTGCTCGAGGCTGGCCTCCGGCGCGAAACGCGTCTGGATCGCGCGCAGGATGAACACCTCGTCGATCTCGCGCTTGACCGCTTCGACCGAATTGATCAAGCGGTTCATCGAGCGCCGTGGCGTTTCGATCAGCACGCAGTTCGCGCCCGCGACGATCGTCGCCGAACGGCGGCGGCCCGAGATCAGGCTCATCTCGCCAAAGAACTCGCCGCGCTTGAGCGTGAAGCGTTGCTTGCCCTCGGCGTCTAGCAGCACCTGCACGTCGCCCTCGACGATGCTGAAGAACGTGTTCGTGTAATCGTTGCGCTGGAAGATCGGCTCGCCCTGCTTCGGCGTGAGGATCTCCGAATCGAGCATGAATTCGCGCAGCTGCAGCGGCGTGATGTGCGAGAGCAGGCGCACGTTCTTCTGAACGCGCTCGAGGGCCTCGTCGACGCTGCGGAAGCCCGGCATGTTGACGAACTTTGCCTTGAGCAGCGGTTCGTCGGCCGGCTCGACCTTGTTGCCGAGGATGTACTCGACGACCTCATAACCCTGGTTCATCGCCTGCTTGATCAGCGGATAGCCGCCGAGCGCGCCGACGATGTAAAGACCTTTGACGTTCGACTCGTACTGCGAGCTGATCGCCGGCACCGAGGCCGGATCCTTGTTCGGGAACGTCACGCCGCACGCTTCGACGAATCCGCGCGGCGCGGTCGCGCCGAGGCGCGCGATCACGCGGTCGATCAGGATCTGCGCCTTGCCAGTCGCGGTGTTCAGGATCATGCGGCCTTTCTTGCGGCCGGCGGTCAGCGCATCGACGCGCTCGGGTCCCGAGTTGTAGTAGCACTCGATGACGCCGTCCTCGATTGCCTTCAGGATCGCCTGTTCATTGCCCTTCTTCGCGCGCCCGAACTCGTCCTTGCGGTTGACGATGACGACGTTGTTCTGTTTCGACAAGGCGACGGCATTCTCGATCGCGGCGTCCCCGGCGCCGATCACGACGATCGTTTCACCTTCGTATTCGTCCGGATCGTCGAGCTGGTACTGGACGAACGGCAGATCCTCGCCCGGGCAGCCGAGTTTGCGGATGTTGCCCTGCAGGCCGATGCCGAAGACGATGAAATCGGCCTGGACCGTCTGGCCATTCGCGCACTTGATGTCGAAGCCGGCATCGGTTTTCTTGACCGTGGTGACTTCGTGCTTGTAGCGCACGTTGATCTTGAGGTTCTTGGCCGACTCGTCCCAGCCGCCGAGGATCGTTTCGCGCGAACCGGCCTTGAACGGCACGGGCGAGCGCAGCGGCAGGATTCCGGGCTCGTCCATGACGAACTTGCCTTTCTGGTACCGGTAGATCGTGTTCGACAGGTGATCTTCGGCCTCGAGCAGCACGTGCGACTCGCCGCGCTCCGCCGCACGCGCGGCGGCGGACAACCCGCCAGGGCCCGAACCGACTATCGCTATCTTGAAGCGCTCCGCCATGCGCGTCCTCCCGCCTGAGGTCGATGATACCTAATGTGCCGGTCGACAAGTAACACCGGTTCATCGCCGGCCGTATGGTTCGCATCAGGACCGCAACAGTCCCTCGGCGCGCTGCGCTTGATCGCCATCAACCGAGTTGCGCCGGAGCATGCAAAGATTACGCTTGCGTCGCAGCGAGGTTGCCTGGACTGCGACGATGCGCCTTTGAGCTTGGAGAAGATCGTGACGCGGACGCCCGAATTTCTGACGACCGTCGATTCCTGCGTCGAACGCATCCTTGCGCATGCGCAAGGAGACCTGCGCGTCGGCGCGCCGCTTGGACTGGGCAAGCCGAACGTGCTGCTGAATGCAATCTATGCGCGCGCGCAGCAGGACCCGGCACTTCGTTTGACGTTGTTCACGGCGTTGTCCCTGGCCCGGCCGCAGCCGAAGGCCGACCTCGAACGGCGCTTCCTCGAACCGTTCCTCGATCGCCAGTTCGGCCGCGACTATCCCGATCTGGCCTACGTAACCGCGCTGCATGCCGGCACTCTGCCGGCGAATGTGCGCGTGCACGAATTCTATCTGCAGTCCGGCGCGATGCTCGGCGTGGCGGAGATCCAGCGCCACTACATCTGTCTGAACTACACGCACGTTGCGCGCGACATGCATGCGGCAGGCCTCAACGTTTTCATGCAGATAGTCGCGGTCCGCAACGCGGGCGGGCGGCGCCGCTACAGCCTGTCGTCGAACCCCGATATCACGGCTGACCTGATGGACCAGGTTGCCGCGAGCGGCATGGCCAGGCCCCTCGTGGTTGCCGTCGTGCACCCGGACCTGCCTTTCATCGGCAACGATGCCGAGATCGATGCCGGATTCTTCGACATCATCCTGGACGATACCGCGAGCAGCCACGCGTTGTTCGCGCTGCCGCGCGAACCGGTGGAAATCGCCGAATTTGCGCTTGGTTTGCACGCCAGTACGCTCGTGCGCGACGGCGGTACGCTGCAGATCGGCATCGGAACTCTGTCCGATGCGCTGGTGCACGCGCTGCTGCTGCGTCATCGGCGCAACGAGGACTACCGTTTCGCGCTGCGCGCCCTGAACGATGGTGTCGACGCAGAGGTTACGCCCACGGCCGGGATTGGATCACTCGCGCCATTCGAGTGCGGCTTGTACGGCGCGAGCGAGATGGTCATGGACGGCTTCATGCATCTGGCACGCGCCGGAATCCTCAAGCGCCATGTTTACGACGACCACGCGCTGGAAACGGCGCTGGCGGGAAGACAGATCGCGGAACTTCTGACGTCGTCTGCCGCCGACGCGCTGCATGCCGCCGGCGTGCTGCCGGATCGGATCGATGCGCCGGCTCTGGCGCGGTTGATCCGGTTCGGTATCGTGCCGGACGCGGCACGCTTGTCGGATGCCGGCGTGATTCTTCCCGACCGCGCGCTGCCGCTCGATCTGCGCGAGCCGACGGCGCGCGCCGAATGGAACCGCGCCCTGGACGGACGGCGCCTGCGCAACGGCCGTTATCTGCGCGGCGCTTTTTTCCTCGGCTCGAAGGAGTTCTACGCCTGGCTGCGCAATCTCGACGGCGACGACTTCAACGGCCTGTCGATGACGCGGGTCTCCGACATCAACCAGCTGTACGGCGGCCGCGAGGCGCTCGACGCACTGCAGCGGCGCGACGCCCGGTTCTTCAACATCTGCATGATGGCGACGGCGCTCGGCGCTGCGGTTTCGGATGGACTGGAAGACGGCCAGGTCGTCAGCGGCGTCGGCGGCCAATACAACTTCGTCGCGATGGCGCACGCCTTGGATGGTGGCCGCTCGGTCCTCATGCTGCGCAGCACGCGCACGAGTCGCGGCCGCCTCAGTTCGAACATCTTGTGGAACTACGGGCACACGACGATTCCGCGCCACTTGCGCGATGTGTACGTGACCGAATACGGCATCGCCGACCTGCGCGGCAAGTCCGACGAAGATTGCATCCTGGCGATGTTGTCGATCAGCGACGCGCGCTTCCAGGACGAGCTTGCGGCGCGCGCCAAGTCGGCCGGCAAATTGCGGTCGGACTTTGTCGTTCCCGCACGCTGGCGCTGCAACACGCCGGAGTATCTGGCGCGGGCGCTCGAGGCGCTGCGCAGCCGTGGCGGCTTGCCGCAGTTCCCGTTCGGTTCGGATTTCACCGCCGAAGAACTGGAGTTGCTGCCGGCCCTGAAGAAACTGCGCGAAGTCTCGGCGCGCAAAGCGGATCTGGCCGTATTCTTGCTTTCATCTGTGTTTGCGCGGGGCGCCGACAAGGCCGAACGCGCCTTGCTCGACCGCCTGGGGCTGTCGCAGGTTCGCGGGGGACGCGAATGGTTGTTGAGGAAACTCGTAACGCACGCGCTGCGATCGGCGGTAAAGCGCTGATTCATCTCATTTTCACGCAGGCTGTCGCGAGCCGCGCTAAACTCCGCGCCGGTCCCACATCAGGGGAGCTCCAGCACTGCACCGGGTGCCGCAACGTGGCTAGGGGGATACGGACATGAGTGCCATTTTTCAGCGCATGGCCAAGGCGTTGCCGGAGCGGCACGCGCCCGGAAAGAGCTCTTTTGCGACCGAGTCGAAAGCGCTGCGCGAATGGATCGACCATCTGCCGTTGGCCAATCCCGCCGCGACCGGACGCCTCCTGCTCAATGCACTGCGCGAAATGAACCAGCTGCGCCTCGACCCCACGCAGCGCGGTGCTGCGCTCGAAGCGTTGCGCGGGCCGACCACGCAAGTCATTGTTTCGATGGATCGAACGATCAACGCCGACACGTTTCCGCTGCCGGCGGCGAAACAGCAGCTCGGCCAGCAGATCAGCGATTTCGACCGCGAGATGGCCTTGGGTTACACCGCGCTGGTGCACGACATCTGCGCGCCTGCCGGCGCGGTGCCGTTTCTGCGCGGCAAGGCGGTCACGGTGGCGCTGGTGCGCGCAATCCAGCACTACGGGGAATTGCTCTATCGCGCCTACGTGCTGTACCTGTCGCCGCCTCCGGGCGTGTGGCAGATGCTGCACGACCTGTTCCGGTTTGCCGTGGCCGTGCGCCTGGACGAAAAGCCGGTCGGCGATCCCCTGAACGCAGGCGTCGAGATCAGTGTGCGCGGCGCCTACATGCATGCCTTGCTGTACGCGCTGAGCAACCCGTATCGCTTCACACAACGCGAGAACGGCGAAATCCATCAGCTGACACGCCTGCTGGCCGCGTATTGCGAACTGCGCCCGGGACGCGCGCCGGAAGGCGCAGTCGCCGTGCAGGTAGAAAGCGATATCGGTCCCGGCTACCTGCCCGAGGAGCGCGAGGTGCCGGTCGACGGCGTGTGGGCATTCCAGATCAGCGCGCTGTCCCGGTTCGTCGAGGGCGAAGTCGCCACGCTGGGTCCTGGCGAAGATTCGGTCATGCTGCGTCCGAAGGGAGCACAGCCGCTGCGGGTCGACCTTGCGCTGGTCGAAAAGCTCGCGCAGGGCTGGGCCGGGACCGCCGGCCGCGGTCACACGCGCCTGCCGGCCGGGCACCGGCTCGACTGCGTCATCGGCCTGCATGCCGTGCATTATGTACTTTGCGAAAATATGGATTTTGACGCATTCCTGCGCAGCATTCGCGGCGTCGCCATCAGCCTGCGCGAAAGCGATCGCATCGCTGCCTGGACATCGTCTCCGGCGGCCGACGCGCTGCGTCTGGTACGCTCCGGGGTCAAGGTTCTAGACCAAAGCCTGAGCGGCTATCGCCTGCAATGGGACAAGCTCGACGGCGTGCGCGTGAAGGTCGGCGAACTTCTCGCCCTTGCGCCGCCCGCGGAAGACGGTGACATGCAGGACTGGATGATTGGCTCGATCCGCTGGCTGCGATTCCATTCGCCCGACGCGATGGAGGCCGGCATCGAATTGCTCAGCCGCCGCGCGCTCCCGGTCGGGCTGCGCAGCTTCGACAGCGCTGGCGCGCCGCGCGCGCCGATGCGCGGCTTGCTGCTCGAACCGCTGGCCGGCGATGCCGGCTTGGCAGCGCAGACGATACTCGCGCCGCACCTGTTCGATCGCGCCGCAACTGAAGTCGAATTGATGCGTGCCGCCGATCCATTCGCGGCCGTACCGGAGCCAACCGTGGAGATCCTCAACCACCTTCGCGTGATCGAACGGGGCGGCTATCTGCAGATCGTCCTCGATTCCAGCGCCGCGGCTGAAGCGCGCGAAGAAGCCGCCAGTGCTGCCGCGGCCAACGACGATCTGACCCTGGCCGCCGCAAGCGACAGCTGACGGCTGCTTGCCGCGGCAGCCTTCGATCCTGAACGAAACGCCTCGGTAATACGACGAGTGGTTTAGCTATCCCGACGGCGGACTACGGGTCCGACATGCGTTCAGTCGCGGCGCGAGTATTATCGCGCCGTTGCACATGCGGTTCGCGGGCAGGGGGACCTCCATGTTGAACAATCAGGACTCGGGCTTGAGGGTGCGATCCGCAGCCGCGATCCGGCTGTTGCTGGTCCACGACAACCAGCTTGTCGCCTGGGCGCTGGAGAAACTTGCCGAGTCGCCGGGCAGCGGATTGGAGGTCGTCGGCAAGATCGACAATGCCGGCGGAGCTCTCCAGGCGGCCCGGCAGCTTCGGCCGGACGTCGTGCTCGTCGGACTTGGACTCGGCAACCCGGCCCTGAACCTGATTCCGAGGCTCGTGAAGCTTCGGCAGCTGCGCGTCATCGCGCTGGCCACTATTCATGACGAGCAACTGTCCGATCGTGCGGTGATCGGCGGTGCGCGCGGGTTGCTGCATCAGGAAGATTCCGTCGGCACGATCGTCAAGGCGATCAGCAAGGTTCATTCCGGTGAGTTGTGGCTCGACCGCGCCACCAGCGGGCGGATTTTCGGAATGCTGACGCAGGACGATGCGCCGGTCGATCCGGATTCCGCAAAGATCGCGTCGCTGACTCTGCGCGAGCGCAATATCATCGTTGCACTGGGTCGTGCGGCAAGCGCACGCCATCGCGTGATCGCCGATCTGCTCGGCATGAGTGAACACACGCTGCGCAATCATCTGTCGAAGATCTACAGCAAGCTCGACGTGACCGGCCACTTCGACCTCTACCTCTACGCCAGGCGTCATGGCCTCGACCAGGGAGTTCGAGGCTAGGCATCGCGGGTCCCGATCGCTTCAGTCCTGCCCGCTGACAAACGTCCTGCGTTGCCCTGGCAAAAGCAGGACAAATGTCCCACGCGTTGTTGGCACGCGCGCTCATGACGCGGCCACCCGGCAGGAATAGGTTGCCCACTTCGGGGCCGCATGCAGCGCGCCATAGCCGGATCACCCCGGCCACCGGCAATCTGCCAAGGACCCCGACAACTCACGCAGCGATGGTTCCTGCCTGCCGCTGCGCTGGGAACAGGGCCCGACCTCGGTGACGAGGGCGGAGAAGAGCGGGGACTTCTGGAGGATCTTTCATGAGCACCAAGATCATTGGATCGTTGCCGCGCGCAGCGATTCTCGCTTGTCTATTTGCGTTAGCCGCGCTGCTCTCACCGGCGCTGGTGATCGCCAAGCCCACATTGGTGACGCCGGCGCTGAGCTTCAGCAATGAAACCCAGACTACCATCGATGTTACGGTAACCGCCGGTACTCCCTACGGCGCGCCATACGGATTCTCGCTGCAGTGGATGACCCTGGACGACTATCTGGCCCATGGTTTTTCTTCCACGCTGCCGTTTGGCTGCGAGGCCTCTTTCGCCGGCGAGGCAAGCGGCAGCCGCTACAAGCTGGCAGCCGGACAGTCGGTCACGGTAACCGTAGGTGACTTTACCGTCGACAACGGGTTCAGCACGATTTGCCAGGGTCCGCTGGTCTGCGGCACCACCTATGTTTTCCGGGTATTTGCCCACGGCGGCTCTGCCTATAACCTGAGTCCCAAATCGGACCCGCTCGCCGCGCAAGACACGACTGCGCCGTGTACGAAGAGCGGCACTTGCACGTTGTCGCAGGGCTACTGGAAAAACCACCCGGACGCTTGGCCGGTCACTAGCCTGACGCTGGGCAATGTGCTGTACACCGAAACGCAACTGGAGGCAATTCTTCACACTCCAGTAGGCGGCAACGGCCTGATCAGCCTCGCTTACCAGGTCATCGCGGCGAAACTCAGCATCGACGCCGGGTCCGATCCAACGCCGATTGCCGGCGTGCTGCCCGCAGCCGATGCGCTCATCGGGAATCTGGTCGTACCGCCAATTGGCGGCGGTTACCTGGATCCGAGCGTCACCGGCACCTTGACCCAAGCGCTCGATGACTGGATCAAGACCAACGACTGCAGCATCGACGACACGGAATCCTGATCGCCCATCACTGAACCGGCGGGGCGGCTTGCCGTCCCGCCGGTTTTTTGTGTCCGGGTGGCAATCCGCCGGGCCGGCGGTCTGCCGAGGCTCGTGCAGCACACGAATGCGCTAAAATTGCGCTTTCGGCCCAAGCTTGTGTCAATGGATATCGGTAATTCCCCGGGCGGCCTGTGGCCGCGGCGGATCGCGGTGGCGGTGAAGGTTGGCGGGATCAACG
>DATIEJ010000205.1:0-10444 GCA_035455825.1 Rhodanobacteraceae bacterium | reverse complement strand
TGGCGATCGAGATGGGCTGCGAGGCGGCCGACATCGGCCTGACCGTGCACCCGCATCCGACCCTGTCCGAGTCGGTCGGCATGGCGGCGGAAGTATACGAAGGTACAATTACCGACTTGTATATTCCGAAGAAGAAATGATCGTGAACCCGGGCCACCGACCGGGTTGGATGTCGCGCCTGCCTGCGCGCCGCGCCGAGCCCGGTCGGTCAGGCCGACAGCGAGTTCCGTGCACGTGCGCCTGATTCACCTGTCGTTGGGGCCGCACTTCTACAATTGATGCAACGAGGGTTTTGTCTCGTCCGGGCACCGTTCCGGCGCCTGCGCATCAAGGAGAATCGTCATGAAACTGTATTTTTCCCCGGACGCCTGTTCGCTGTCGCCGCATATCGTGCTGCGCGAACTGGGCCTGCCGTTCACTCTGGAGAAAGTCGACCAGAAGACGAAGAAGACCGCCACGGGCGCCGACTTCCTCCGGATCAATCCGAAAGGCTACGTTCCCGTGCTCGAGCTCGATGACGGACAGCGCCTGACCGAAGGCCCGGCGATCGTGCAGTACCTGGCAGATCGCAAGCCCGATGCGAAGCTTGCCCCAGCCAACGGCACGTTCGAGCGTGCGCGCCTGCAGGAATGGCTGAACTTCATCAGCAGCGAAATCCACAAGAGCTTCTCGTCGCTGTTCAACGCGTCGATGCCGGACGCGGCCAAGGTCATCTACAAGGAAAAACTCGCCGAGCGCTTTGCGCTGGTCGACGCAACGCTGGCCAAGCGCGACTACCTGCTCGGGCCGAATCCGAGCGTCGCCGACGTGTATCTTTTCGTCGTTACGCGCTGGTCGAACAAATTCGGCATCGATCTGGGCCGCTGGCCGGCGCTGGCGAAATTCATGGATCGCATGGCCGAGCGCGCTTCGGTGAAGGCTGCTCTCGATGCCGAGTCGCAGGCCAGGAAGGCCGCATAAGCGTCCGCGGCAGCGCGGTGGGCGGCGCGTCCACTACGCTACTTGCGTTTTTTGCCCGCCGGCTTGCCGTCGGCCGCCGATGCTTCGTCCGGCGTGATCTGTTCGGCCACGTCGTAGTGGCGCACGAGCGGCTCCATCTGCAACAGGAAGTGTTCGTCCTCGGGGTAGTACACCGAGCGATCCGGGTTTTCACCGGCGAAGGCGCGCACGGCGTCCATCGATTCCCATAGCGAGATCAGCATGATCTCGCAGTGCTCGCCCTGGTTGCGGCGCAGGATCGTGACGCCGCGGTTGCCGGCCGTCTTTGCGTAGTCGCGCAGGCCGGTTTCATGCAGGTAGGCCAGGTAGTCGTCCGCCTTGTCCTTGAGCGTGATACCGCGCCAGATGCGAGCGATCATGGATGAAGCTCCGCGATGCCAGACACAATCAGCATACATGAGAACCTGCAGTCCAGACCGCCGGAATGCCGGCGCACGGCCCGCGTCTTGCCCGATTGACTGGCGGCAGGTGACACGACCGCCACCGGATAGGTTATCTTTGTCCGGCACGCTGGGGGAGCGTACCGACAACCGCGCATGCATCGACGAGGAATTTGCCGATGGATTGGACGTTGCTTTTGCTGCTCCTGGTCGCGCTGGCCGCCATCGTGCAGCTGTGGATTGCGTTGACCAACCAGCGCCGGCAGACGCTTTCCGCGAACTTTGCCGTCGAGGAGGCGCAGCAGGAACTCGAGCGGCTCCAGGCCGCTCATGCGCAGACTATCCAGGTCACCAAGCTTGCCGCGCTCGGCCAGATGATCGCGGGCGTGGCGCGCGAGATCAACGCGCCGCTCGGGCTCGCAAAAGGCAACATCGAAGTCGTCGGCGAGATGCTGGCGGAGTACCGCTCGCTCGTGGAGCAGTACGACGCGGCCGTGCAGCATTGCCTGCAGCCGGTCGACCTTCTGTTCGGCGCCGACAAGGCGAGCCTCGACAAGCTTGTCAAGTTCGTCGAGGAGGCGCGCCGAAAGCTGTTCGAGGCGCGCGCCAGGCTCGAGAACAGCGCGCTGGCGAAGAAAACCGAGGTCCTGCTCGACGATTCGCGCGGCGCCCTGGCGCAGCTGTCCGGCCGCGCGCTGAGCATCAAGGAGTTTTCCCGCACCGACATCGATGTGCCGGCGCTGATCGATGTCGCGGCGTGCGTCGACAGCGCGCTCGCGCTGGCGCGGTCGCGTCTGCCGGAGCGCATCAACGTGGTCCTGCAGATCGGCGCGCTGCCGAAAGTGCGCAGCGTGCCCGGCGACCTGGACCAGGTGTTTCTCGCTCTCATCAACAACGCTGCCGCCGCGATGGAGGGGGAGGGCACGCTGACGATCAGCGGCAAGCAGGCCGGGGAGCGCATCGAGGTCGCGTTCGAGGACACCGGTTCGGGCATCAGCGACGATATCCTGCCGAAGATCTTCGAGCCGTTCTTCACGACCCGGCCGCGCGGCGAGGGCACCGGGCTGGGACTGACGATCGCGCATCGGATCGTTGCCGCACTCGGCGGCTCGATCCAGGTCAAGACGACGCCCAAGCATGGCTCGGCGTTCAGCGTCAGCCTGCCGGCCGGCGGCACCGATGGCAGCTGACGAGGCCAGGCCGCCCGAGCCGGCGTCGCGCATCCTTCTGGTTACGGCCGAAGGCAGCATCCAGCACGCACTCGTGGCCTTGTTGCGCGAGCACGAGGTCATCGTCTGCGCCGATCCCGATGCCGCCGCCGCGCTCGCCGCGAAGAACGATGTCGATACGGTGATCTGCAGCCAGCGCGTGCCGCCGGCAACCGGGATCGATGTCCTGCGTGCCGTCAAGCGCGCGCACCCGCGCGGCATGCGCGTCTTGCTGAGCGACCGTCCCGAGGGCCGCCTGCTGCTCGATGCGGTCAACGACGTCGAGGTATTCCGCTGCGTCGACCTGCCCTGGAACAACGCAGCGATGAGGGAATTGGCGAACGCGGCCGCGCGCGGCGCTCGCTCGACGCCGGTGCTCGGCAGCGAGCCGCCCGGCAGCGACGAGGCCGCGGACCTCAAGCGCCACGTCGCGCTGGTCGTGATCGACGGCGATGCCGATGCGCAGCAGCGCCTGCGCGACGTGCTGCAGCCGCATTACAAGATCCATTTCACGAGCGAGTTCGAACGCGCGCTGGTATTCATGGAGCAGCACGAAACCGGCGCCATGATCTGCGCCCCGCGTGTCGGACGCAGCGAACTGGTCACGCCGCTCAAGGCGCTCAAACAGTCGCACCCGCAGATCACGACGATTGCGATCGATGCGCATCTGGATGTCGACCTGACGATCGAGCTGATCAACGAAGCGCAGGTTTTCCGCCTGCTGCGCCGGCCGCTGCATCCGACGATTTGCCGGCAGTACGCGGACGCCGCGATGGCGCGCTATTGGCGCATCAAGCAGAACCCGCAGGCAGCCTGGCGCTTTGCTGCCGCGCCGGTGCTCGGGTCGCGCGCGCCGCGGCAATTGCCTGCGGGATTGCTCAACCGCATACGCGGCCTGCCCGGGCGTCTCGTCAATGCCGATGCGGCCGGCTGAGCGCGTGCGCCCGCGCGCCTGACCCGGCCGCCGCGGAAGGCCGCATTGTCCACATTTATTATTTTTGGCGCGAGCGGCGCGGCCGGCCGGTTGCTGTTGGCGGCCCTGCTCGGGCGCGGCGAACGTATCCATGCCGTCAGCCGCAGGCCGCCCGCGCCAGCCGAAGGTCCGCAGCCCGCGTGGATCCGGGGCGACCTGTCCAGCGCGGTCGACGCGCTGCCGGCCGCGGCCGACGTCATCGTGAGTCTGGGCCCGCTCGATGCGTTCTCGGCCTGGTTCGACACCGCGCCGGTAGGCGGCGTGCGGCGCGTGATTGCGCTGAGCTCGATGAGCGCGGAAACCAAGAGAGCCTCGCCGGACCCCGCCGAGCGCGCGCTCGCCGAGACCTTGCGCGCGTCCGAGCAACGCCTGCTGCGCACCGCCGCGGAACGCGGAATCGGTTGCACGGTGCTGCGCCCGACATTGATCTACGGCGGCGGTCCTGATCGAAGCCTCACGCCGATCGCGCGCTTTGCGCTGCGCTGGCGCGTCCTGCCGATTCCGCTGGGTGCCGCCGGTCTGCGTCAACCGGTGCATGCGGCCGATGTCGCTGGCGCGGTCGGCGCCGTCGTCGACTGCAGCGCGGCCCACGGCAAGATCTATGCGCTCGGCGGTGGCGAGCGCCTGCGCTTCGATCGCATGTTGTTGCGATTGCGCGCCGCGATGCCGAAATTCGTGCTGCCGTTGCCGCTTGCGCAGGTCATCGTCCGCGCGGGACTGCACCTGCGCCCGGGCCGCGGCGCAGGCACGATCAGCGCGGCCGCGGTCAGCCGCGTGCGCGCCGACCTGGTCGCCGACAACAGCGAAGCCGCGCGCGATTTCGGCTATGCGCCGCGCGCATTCGTCGCCGCGGACGTGATCGCCGCAGCGCAGCGCTGAACGCGGCACTTACCACACTCGGTGCCCGCACGCCTGCTGCGGCGCAGCACTTAAATTGCAGCAAAAAAGCCTGCGATTTCCGTTGCAAACAACCGTTTGAACTCCCTATGATGCGGGTCACGCTTCGCCGTCCGTTTTCGTTGGGGAACCCATCATGCAAAGCCGTATCGCGCTCACCCTCGGGCTGACTTCGCTGCTCCTGACTTGTGCCGCAAGTCAGGCGCTGGCCGGATTATCGCCGCCGCCGTCGCTGAACAGCGACGGGTCGCCCGTGACTGCCTTGATCACCGCCCGATTCGATCCGAGCGGGGGCGTCGTACCGTTTCCGACGAACCTGCTGCTGCAGGGAACGACCGACCTGACCTTGAACATTCCGGTCGCCAATCCGGCCAACTATGGCGATCCGGCCGTCGCGATGAACGCGCTCGACGGTTTCGGCACCGTGGCGCCCTGGACGACGACGTTCTCCGCGCCGCCGAAGGCCAGCAGCCTGGTCGGCGGCCAGACCGTGCGCGTGTTCGAAGTCCTGCTGACGGGCCCCGGCGGCGGCGTGAAGTCGATCGTGCGCGAGCTCGCATCGCCACAGGAATTCGTCGTCGCGCTCGCGCCGACCGATCCGACCGGCAAGACGATCGCGATCGTGCCGACGGCGCCGCTGCGCCAGCTCACGTCGTACATGGTCGTGCTGCTCGGCGAAGGCGGCACCGGCCTGGCGCCGGCTGATCGCGTCCCGAGCATCACCGACGCCGCCGGCAACGACGTGACTTCCGATCAGACCTACTTCCTCGCCAAGCGCGTCCTGCCCGTGTGCGTCAACGGCAAGTCGACGATCTCGCTGCTGCCGCCGTCGACCACGTGCGCGCTCGAGCCGTTGCGCCAGCTCGTGGTTTCGCAGGAAGCCGCGGCCGCGACTGTCGGCATCAACCGCGGGCACATCGTGCTGTCCTGGGTCGCCACGACGCAGGCCACGACCGTCGTGCTGCAGGCTCTCAACAGCGTCATCGACGCCGTGCCGGATACGGCCGTGGCGCTCGTGCCGACCGGCAAGAACCTTTCGCAGATCAATCCGGCGCTGCCGCCGGTGGCCGATGTGTATGTCGGCGCGTTGAACATTCCGTACTACCTGGCAGTGCCGTCGGCCCAGAATCCGACCGCCGCGCTGACCGGCTTCTGGCACGCCGCTCCAGGCGCCTACGTGCCGCCGTTCAACCAGCTCGGACTCGACCCGACGTCGACGAACGTCACGTTCATCAACCCGTTCCCGGTGGCGACGGCGCATCCGAGCATTCCGCTGCTGATGACCGTGCCGAACGCGAATTCGGGCCACGCCAAGCCGGCGTCCGGCTGGCCGATCGTGATTTTCCAGCATGGCATCACGCGCAACCGCACCGACATGTTCGCGATCGCCGGCGCGATGGCTGCGGCCGGCTTCGCCGTCGTCGCGATCGACCTGCCGCTGCACGGCCTGACCGATCCGACCAATCCGCTCTATCGCAACCAGCTGCTGACCGGCACGCCGGCGGCCGGCCTGATCACCGGCGAGCGCACATTCGATCTGGATCTGCAGAACAACACGACCGGCGCGGCCGGTCCGGACGGCAAGATCGATCCATCCGGCTCGTATTTCATCAATCTGAGCAGCCTGCTGACGTCGCGCGACAACCTGCGCGAAGGCATCGCCGACCTGCTCGAGCTGCGCACGTCGATCGCGACGATGAGCCTGGACGGACATACGCCGGGCTTCGACACGGCGCGCGTCGCCTACATCGGCCAGTCGCTCGGCAGCATCGAGGGCACGACCTTCATGGCGATCGCGCAGACGCCGAACACTTACGTGCAGAACGCCGTGCTGAACGTCCCGGGCGGCGGTGTCGTCGGGCTTCTGATCGGCTCGCCGACGTTCAGCCCGATCATTCTCGGCGGCCTGGCGGGAGCCGGCGTGCTGCCGGGAACGCCGGCATTCGGCCAGTTCGTCGTCGCCGCGCAAACGGTCATCGACTCGGGCGATCCGATCAACTTCGCGTTCGCGACCGCCAACAAGAACATTCTCGCCCAGGAAGTCGTCGGCGGCAGCCCACCGCTGCCGGGCGACATCAGCGCGGCGAAGTGCTCGACCTGCTACGACGCGAACGGCAACTGGCTGCCCGACCAGGTCATCCCGAACGCGGTAGCCGGCTTCCCGCTGTCCGGCGGCAACCCGCTGATCGCTGCGCTGGGTCTGACCACGCTGACCAGCTCGACGCAATCGGCTACCGGCATCCGCGGAGTCGTGCGCTTCGTCACCGGCACGCATGGATCGCTGCTTGATCCTTCGACCTCGCCGCAGGCCACGGTCGAAATGCAGACGGAAGCGGCCAGCTTCCTCGCGACCGGCGGAACCGCGGTGCAGATAGCCAATCCGGCCGTGATCAAGCACTAATCCGACCAGGGGAAACGACATGAGCATGCAAAAGAACAAGACCACGACATCTCCGGCCGTCTTCACCCGCCACCCGCTGACCGTAGCGCTCGCACTCGCGCTGGTCGGCGGCTTTGCCGGCAAAGCGCACGCGATCGCCTTTGGCGAACAGGACGGCTGGCATGGCGACATCAACACGACGTTGTCCTACGGCGTCGACTTTCGCGTCCAGGATCAGGATCCCGGCCTGGTCGCCAAGGCGCACTACAACCCGTTGGTCGGCCTGCTGCCGAATGCGCAGCAGCGCGCCGCGAAGGGCGCGTTCTCGGCGAACCACGACGACGGCAATCTGAACTACGACAACGGCGACGTGTTCTCCAATGCGGTAAAGGCGACGAGCGAACTGTCGCTCAACTATGGCCAGAACTTCGGCGGTTTCTTCCGCGCCAGCTATTTCTATGATTTCGAAAACGCCGGCAATGACAAGCTGCCGTCGTTGACCCAGGACCAGGTCGGCAAGCGTTTCCGCTTCCTCGACTCGTTCATCTGGGCCAAGTTCACGGTCAACGACCAGCAGGGTACGGTGCGCTTCGGCAAGCAGGTGCTCAGCTGGGGCGAAAGCACGTTCATCCAGGGCGGCATCAACGCGATCAATCCGGTCGACGTTTCGCAGCTGCATGTGGCCGGCGCCGAGTTGAAGGAGGCGCTGCTGCCGGTGAACATGATCTGGGCGTCGTACAACTTCACCCAGAACTTCTCGGTCGAGGCGACCTACCTGCTCGAATTCTCGCAGACCAATCCCGATCCGATCGGCAGCTACTTCTCGAC
This sequence comes from Rhodanobacteraceae bacterium, assembly GCA_035455825.1. Taxonomy (GTDB): domain Bacteria; phylum Pseudomonadota; class Gammaproteobacteria; order Xanthomonadales; family Rhodanobacteraceae; genus Rudaea. The sequence continues at coordinate 2,779 of DATIEJ010000205.1, read as the reverse complement.
CAACGACATCGGCGTGATCGGAGCGACGTACGCGTCGCTGCCATTCGGCCTGATCCCGCAGCCGGTCAACAACGCGCAGAATTACTACAACGTCTGTTTCGGCGGCGCGCCGAGCGACAACCCGGCGTTCCAGGGCGCAAACATCAACGGTTCCGGTCCGTATGCGCATCTGCTCGACGAGTCCTGCGACCAGACGGTCAAGCGCGGCCGCGATGTCTACCCGAGCGAATACGGCCAGTGGGGCGTGGCCGCGCATTATCTGGCCGAGGGTCTCAACAACACCGAATTCGGCTTCTACTACCTGCACTATTCCAGCCGCCTGCCGCTGCTCAGCGCGGAAAACACGGTTACGACGACGAGTCCGACCAGCGCTACGTATTTCGTCGAATATCCCAGCGGCATCGACCTGTACGGCCTGAGCTTCAACACGACGTTCGATGCTCCGGGAATCGCGTTCCAGGGCGAGTTGAGCTATCGGCCGAACCTGCCGCTGCAGATCGACGACGTCGAGCTGCTCTACGCGGGCCTGTCGCCGCTGAACGAACTGATTCCGGCGCCGGCAGACCGCTTCTACAGCCAGCTCGGCGAATTCCCGGCCGGCGTGCCGATCCGCGGCTACACGCGCAATCATTTCACGCAGCTGCAATTCACCGGCACCAAGGTGTTCGGGCCGAACAACTGGTTCAACGCGGATCAGATCGCGCTGGTCGGCGAGGTCGGCTTTGCCGACGCGGATATCCCGTCGCAGATGGTGTTGCGCTACAACGGCGATGGCACCGACACGGGCGGCGGACCGGATGTCCTCAGCGGCAGCCTGGTCAACCCGCAGATGCAGGTGAAGGGTTTCCCGACGCCGTTTTCGTGGGGCTATCGTCTCGCCGCGCGCGCCGACTACAACAGCGTGTGGGGCACCGCGTTCACGCTGTCGCCGCGCATCGCGTTCGCCCATGACGTCAACGGCATCACGCCGGGACCCGGTGGCTCGTTCATCGAGGGTCGCAAGTCGATGACGATCGGCGCCGAGGCGAATTACCTCAACAAATTCACGTTCGACCTTAGCTACACCGACTACTGGGGCGCGGGTGATCTGAACCTGATCAACGATCGCGATTTCGTCGCATTTGTCGTCAAGTACTCGTTCTGACGCACGCCGCAACGTATCGTCTGGAACTCACAAACTGGTCGCGCCTGCACAGCGTGCGCGATGCAAATCGGATAACGGGAGGGGTGTAATGACACGCCAACATCGAACAGGTCTCGCGCTGCTGATTGCATGCGCGGTTTTTTCCGCCGGAGTCCAGGCCAAGGGCGACGCGTCCAAGCTCGGCGCCACCGGCACGCCGCTGACGCCGGTCGGCGCCGAACGCGCCGGCAACAAGGACGGCACGATTCCCGAATGGAAGGGCGGCATCACGACGCCGCCGGCCGGTTACAAGGTCGGCATGCACCATCCCGATCCGTTCGCCAGCGACAAGCCGCTGCTCGAGATCACGGCGAAGAACTACAAGGAACAGGGCGACAAACTGTCGGCCGGCCAGATCGCGATGTTCGAGAAATATCCGAACTGGAAGATGGTCGTCTATCCGACCCGCCGCAGCGCCTCGTTCCCGGCGCGCACTTACGAAATGACGATCAAGAATGCCGCGACCGGCGAACTCGTCGACGACGGCGAAGGCGTCGCCAATGTCGCCGAGGGCTTCCCGTTCCCGATCCTCGATGCCGATCCGGCCAAGGCCGGCATGGAAGCGATCTGGAACCACAAGCTCAAATACAAGGGCGTGTCGTTCGCGCGCTGGAACAACCAGGTGACGCCGACCGCGGGCGGCCAGTACGTGCTCGAACGCTTCCGCGAGGAAGGCCTGGGCCTGTACTACAAGCCGGGCAACACGCTCAAGGACATCAACAATATCCTTTTGTACTTTTTCGAGGACGTCGTCTCGCCGCCGCGCCTGGCCGGCCAGGTGCTGCTCGTGCACGAGACGCTGGATTCGAAGACCGAGCCGCGCCAGGCCTGGGTGTACAACCCCGGCCAGCGCCGCGTGCGCCGCGCGCCGAACGTCGCCTACGACAATCCCGGCACCGCGTCCGATGGCCTGCGCACGAACGACATGACCGACATGTTCAACGGCGCGATGGACCGCTACGACTGGAAGCTCGTCGGCAAGCGCGAGATGTACGTGCCCTACAACGACTACAAGGCGCACAGCGACCAGACCAAGGTCGACGACCTGATCAAGCCCGGCTTCGTCAACCCCGATCTGCTGCGTTACGAACTGCATCGCATGTATGTCGTCGATGCCAACCTCAAGTCCGGCGCGCGCCACATCAACCCGCGCCGCACGTTCTACCTCGACGAGGACAGCTGGCAGATCCTCATGATCGATCACTACGACGAGCAGCTGAAGCTGTGGCGTTATTCCGAGGCGCCGTCGGTGAACTACTACGAAGTGCCGGTGTTCTGGTCGACGCTCGAAATTCATTACGACCTGAAGTCGGGACGCTACCTCGCGCAGGGTCTGGACAACCAGGACGAGATGTACGATTTCTCGTTCCAGACCACGCCGGACATGTTCTCGCCGCAGTCGCTGCGCCAGCGCGGCATCCAGTAACGCGGTCTGCCGATGAGCCCACGCGCACCGTCCGTCGTCGCCGGCGGATGGTGCGAAATGTCTCCGGCGCGGCTATGCTGGTGCGGGTAGGAGAGGGGCTACCGGCGAATGAGCCGTTTCATGGTGCGCAAGATTTGCCTACTGGTTGCGTGGCTGGTGCCGGCGCTGGC
>DATIEJ010000204.1:0-4987 GCA_035455825.1 Rhodanobacteraceae bacterium | reverse complement strand
AGCGTCCATGCGAACCTCGGCTTTCGGTTCGATTCGTTCGTTACGCCGCACCCATGCTTCCTTGCGCTTGGCGTTGACGCGAATTCGCGCCGGGCCGCAAAAAGGGGACGGAGGCAGTTATCTTCGCGAAAATTAGCTGCGTCAGCTCTTGCGGGCCCTGTTGCGTACTCCTTGGCTCCTGTTCGCGTCCAACCAAAGGCCGCAGCGATGCGGCTGTTCCCTTGTCTGGTCCACCAACCACCCGCTCACGAGAATGGCAACAGGTCCTGTGATGCGGGTCTCCCTGCTCCGTTCGGCCAGCCGCGTGCTCCCATGGGGTAAAATGCTCGGGCGACGCAGCTTTTTTCTGGTCCATTCCAACTGTCCACCTCCTCGCGAGCAGGCGAAGGCTGATGTGATGGAGGTTTTTCCTGTCTGTTCCACCGGCCGCGTGCTGGCGAGGAACCGAAAAACTGGAGTGGAGCAGCTTTTCCCTGCTCCAAGTCAGGTACCGACCTGCGCGAGAGCAGCAAATACGTGTTCGTTCGACAAAATCGCGCTCGTCGGCGACCGGTTTTGTTCATTCGATCCAAGGTTACGACGTGCGACACCGTAACGGGATGTCCTGTCTCGTGCGGAACGCGGCCACCGATCATTTAAAAAAATAGGGGCGGAGTAAACCTTTTGAATGCTTGACGTGAAAACGTCACTCTAAATCCTGTTCTCGCTCACTCCCTACCAAGGCAACTCCGTGCCAGGAAACGGTTCAGAGTGCCTTTCCAATTGTCCCGAGGCGCAGAACGCCACTCTGACTCTGTTTCCGCCGCTCCTTACTCTTGCTGCGATGCCGGAGCATACTGGTACCAACGGCAGTCCATCCGGGGATCCCGATGAGCCACCGACACAGTGCCTTGATCCGCGCGATCTTTCAGGATCCGGTCAGCGCCAACATTCACTGGCGCGAGATCGAATCGCTGCTGCATCATTTCGGTGTGGAGATCGAAACCCTGAGCGGCAATCGCATCCGGCTGCGGTTGAACCACGCGGAGGGAGTCTTTCACCGGCCGCACCATGGCGGCACCCTGGACAAAAACGGAGTGCGGGGCCTGCGCGCCTATCTGGCGAGCGCCGGCCTGACGCCGTCGCAAATCGAAGCGCGCGAAAAAGCGGAGAAAGAGTGACTGGAACCGGGAAACGAAGAAAGGGGACGGAGGCCATTATCTTGACGTGGTTACCTCTGTCCCTTTAGGTCGCAGGGCAGGGTGGTCGAAACAAGGGGCAGAGTACACTTTTCCGAAAGTACACTCTGCCCCTGCTTACCTGTTTATTTCCGGTTTATTTCGCTGATATGCTGACTTCTTTCACACGGGAGACGTGGCCGGTGGCCTCATGGATTGTTCGCGCGCTCTGCGCGCTCGTGCTGTTCGGACTGGCGTTCGATGCAGCGGCGGTCGGTCCGCCGCCGGCGGTCTGGAATTTCCGCGACGTCGCACTCGACGACGGTGGCAGCGTCAGTGGTCACTTCACCTACGCATCCGATGTCGCGCCACATGTTACTAATTGGTCGGTCTGGGTGACCGGAGGGGACAGCGCGAACTTCCCGATATTCGAGTACCGGCCGGACAACTCCACGCTGGGCGAGGGCAGTGGCGGAGAGATCGAGTTTCTGGTGCCGGGCAACCAGCGGCAGATCATCTTCCGGCGCTCGCTGCCGTTGACCGGAACACCGGTTTATGTGCCGCTCGATCTTGCGTTTCAGACCTCCAGCGCTTACGAAAGCTATGGCGGCGACAATCCGAGACGCCTGATCCAGGCCGGCGCACTGTTTACCGATCCGAACCCGACGCGCGTGCGCTGGGTCTTCGACAACGCGTCGTTTGCGGATTCCGGCAGCATTACCGGTTATATCGACACAAATCCCGCAGATTCATCGATCTTGAAAGCGGCCGTCAGGGTTGACGGTGGCAACACGGCGTCATTTGCGCCGCTGATTTACACGCTCGCGAATTCGACGCAGTTCATCTACGACTCGGCCGGAGCGAATCAGCGCATACATCAGCTCGATCTGGCGGCATCGATCCGCTTGATTCGTTTCGCGGGTCAGGCGCCTTTGTTCCAGGACGGCGGTCGCGTGGCGATCGATCTGGCAAATTCGGCGGAATGCATGAACTGCGCCCCGTTCCGCGACTTCTCCAAAGGCTCATTGCGCGGTGTGACGGACGAAACCTGGGGCGACGGTTTCGAGTGACTCTCAAACAAGTCGGAATGTCTTCGGTACTGCCGTTCCGCCTAGAGCTCGAACCCGCTGGTGAAGATCGCGTCGACGAGTTCGAAGGCGCCGATATCGGTTTGGCGCAGCTGCAGCCGCGGTGCGCCGCGTTGATCGAAATCGAGCGCTTGCAGATTGTTGCCCTTGTCGATCGCAGGACTGTTCGGCGCCAACGCGTGCGTCTGCGTGGGGCCGCCATTGTTCTGCAAGGGTCCGAGTATTGGATCGGCCGAGATCGTATCGATCGGGACGGCCGTTTGGGCAGCATGCGCCATGACCAGGTTGTTGCTGCCGGATACCGTAGACGCCACGGCAGTGCCAAGATCGAATTCGACCGCGCCGATCATGTTGTTGGCGACAATCGAACTCTGCAGCGTCACAACACTCGAACCGACATTCAGGCCCGCCGGAAAATTGTCGTCGTCGCCGGTGTTCCTGGCGATCGTGCTGTTGTAGATGCGCGCGTTCGCCAGCGCTTCGACGCCCGCCGCCGCCACCGCATAGTTGCCGGACACGGTCGAATCGAAAAGCGTCGCGCCACCCTTGGAAAACATGCCGCCGCCTTCGCCGGCGTAGTTGCCCGAGACCGTGGAGTCGTGCACGGTGATTTGACTCGTGGCATAGATTCCGCCGCCCACCGAATAACTGGCGTTCGACGTGGCCCGATTGCCGCTGACCACGCTCTTGGTAAGGTTCACCGTGCTGGCGAAGATCCCGGCGCCGGCGCTGTGGCTGCCGGCCGCATTGACGTTGCTGTTGATCACGCTGCTCGACTGCAGCGTCACATCGCCGGCTGCACGGATCGCGCCGCCTGTTGCCGGCGTGCTGCCCGTGGTGTTGGTGCGGCACGAGGTGAGGACGCTGCGGACGAGCGAGATGCTGCCGAACCCGTAGATGCAACCGCCGCCTTTGGCGGATGTGGTCAGCAGACCGTTCTTGATCGTCAGGTCCTGGATGGTCATGCGCCCTGCGCCATTGTGGACGAGCGCGCGGTCGATGTTGCCAGCGTCTATTACGAAGGGATGGTTGCCGGGACCGGTCACCGTCAAGTCCGGTGCCAGCGACGTGAATATCGCGCCGGTGGTCAGCGAAATCTGGCTGCACGCCAGCTGGCTCAGGTCGATCGTGTCGCCGTTCTGCGCTTGCTGCAGCAGATCACGCAAGCTGTCGGGCCCGCTGTCGTTGCAATTCTTCACGACGCGCACGCTGCCGGCGGTGGCCGACGGTGCAACGTTCGACGGACGAAAGTGCGCGGCGCTCTCGCGCTGTGCGATCGCCGAGGCATGCAGCCCCAAGGCGAGGCAAACGGCAAGCGGAAGCACGTGTGCGCGCGGCACACCGGGAAGTGAGCGGGTCATGGTTCCATCGCAGAGGAATAGGGAAGCGCGCGCGCATCCACGCGGTCGCAACTGCGAAGAACGAATATCCGCGCTGGATTACGCCACCGGCGAACCAAGCGATCTGGCCGCAGCGGACGCCTGCCGCTTACGGTGCCGCGCCGTACCGCGCTGGCGCGTGTGACGAGAGGCAGGCACTTTCATCCACGCGTACCAGGCAACTCCGTGCCGTTACTGTGCCAGAACGTCCCGCTCTGCGACGCGTCGCGCGAATCGAGCGTCTGGTAAAGAAGGCGGCGGGGTTGGTCAGCGAGGTCAAGAAGAGCCGGGTAGCTGACGTTAGCCTGACGTTAGCGCGAAGCCACGTTAGCCCGCGTCCGCAAGCATCAACGATGCGCGCGTGCGCGGTTCGTGGGTATATCATGTCCAGCAGATCGAGCCTTCCCCCGCAAGCGGAGCCGCCCATGCCGGTCTATGCAGCAAGGCTGATGTCAGCGTTGACGCTCTTGTCTGTTGCCGCGCCTGCAACGGCGGCGGACGCGCTGTTTCGATCGAGCTTTGAATCCTCGATCTGCGACCAGTATTCATATGCGGTGGAATCGAACGATACGGTCGCCACATACGACGCGGTCGTACTCGATGCATCGAAATCGGCGATTGTATGCGGCATGATGAACCCCATCGACAACGTCGACTACTTCAGGATCACTGTCGCCAGCACGAGCACGGCACTGATCGAGACTCTCGTTGCCGACGGCGTGTCTTGTCCCGGCGGGCTGTTGTCGGTGACTGTCTATGACGCTGCCGTGAGCCCGATCGCCACGAATGCCGGCGGAGGCAGCGGTGGTTGCGCATCGCTCGACGGTTTTAATTCACCGGCGCTGCAAAATCTCGCTCCGGGCAACTATTACATCCGCGTGACGCAATCGGTTTTCGACCCGACGGGAACTCCGCCGTACGCACTCGACATTCGTCTTTTCTAACCAAGCCAAAAAGTGTGAGCGGAGGCAATCGGGTCGGAGTAATTCTCCCGGACACAGCGAAGCGCGGGTCCAATAGCGCGCGGAAACGGGTTATGGCGAGTTGATTAACCCCGTTCACTTTTTCGTTGGTCAAAGTTCGCCTCCGGCGTTGAAGATCGTGTCCTCGGGCACGCACGGTGCCAATTCGCTGGTTTGCCCGGTCGTGGTCGTGGCGGTTGCCGTGAGGTAGCCGGTCGAGCTGCCCTCGGCGACGGTCCAGGAGAAGTTGACGGTCCCGTTGGCGCCGCTGTTGACGTCGTAGCTGCCGACGAGCCGCGTCGCGTCGGCGCCCTTGATGCCGCCGCAGGAGAGGGAATGGTAGAAGTCGATGCGCAGGGTCTGGTTCGGCTGCGGATTGAGGATTGCCCTTGCCAGGCGCG
>DATIEJ010000203.1:0-10604 GCA_035455825.1 Rhodanobacteraceae bacterium | reverse complement strand
TTCATCGCATGGTTGATCTGGATTTCGCCGGTCGTCAGCGTGATCGTGCTGCCGGCGAGCGCGGGAGCGAACTGGATCGTGTTTCCGTCCGCGATGTTCGCGGCCGTGATGGCCTCGCGCAGGCTCAAGCTGTCGGGCGGACCAACCGGATCGAGCGCGGTGCTGACGATATACGTATTGCCCGCCTGCGCGCCCGGCGCAGCACCAGCGAGTGCCGCCGCCAGCGCGAGTGCCGACACGAACGTCGATTCGCGATGGTCGCGTGAAACGATCCCACTCAACGTGGACGCCAGCTTGTTGTCGTTCATCATCGTCGCCTGCCTGAATACGGAATCGGCCTGCGTTTCAAGTCAGACAAGCCGCTCCAACGCCTCTCGTTCCCGTTCACCCATCTTCGGTCCGTTACTGCGCCGGACATACCGACTTGCCCACCGTCGGACTCTGCAGTTTCTGCTTGAGCCCGGCGCTCATTCCGGCGGTAGCAAGACCGTAGAAGTATGTATAGAAGTACGGGACGGACGCTCCGCAATTGGGGTCCGAGCCCGAGCCGCCGAGGGCGGCATTCGTCGGCGCCGCGGTGAACTGGTTCAGCAAGGCCGCGTAGTTGCCGTGATTGCCGTCGTCGGTGAAGACGTAGTCCGAGGTATAACTCGTCGTGATGCCGCTTGCGTTGTAGTTGCAGGTGCCGAAGCCGCTCACGCCGGCCAGCGTGAGATTGTCTGCCGTGCCCGTGGCGCTGAATTGGCCGGCGCCGAAATCGCCGCCGTCGCTGAAAGCGCCGGTATGCGTGGTGATCGGACAGCCCACGTTCCCGCCAGGGCACGCCGCCGTGTAACACATGCTGTAAGTGACCACCGCGCTGCCGTTGAAGAAATTGAACACGAACGGCGGAATGCAGGCCGTGTTGCCTTCGACGTTGCTGCCGACGAGGTCGAGGAACGACGGCTTGGTCACTGCCTTGGACCAGCACGCCTCCATGCCCTTGTGGCCGATCAGGTCGACGACAAACGTTTCGACGGCGCCGATGTCGCAGGCCGCGCCTTGCGGGCGCAGGATGCCGCGCTGGTCATGACTCGGGCAACCTTTGCCGATGCCCGCGTCGATGGCGGGGCTTCCGGATCCCGGCACCAGCGTCTGCGTGCCGCGGTCGTACGCGAGCGCGCCCAGGCGCGGGTCGGCATCGAGATTGCCGCCGGCGTCCATGCCCAAGCTCGCTTGCCAGCCCGCTCCGCTGCCGCCGGAGCCCTTCACGATGCTGTGGTCGATGGCCGCCGCGGCAGAACCGTCCGTATAGGCGATTTCCGGGCCCTGGCCGAGCGGAGCGATGTCCCCCCAGAGGATCACGTTGCGCAGCGTGAGGTCATTGCCCTCGATTAGATTACTGTAGATGGCGCCCCCGGATAGGCTGGTGGCCTGGTTCGCGTTGAACGTGACATTGGTCAATGTGGTAGCGCTTGCACCGGCCGGCGCATAGTCGAACATCGCGCCGCCCCTTTGCGCGTGATTGCCATTGAATGTCGCATTTGCCAACTGCAGCGTGGTCGATGCCGCCGTAGCGATGGCCAGGGCCCCACCCGAGAAGGCCTGGTTGTTGATGAACGCGATCTCCGACAACCGGATGGTGCTGGCCTGCGAGGTATAGATCGACACGGCACCGCCTCGATTGTCGGCGTTGTTTCCGCTGAACACGATATCGCTCAGCTCGGGGCTGCCGTCCTGAATGTAGATCGCGCCGCCTTCATAGACGGAGGAGTTGCCGCTGAATACCAGCCCGGACATTCTGCTGCTGCAGTGACATTGCAAGCCACCACCGGTGAAGGTGCCCGCCGCGCCGCCGCCCGTCACGGTAAAGCCGTCGAGTACGGTGCTGGAATCCGTCGACGTCATGGTAACGACCGTCACGCTGTTGGTGCCGACGATGTGCGACGCATCGACGTCGATGCCATTGGCATCGGTGGTGTCGTTGTTGTCGATGTCGCCCGACAAGACAGTGAGGTTGGCCGCGGGGTCGCGCTGGGCGAGGGCGGTTTCGCTGCCGGCAAACCCGCCGTAGACTTTCACGCCGCTGGCAAAATCGAAGGTGGCGTTGTTGTTCGCACCGGTGGGTTTGTATACCCCTTTTTTCACCCAGATTTCCGTGCAGATGCTCGATGCCGTGAGCGCCTGTTGCAGGCTCACCGGCACAGCCCAACTACTGCCGTCGTTGAAGATGGTTCCAGCCGTGGTCACGCGGCAGACGCCGGCCCAGGCCGGTGCGCAGGCCAGCAGCAACAGTAAGGCTGCGCAAACGCAGCGCTGCGACATTTTCTCGAAGCGCATATTTCCTCCGCACCGTGCCGGCCGCACTCGAAGTACCGTTACAGCAAACGGCGTGGAATCCGGCAGCGCCGCTCACGCCACCACAGCCAATCCCGGTGCGTTGCCGGATTCGCGGCCGTTTGTTGTATAAACATGCTGGCGGAATCGCATACGGGAAACTTGTCGTGCAACGAGAACGCTGGGAGCGGCTCGAGCGTGTGTTTGCGCAGGCGTTAGACTGGCCCGCAGCGGAGCGGCCGGAACGCCTGGCGCGCGCCTGCGGCGACGACGCGGAACTGCAGCGCGAAGTCGCCGAATTGCTCGGCGCGCACACCGGGCAAGGCGTGCTCGACACCCCGTTGCTGATCGCGAATGGCGCAGACGCCGCGCCGATCGCTCCTTCGCTCGCCGCGGACACGCGCGTGGGCGCCTGGCGCATCGAGCGGCTGATCGGGCGCGGCGGCATGGGCGAGGTCTACGCCGCGCTGCGCGATGCAGACGGGTTCAGCCAGCGCGGCGCGCTCAAGCTGCTGCGCTTCGAGGCGATCGGCGAGCAGGTGCGCTTTCACGCCGAGCGGCAGATTCTCGCGCGGCTGGAACATCCCGGCATCGCGCGCCTGCTCGACGGCGGCGTGGCGCCGGACGGCCGGCCGTACACCGTGATGGAGTATGTCGACGGCGTGTCGCTGCTCGACTACTGCAACGCACGCGGCGCTTCGCTCGGCGAGCGCCTTGATCTGTTCATGCAGGTGTGCGACGCGGTCGCCTACGCGCATCGCAACCTCGTCATCCATCGCGACCTGAAACCGGCCAACACGCTGGTCGATGCCGAGGGCAGGGTGAAGCTGCTCGATTTCGGCATCGCCAAGCTGCTCGACGCGAGCGCAGCGAAGGAGTCGGCCGATCCGACGATGACGATCGCGCCATTCACGCCCGACTATGCCGCGCCGGAGCAACTGGCCGGCGAGGCCGTGACCACGGCAACCGACGTCTATGCGCTCGGCGTGCTGTTGTTCGAACTGCTCACCGGCGAACGCCCGCTGCGCATGCGCGGCCTGCCGTCGGCGCAGGCGCTCGCGCAGTTGACCGACCGCATCGCGCCGTTGCCGAGCCGTGCGATCCGCGACAAGACCGATGCGCCGTTGCCGGCGAGTGCGCTGGCGGGGGATCTCGATGCGATCGTCGCCAAGTGTCTGCGCCGCGAACCGGCGCACCGCTACGATACCGTCAACGCGTTGCGCCTCGATCTGCGGCGGCATCTGGCGCACGAACCGGTGCTGGCACGCGAAGGCGCGCGCCTGTACGTGCTCGGGCGCGTGCTGCGCCGCTACCGCTGGCCGGTGGCCGCTGCCGCGGCGCTGATCCTCGCACTCGCTGCGGGGCTGGTCGGCACCCTGTGGCAGGCGAGAAAAGCCGCAGCGCAGGCACGCGTCGCTGAAGCTCAGGCTTCGCGCGCGGAGGCCACCAAGAACTTCCTGCTCAGCGTGTTCAAGGCCAGTGATCCGCGCCAGGCATCGGACAAGCCGCGTGGCGGCATCACCGCACGCGAACTGCTCGATGCCAGCGCGCCGCGCATCGAGCGGGACTTCGCCGCACAACCCGAATTGCAGATCGAACTGCTCGGCACGATCGCGCAAATCTTCCATGAACTGTTCGAACCGGAGCGCTATGCGACGCTCCATGCCAGGTACATGGACCTCGCGAGGAAACGCTACGGCGAAAAAGATCCCCGGGTCATCGACGGCTATCTGCAGGAGGCGAAGGACGCTTCCGACTTCGAAAGCGCGACGCGGCTGCTCGACCGGGCCGATGCGTTGATCCGGGAAGCCGGACTGGATCGCTCACCGCTGCGCGCGCGCTGGTGGGTGCTCAAATCCGACACGATCAGCTCGGACACGAAGCAGCAGGCCGAGTACGAAACCATGCTGCAGCGTGCGATCGCGCTGTACGAGAGCACCAATCCAGCGGACCTGCAGTACGTCAACGCGCTGCTCTATCTGGGCAACGTCTATAGCGGCGACCGCGGCGACGTCGCGCGCGGGCTCGAATTTCATCGCCGTGCCAAAGCCGCCCTGGCGTTGCTGCCGGAACGCGACGACGCGCAGGCGGCACTCATCGAATTCAATCTTGCCATCGAGCTGGAAGGGTTGGGTGATATCGCCGAGGCGAACGCGAGTTACGAGCGCGCGGCAAACTTGTTCCTGCAAACCCACGGTGAGCGCGATCACTGGTATTGGGTGACGTTGTCGAACTGGGCTGATCTGGCTTGTCGCCAGGGCGATCGCGAACGGGCGGATCAGCTGTTCGCGAGGATGAGCCAGGCGCTGCCCGACAAACCGGACGAGAAGGAGGCCTACCACGTCGCCAGGGCGCAGGAAGTCCATGGTTCTTGCCTCACTGCGCAGGGACGTCCGCGCGAGGCCATTCCGATACTCGAGGCCGTCGAACGACAATACCTCGAACGACCGTACAGCGGAGTGGCTGTCGACGTCGCCTACGTGCGACAAATCCTCGGCAGTGCCTATGGCCGGGCCGGACGCCGCGACGACGCGCGCCGCGTACTCAAGCAGGCGCTGGACGAATTCGTCGCTTATGCGGCGGAGATTGGGGCACCCGACAACGCCAGGCTGATGAATTCACGCGCGCGCTGGGGCTTGTTCCTGCTCGACCAAGGCGAGCCCGAAGAAGCGGTGCGGCAGTTCGACGAAGTGATCGCCCTGGACCACGGCCGCAATCTCGATTTCACGGCATTGGCTCATGGCGGCCTGGCGCAGTTGGCGTTGCAGCGCGGCGATGCAACCGCCGCGCTGCGCGCGAGCACGGAAGCGCTGCGTGTGATTGGCACAGCGGGCGGCAGCCACAATCCGGGCAACGAGCGCTATCTGTGGCGCATCCACGCGCAGGCACTTGCGCGCACCGGTGACCTTGTCGCCGCGCGCGATCATGCACAACGCGCGCTCGACGCGTACCGTCATCACGATGATCCGGCCAGCGCGGAGATCGCGGAGTCCGCCGCCGTGCTCGAGGAGATCGACCGGCTCGCGAAGAAATAGCGCGGCGGTGTGGACATGCACCGGCGTCGCACAGCGAAATGCGCAGCGCTTTCGTAGCCCGGATCCAGCGCAGCGGAATCCGGGACCGTCCCTGCGCAACGTCGCGGCGAGAGAAAAGAGCCCCGGATTCCGCTGCGCTGCATCCGGGCTACGGTTGCGGCAGAGCCCCGGATTCCGCTGCGCTGCATCCGGGCTACGGGTGCGGCACAGTGCCCGCGGAGACGCGGTCGCGAAGAGCTGGCGCCGCGTCCGCCAACGCGCTCAGTTCTCGACGGCCAGCTCGCGGTGCAGCCAGGCGCGCGCCAGGGTCCAGTCGGCGCGCACGGTTCGTTCGGAAATGCCGAGCGCGCGGGCCGTTTCGACATCGCTGTAGCCGGCGAAGTAGCGGCACTCGACCACTTGTGCGAGGCGCAGCGATTTGGCGGCGAGCCGGCCGAGTGCGTCGTTGAGAGCAAGAATCGCCGCGTCGGACTCGATCGCAACGTCCAGTCCCCCGGTCAGCGGCAGTGCGTCGGCGCCACCGCCGCGCTTGGCGGCTTGACGCGCGGCCGAATGATTGACCAGCGCGTGGCGCATCGCCAGGGCCGCGGCGCGCAGGAAATGCACATCGGTGTTCCAGCCGTGGCCGCGCCGCAACTTCAGATAGGCCTCGTTGACCAGCGCGGTCGTCTGCAGCGTCACGCCCGCGCCGACGCGATGGCGCTCGCGCTGCGCGAGGCTGCGCAAATCCTCGTAGAACAGCGGAAACAGCTGGTCTGCCAGAGCCCGGGCGTCTGCCGGCAATGCCGTATCCCAATTGTCGAAGTGCATTACCCCGTCGTTCATGACACCCTCGACGCGGGCGGGCGACCGCCGTCCGTGCATGCTACATGATAAGGCCAGCCGCCTGCCGTTGTAGCGCCCCTCGCGCTGTTTCTTCGGCGCAGCGTCGGTCGTCACGCGGGCGCAGCCATTCGTCCTCTGCGACAGGCACGCGCTGCGCCACAGTTTGCTAAGCAGAGCGGACGAGCCACTCAACGGTCGTCGGCTTCCGCAAGCGTCCAGCCGAGGGCGAGCAGCGACATTGCCGCCATCGTCGACAGCATCACGAGGGCAGAGGTGGACCATTGGCCGACGAGCCATCCCTGCCACGCCGCGCGCCACAGCGGTGACGTGAACACGCTCAGCGAGCACAGGACGGCGCCGGCGAGTACGCCCGCCGCAAGGGGCCAGGTCGACCGACGGCGGCGTGGCGGCAGCTGCTGCATCACGCGATCGCAAAACCCGGCGTCGGCTACGGGACCATCGAAAGACTGCCGAAGCAATGCGTCGATGTCGTCGTCGTCGGCTTGTTCGTAGTTGCGATTCATGGAACTGTCTCCTCGCTGGCGGCTTGTTTCCAGGCCGACAGCCATGTCTTGAGTTTGGCCTTGCCGCGCGTCGCGTGGGTCTTGACCGTGCCCAGCGGCATCGCCAGGACATACGCTGCTTCGTCGTGGCTCATTCCCAGTTGTACACAATGCAGCAAGACGGTCTGTTCCGCGGTGGACAGATGCCGCATGGCGCGCGCAAGGTCCAGCTGCAAATCCATCGCGGGCGCAGGTTCCGGCAGGTGCTCCATCGCGTCGTCCTGCGCGTGACGCGCCGCCCATGACTTGGTGCGGCATGCCTGGAGAAAGCAGGCGTAGGCGATGCGATGCAGCCATGTCGAAAAGCGCGCCTCGCTGCGGAACTGATCGAGTTTGCGCCATGCGAGCAGAAATGTTTCCTGCGCCAGATCGTCGGCCGCCGCCTGGTCGCCGTGCAGAAGGCGGCACAACTGCGCGCGCACCATGCCCTGATGGCGGCGCACCAGTTGCTCGAACGCGCGGCGGTCGTCGCCCAGCAGGACACGCGCCACCAGCGACTGATCGATGCGCGCCTCGGCGGCGCTGTCAGCCACGCACGTCTCCGCGCCGGTTCAACCACCAGCTGGCGAGATAGCCCAACCCCGTGGTCAGCGGCAACAGGCCCAGGCCCCACAGCTCATGGATGCTGTGCCCGTCTTCGAACTGGCCCGGCAATGCGAGCAAGGTCAGCATCAGCCCGATGCCGCCGCTGATCAGCACCAGTGCGCGCCGGCGTTCGGAATAGGCGACCTGCGGCTCGACCAGCAGCTGCGCCGGCAGTTCGACGCCTTTATCGGCCAGTTGCAGCAGCGTGTGATAACGCGTCTGTGTCTGCTGATTGCGGTACCGCATGACGAGCAGGACGATCAGTACGGGCGCCACCATCACGACCAGGGGAATCAACAGAAGTAGAGGTTCCATCGGCATGCTCCAGAAGGGTGTCAGGTTTGAGTGTGATTGTCGGATGTCTTTCGAAGCTTCAGTGTGGGGGAACAAGGCGTCATCGCGGCGACGGCCGGAATGACGCGCAAGAATCAGTCGGAAGTTCCCTGGCGTGATTGAGCGGACGCCTGTTCGTCTTTCGGGGGTTCCGTGCTTGCGGCAGCGAGCAGGTCGGCGATGTGCTCTGCCAGCATCCACGTCTGCGAGGGTCCCTGATTGCTCGTCAGCGCGACGGCGGCATTGGCGTCCCATGCCATCTGCAGGTTCGCCGTCGTGCCTTCGATACCGCCGCTGTGACCGCGAACCGGGCTGCCGTGCGATTGGCGGTCGCCGAATCCGGCGGCATAGCCGCCCGGCCCGGCCGGCACTTCGTCATCGAACATCTTCGCCAGCGTTGCCGGCTTGACCAGCTTGCCGTTGCGCAACGCATCGGCGAAACGCAACAGGTCCGCGTTGTTGGAATAGCCACCGCCCGCCGGGCCGCCCTTGAATTGAATCTTCGACCAGTCCGCCTTCCAGGCGCTCGCGAACATGCCGTCGTGGAAATAGCCGACGGCCAGTTTCGGCGTGACGTCGTCCAGGCGGTCGAAGCCGCTCGCATGCATCGCGGCCGGCGCGAACACGTGGCGCTGGATGTAATCGCAGTAGCCTTCATGTGAGACGTTTTCGATGACGCGGCCGAGCAGGACGTAGCCGGCGTTGCTGTAGTTCCAGTCCTTGCCCGGTTCGCTCACCTTCGGCTGCCGCGCGATGAGCTCGAGATAGTCGACCGGATCGATGAAGTGTTCGCGGTTCGCGAAGTACTCCGGAACCATGATGTCGCCAAGACCTGCCGTGTGGTGCAGAAGCTGCCAGACCGTGATCTTCTTCGCCGCGTCGTGATCCGGATACTCCGGCACGCGCTGGGCCACCGTGTCGTTCCATGACAGCTTGCCGGCTTCGACGAGCTGGGCGATCGCCACGGCGGTGAACATCTTGTTCATCGAGCCGATGTGGAACGTCGTCTGCTGGTCGATCGGCACGGCAAACCGTTGCTCGGCCAGTCCGCGGCATTCATCGAAGATTGTTTCGGCATGATCGGCGACCGTCACGCAACCGGAGAAGTCGGTCGCGCGCACGAGACGGTCGAGGGTGGCGTGGATCAGCCGCGCCATCTGGGTATGCGATACCGTGCCTTGCGGCCAGTCGGCATACAGTGCCGGATCGTCCATCGGCGCGACGCCCACCTGCGCCAGCTGCTGCGCGTGGGCCGGATCGGCGACCAGGAAAAACAATGCCAGCTGACCGGTGCGGCGTGCCTTGACCACCATCTTGAGCATGCCGGGTTGGCGCGCATCGGTCCGTGCATCGAACAGATCGACGCCGCCGCTGTCGCGCGCCGCCGAGGCGAGGTTCGCGACAAAATCCGCCTTGTCGTCTTGAGAAACCGATGCGGACAGAACGCCGGGAGCCCACTGCTGGATCTGCGTGGGATTGTCGGAATTGATGTGGCGGATCAACTGCGCGCCAAGCTCGCCGGCCGGTGTGGCCGGCAATGTCGCGGGGGAGGCGGCCGTGACGCCCGGTACAGGGCAAAGGAACGCGCCCACGGTCAACAGCACGCAGACAACAGGCGCTCTGCGCTTCAACACGCTAAACGGATTCGGAAGATTCATCGATGGCATCCTGGTGGCTGTCCCATGTCATCCGCCATTGGCGGACGACCTATTGATCAGGAAGCGCTGCGAGTCTGGCAGCACTCCTGAACATCGGGGGCTTGGATGCGTCAATATTCCGAAACAGATTCAGCGGGCGATATTCGCAGGACCTCTACGCTTTTGCTCGCGTTTCCACTGCCTACTGAATTCCGCCGCTTACCGCTCCGGGCTCCGCCTGCCACTCCTTCGGCAGAGTGACCTTGAACTCGATCTTCGCGAGTTGCTCCGGAGCCATGCCGATCTTGCGCAGGAGCGGCAGCCAGCGCGGGTCGGAATGGATCTTGGCGAACAGGTTCTCCGCCGCGACTTCGGTCAGGCCGGGATCCTTGTCTGCGAGCGCCTTGTCGAGCCACTCGAACGCCTTGTCCGCATTGCCGCAGAACGCGTAGTCATGCGCGATGTTGAAGGGGGCGTCTTTCTGGTACTTTGCGATGAGAGCATCGAAAGCCTCATCGGCATCGGCCTTGCGGCCCAGCACACAAGGGACCAGCGGTAAGCTGATCATGCGCCATACCTCACTCGTCTCCTGTTCGATCTCGGCGCGCGCGCTGGCCGGGTCGCCCTTGAGCAGCAATGTCATGGCCAGCTGCATGTGCGCCTGACCCCGACCGGGGCTCAGGCTCAGCGAGGTCCGCGCCGAGGCAAGCGCGGCATCCCACTGGCCGGCATAGCGTTGACTGAGGCTCATGTTGTAGAACGCCGAGCTGTTCACCGGATCGTGGCGCACGATGGCCTCGGAGAGCGACAGCGATTCGTCGAGGCGGCCGAGGACGGAGAGGAACAAGGCGGCGGTGCGGAGCACATCGACGTTGCCGGGCGCCAGCGCCAACGCGCGCTCAAGGTGCTGTGCCGCGCCGGCAAAGTCATGCTCGCCGAACAGCGCGATCCAGCCGAGTTCAGCGTGCGCCGGCGCGTAATCAGGGTCGATTGCCAGCGCCTTCTCTGCTGTTTCGCGCGCGCGTGCGAATCCCTCCTGTGGAGGAAGCATCCCGAGCTGCGTCTCGTGAGTAAGGTTCTCGGCCAAGCCCGTCAACGCCGGCGCGTAGCGTGGATCGATTGCCAACGCCTGCTGGTAGAGCGCATCGGATTGCTTGAACGCTTCAGTCTTTTGCTGGCGACCGAGCTCGCGCGCCTGCAGGTACAGCGCATACGCGCGCGGATCGGTGGTGCGCGCTTTCGGAGTTGCGCCGAGCAATGTCACCTTGAGCTGTTCGACGACTTTCGCCGAGATCTCGTCCTGGATCGTG
>DATIEJ010000202.1:0-6064 GCA_035455825.1 Rhodanobacteraceae bacterium | reverse complement strand
GAAGACTACATCGGCCAGAAGATTCCGGTCGGCACGATCGATCAGGGCCTGCTGGCACTGCCGCCGCCACGCCATCGTCCGGCGTCGGCCACGCCGGTCGTCGAGGAAGACGACGGCAGCATCGAGACGCGGCCACCGCCGCGCAAGCAGTCATCCAGACATGCGCCGGACCGGCGTCCGGACCGCAGCCGGCCCGAGCGCGCGCGTTCAGCGCCGCACGCAACCGCGCCACGGCCGGCGGCCGGCGATCGGCCAGCGAGCAATGAGGTGGCGAATCCTTCGGCGGTCGAAGGCGAGCGCCGCTCACGCCGCGGCGGCCGCGGTCGTCGTGGCGGTGCCGGCGGGTCGGCGCGTCGCGAAGGCATCGGTCACGACAGCAAGTCGGTTGGCACGAAGCCGCACGACAGCGGCGCGGCTTCGAGCAATGCACCTGCGCGCTCGAACGGCAACGCGCGTGCCCGCGATGCGGAAAAGAGTTCGCGGCCGACGACGCCAGCCGCGACACCAGCACCGGCCGCGACGCACAAGAAGCCGGGTTTCTTCCACCGCCTGACGCGTCTGTTCAAGCGTTGACCTGATTCGTGATCAGCGGGCGAAGCACGCAGACGCGACTTGTTTTTCCTTCTCCCGCATGCGGGGAGAAGGTGCCGCAGGCGGATGAGGAACGCCCTTAGCTGACGTCATGACAAGTGTTGCGCAGCAATCGCAACCTCGGCTCACCAGGGTTTCTGACGCACCCCTCACCCTGCCCTCTCCCCGCGCGCGGGGAGAGGGAAATCATCGGGCGCGCTCATCTCTTCCTTCTCCCGCCCTGCGCGGAGAAGGTGCCGCAGGCGGATGAGGGGCGCTCTTTGCTGCGACGCAGCCTGCGGCCTTACCCCACCCCACGTGATAGAGTTGGCGCGCACGAAGCGCTGACGCTGGGGTAACCTGAACCGCATGCTGAATTCGATGAGTTCGGGCGATCACGAACGCCTGTCGCGGCTCGCTGCGCTCGGCGCATGCGCGGCCGCGGCGGCGCTATGTCTGTATCTGCTTGTCCGCCTCGCCTGGTTGCTGCTGCCGCGCGGCGACGCGACCGGGCCCGGCGCGGCCACCGCGGCGCAAGTGCCCGCAAGCGCGACCGTCTCGGTCGCCAAGTGGCATCTGTTCGGCAATCCGCAAGGCATCGCCAGCGCCACGCCGGCGTCTTCGCTGGCGACCGTACTGAAGCTCGGGCTGCGCGGCACGCTGGCGCTGGCCGATCCGAAAGACGATCGCGCTCTGGCGATCATCGCCAACGAGCAAGGCGTCGAAACCAGCTACCGTATCGGCGCCGACGTCGCGCCCGGCGCGCATCTGGCCGAGGTCTACGCCGATCATGTCGTGCTCGATCATGAAGGCGTTGCCGAAACACTGACCTTGCCGCGCCCCGATCAGCACGCGCCACCGTTGCCGGCGAAGAACCAGCAGCGCCTTGCCGCGGCATCGGCGCCAGTGTCGAGTATTCCGCCGGGGTTTGTCCCGGGCTCGGCCGCGCCGGCCGGCACAACCGCTGCAAGCGCGCCGCCGCGCATCGATCCGCAGGACGTCGCGCGCCAGCTCAAGCCGGTGTTCGCCGACGGCAGGATCGTCGGCGCCGACATCAGCGGCGCCGACGCATCGCTGCTGGCGCGGCTCGGCTTGAAGCCGACCGACGTCGTGACCGCGATCAACGGGACGCCGCTGGCCGGGGTCACGAATCCGCAGGCGCTGATGGACCAGCTGCAGGGCAGTTCGAGCGTGCAGGTCACGGTGCAGCGCGACGGCAAGCCGGCGACGCTGACGCTGAGCCTTCGCTGAAAGTCCCAATATCCATTTGTAGAGAAATATCAAAGTGATCATCCGCCCCGGCCTTCTCGCAATACTCGTTCTGCTCACGGCCGCCGCCGCGCTGGCGCAGCCCGGCGGCAATCCGTCCGGCAGCGCCGACAAGGCGAAACCAGGTGCGGCCAACCCGCCCGGCACGCACACGCTGAACCTCAAGGACGCCGACATCCAGGTGCTGATCGCGACCGTGTCGGAGATCACCGGCAAGAACTTCATCATCGGCCCGAACGTGCAGGGCAAGGTCACGGTCGTGTCGGCCACGCCGATGAAACCCGACGAGATCTACGACACGTTCCTGTCGGTGCTGCGCGTCAACGGCTATGCCGCGATTCAGTCCGGCAGCATGGTCAAGATCGTGGCCGAGGCGACCGCGCAGCAGGACGGCTCCGGCGGCCTCGACGGCGTGCGCACGCACGAGACCGACGAACTGGTCACGCAGATCGTGCCGCTCAAGCACGTCTCGGCGACCGAACTCGTGCCGATCCTGCGCCCACTGATGCCGCAGGGCGCGCAATTGATCGCGCATCCGGGTTCCAATTCGCTGGTGATTTCGGACCGCGCCGGCAATGTGCAGCGCCTGATCAGCATCATCGGCCGCATCGACACCGCATCGGACAACGGCGTCGAGATGATCACGCTGCAGCATGCCAGCGCGGCCGAGCTCGCGCGCACGCTGACCCAGCTCAATGAGGGCAAGGCCAGCGATCTGAGCGCCGATGCATCGAAGGTGTTCGCCGACGAGCGCACGAATTCGATCCTGCTGTCCGGCGGCAAGAGCGGCCGCCTGCGCCTGCGCGCGCTGATCACGCACCTGGACACGCCGATCAGCAGCGGCGGCGATACGAATGTCGTCTACCTGCATTACGCGGCGGCGAAGGATCTCGTGCCGATCCTGCGCGGCGTGGCGTCGACGCTGACGAACGAAGCGCCGGTCACCGCGAAGGCCGGCGGCGGCGAAAGCGCCGGCCCCGCGAACTCGGGCTCGATCGCGACGATCCAGGCGCATGAAGACAACAACGCCCTGATCATCAGCGCGCCGCCGGCGGTGTTCCGCTCGCTGCTCAACGTGATCCGCCAGCTCGACGTGCGCCGCTCGCAGGTGCTGATCGAGGCGGTCATCGCCGAGGTCTCCGACGAAACCGCGAATGAGCTCGGCGTGCAGTGGCAGCTGCCGCTCGGCGACGGCAACCACGTCATCGGCGGCACGAATTTCAGCAGCGGCAACTCCAGCGCGGCCGGCAACAACATCCTCAGTGCCGCGGTCAATCCGCTCGGCGTCGGCAACGGTTTCAACCTTGGTTATATCGAAGGCACCGTGTCGGTCGGCAACGTCAAGCTGTTCCAACTCGGCGCGCTGGTCACGGCGTTGCGCAGCGACGGCAAGAGCAACATCCTGTCGACGCCGCAGGTCATGACGCTGGACAACCAGCAGGCCGTGATCAAGGTCGGCCAGGAAGTGCCGTTCCTGACCGGGTCGTACCAGACGACGGCCAGCAGCTCGGTGACGGTCGGCAGCGGCGGGACGACGGCGGGCGGCATCTCCAATCCGTTCCAGACGATCCAGCGCAAGGATGTCGGCCTGACACTGACGGTCACGCCGCACATCAACGAAGGCGATTCGGTCAAGCTCGAAATCCACCAGATCGTGTCTTCGCTCGCGCCGCCGGTCAGCGGCGCTTCCGACCTGGTCACGAACAATCGCGAAGTGCAGACGACCGTGCTGATCAAGGACGGCTCGGTGTTCGTGATCGGCGGACTGATCTCCGACACGATCAAGGACAACAACCAGCAGGTGCCGGGCCTCGGCTCGATCCCGCTGCTCGGCAACCTGTTCCGCTATCGCAGCAACGATCACGTCAAGCAGAACCTCATGGTGTTCCTGCACCCGCGCATCCTGCGCGACGCCGTGTCGGAAGCATCGGTCGCGAGCGAGAAGTACAACTTCATCCGCACCGAACAGATCCAGATGCGCGAGAACAGCCAGGTGCTGACACCGGAGCACGACATGCCGCTGCTGCCGGACGTGCACGATTTCCTCTCCAGCCCCACGCTCGACCCGGCGCCATACACCACGCCGCCGCCGAAGGAGAAGCATTGAGATCGGGATCAAGATCAAATGAGCCACCACGAAGGCACGAAGGACACGAAGAAGGGCAACAAGAAAACTTGTTTTGTAGGTCAAATGGAAGTTTCAAACCGATGTATCCTTTTCTTCGCTCTTCTTCGTGTGCTTCGTGTCTTCGTGGTGAATCTTTTTTCTCTTGAGCTCTAGCATGAGTGTCCCGGCACAACATCCACTCAGGCCCGGTTTCGGTTTCGCCCGCCGCAACGGCGCGACCCTGGTCGGCTGGCACGGCGACGTGGCCGAAGTCGCCTATCGCGACGGCGTGCGTCCCGAAGCGCTGGCCGAGTTGCGCCGCTATCTCGGCGCGTCGCTGCAGCTGGTGCGCCATGACGCCGCCGGTTTCGAACGCCTGCTGCGCACGCTGTATGAGCAGGGTGGCGACGCGCGCGCGATGGTCGCCGATTTCGACGACGACCTCGACCTCAAGACGCTCGCCGACGAACTGCCGGAGCCCGAAGACCTCGCGGAGTCGGAGAACGACGCGCCGATTATCCGCCTGATCAACGCGCTGCTGACCGAAGCGGTCAAGGAAGGCGCGAGCGACATCCACGTCGAGCCGTTCGAGAACCGCCTGGTCGTGCGCTTTCGCATCGACGGCGTGCTGCGCGAAGTGCTCGCGCCGCAGAAGGCGATCGCGAGCGCGGTCGTGTCGCGCATCAAGGTCATGGCGCGCCTCGACATCGCCGAGAAGCGCCTGCCGCAGGACGGCCGCATCGGCCTGCGCATCGCCGGGCGTCCGGTCGACGTGCGCGTGTCGACGATCCCGGCCGGCTACGGCGAGCGCGTTGTGCTGCGCCTGCTCGACAAGCAGGCGGGCAAACTCGACCTGCAGCAGCTCGGCATGGCGCCGGACACACTGCGCCGGCTGGCCGAAACGATCGAGCGGCCGCACGGCATCCTTCTGGTCACCGGCCCGACCGGCTCGGGCAAGACGACGACGCTGTACGCCTCGCTGCTGCGCCTGAACGATCGCAGCAGCAACATCATGACGGTCGAGGACCCGATCGAGTACTACATCGACGGCGTCGGCCAGACCCAGGTCAACACGAAGGTCGAGATGACGTTCGCGCGCGGCTTGCGCGCGATCCTGCGCCAGGACCCGGATGTCGTGATGGTCGGCGAAATCCGCGATCTCGAAACGGCGCAGATCGCCGTGCAGGCGTCGCTGACCGGACACCTCGTGCTGTCGACATTGCACACCAATTCCGCCGTCGGCGCGGTCACGCGCCTGCGCGACATGGGCGTCGAACCGTTTTTGCTGTCGTCGTCGCTGATCGGCGTGCTCGCCCAGCGCCTCGTGCGCGTGCTCGATCCGGCGACGCGCGAAGCGTATCCGGCCACGGCACGCGAGCTCGCCGCGTTCGGCAAGCCGGCCGACATGCAGGTCACGCTGTATCGCCCGTCGTCGAATGCGCCCGGACGTCACGCCGGTTATCGCGGCCGCACCGGAGTCTACGAATATGTCGCGGTCGATGAAGAGATGCGCCGCCTGATCCATGCGAACGCGGCCGAAGTCGAACTCGAGCGCCACGCGCGCACGCTTGGTCCCGGCATTCTCGAGGATGGCTGGCACAAATGCGTCGCCGGGATCACGTCGGTCGACGAAGTGCTGCGCGTGACGCGCGAAGAATGACTCGCGCTGCGCGCGCACGATGATCCGCGACGCAACGCCCGGCGACTTCCCGGCAATCCTCGCGCTGAATGCCGAGTCGGTGCATTTCCTCAGCCCGCTCGACGCGGCACGTCTGCAGCGTTTGCACGCGCAGGCCGCCTACCACCGAGTTGTCGAACATGAAGATAAGGTCGCAGCGTTCCTGCTCGCGTTTCGCGAAGGCGCCGATTACGACAGCCCGAACTATCGCTGGTTTGCGCAGCGCTACGCGCAGTTTCTCTATATCGACCGGATTGTCGTCGCCGGCGCCACGCGCGGCCTCGGCTTCGGCGCGCAGCTTTACGACGACATCCTCGCGTTCGCGGCTGCGACAAACGCCGCGCGCCTGACCGCCGAGTTCGACGTCGAGCCGCCGAACCCGGTGTCGGCGGCGTTCCATCAGCGCTACGGGTTTCGCGAGGTCGGCACACAGTGGATCG
>DATIEJ010000201.1:0-2190 GCA_035455825.1 Rhodanobacteraceae bacterium | reverse complement strand
TTGTCGATCGTGACCGCACCGTGGATTCCCTGGGCACTGCCGGCGTTGCCGATATCGACGGCGTCGAGGCCGTTCGTGCCGTGGATCGTCAGCGGAGCAAAGGTCGATGTCACATTCACCGTGTCCGCGCCTGTCCCCGCGTAAAGCGTGACTGCGGAAATGTCGAATTCGGACCAATCGATGTCCGCTGGCGCGAGGCCGCTGACGCTGGTTTTCGTATACGAGACGGTGCGCCCGGTGGCGTCGCTCCAGTCGTGGAAATTCAGTGTGGTGTAACAGCCGATACACGGGCTGGAGACGTGCACGGGCCCGTAGATCGCCCGCGCACTGCCGGTGCTGGTGTTGCCAATATCGACCTCATTGTCGCCGTGGCCGACCACAGTGAGGGTGTCGTAGCCGTAGACCGACCAGACGTTTACCGTGTTCATGGCGGTACCGGTATGGATGATCAGATTGGCGGTACCGTTGTTGGTGAACACCATCTGGCCGACTGCCGTTCGATAAGGACTGACACCGTCATTGACAATCCAGTTGCTGGCCAAGCTGCTCACTGACGCATCGAAGATGATATTCCCCCCGCCGGACGCCTGGTTCAGGATGACATTGACGGGTATGTGGTCGGCGGTCGCGTACGTCTCGTCCTGGACACCGATCGTTACGCTGCCGCCGTTCAGACCCGCAATGCGGATGGTTGCGCCAGGGGGCAATTCGGAGCCGTTGCCCCAGTCGAACAGGCTTGCGCCCCAAGTTGAGGGGCCAACGTGGTACAGCACGTCCGTAACGTCGTAAGTACTGTCTACATACACGTACCATCCAATCGTGAATGCATCGGTAGCGGCCGTGCAGGTAACCGTCGCCTCGTTGGCACCGGAGATGTAGCTCGAACAACTGGCGAACGCGCGCGTGGCAAACCCGTTGATGCTCAACAACATGGCGGTGAACAGGATTCCACGAAGTCTCGTGCGATTCATGTCGGATGCCTCCTTCCGATCGAGCCCGGTGACTACCAATACAGGAAACGGGGGCGATTCCGGCAAGAGGACTGGCCGTTTGAAGGAAGGGGGACGGAGGAATTATCCGTTTGAATCCGTAGCGCGCCGGAAGCTGCGAATGCTGAACAATGCGTCGACGCTGGATGACTTGAGGATTCCGCCTGCCAACCGCCTCGAGGTATTGAAAGGCGGTCGCAAGGGTCAGCACAGCATTCGCATCAACGACCAATGGCGCATCGCGTGATCAAGAAGTTGCATGCACACTGAACCGGTTTCTTGGCACAATCCGCCCGGTGGTGCCGCGCAACTCGGAAATGGATCCCGCTTTCGCGGGAATGACGAATATCGGGACTTCCGTTTTTCTGCGTGTGACACGAATGGCCGACGTCTTCGTTTCCTACTCCCGTCGCGACAAGGCACGCGTGGTGCCGCTCGTCGCCGCGATCGAAGCCAGGGGCTGGTCGGTCTGGTGGGACCCGGCCATCGTTCCGGGCCAGGAATTCGACCGGATGATCGACGTGGAACTCAAGGCCGCCGCGGCCGTGCTCGTCGTCTGGACTCCAACATCGGTCGATTCGCGCTGGGTGCGCGGCGAGGCGCGCGAGGCGGCGGAGCGCGGCATTCTCGTCCCGGTGCGGTTCGACGCGGCGAACCTGCCGATCGACGTGCGCGCAATCCACACGATCGACCTCGATGATTCGGCGACGGACGCCGGCAGCGGAAAGATCCAGGAACTGCTGCGCGCGATCGACGGACTGATTTCGCGCCACAACGCCGCCGATGCCGTCATCGCGAGCTCCGAAGCGGCGCCGGTCGCCCGCGCGCCGGCGCCGGATCGCATCACGATGTGCGTGCTGCCGTTCACGAACATGAGCGGCGATCCGGCCCAGGAATTCTTCAGCGACGGAATCACCGAGGACATCATCACCGAGCTGTCGCGCTGGCGCTTCCTGGCCGTGCGCTCGCGCTCGGCCTCGTTCCGCTATCGCGGGGCGGCGGTCGACATGAAGCTGGTCGCGCGGGAATTGAATGTCCGCTTCATCCTCGAAGGCAGCGTGCGCCGCATCGGCGATCGCATCCGCATCACGGCGCAATTGATCGACGCGGAAACCGGCGATCACATCTGGGCCGAGAAATTCGACCGCGAGTCGGCCGACATCATCGCGATGCAGGACCAGGTCGTGCGCACGATCGTCGG
>DATIEJ010000200.1:0-21343 GCA_035455825.1 Rhodanobacteraceae bacterium | reverse complement strand
CCTGCGCGTGCTGGTCGGCACGGACGGCATTGCGCAAGCGATCGAGATCGAAAAATCGAGCGGATCGCGCGCGCTCGACACCGCCGCGCGCGACGCGGTGCGACGCTGGACATTTCAAGCCGGCACGCGCGACGGAATCCGCGCGGCACTGTGGGCGCGCGTGCCGATCAAGTTCGATCTGCAGACGTTGTAGCTGCCCTGCTTCGGCAAAGCCGGAGGTCACGAGCAAGAGCCTGAACCACGGAGAACACGGAGAAAAGCGAAAGAAGAGTCCTTGCCGCAGGCGAGGACTTCTTTGATTTTGCTGCTCCTGCTCGCTCCGTGTTCTCCGTGTTCTCCGTGGTTCAAGCTTTTTGGCTGCGTCGCTCAATCGCGTCCCGGGCACAGACGCTCGCTGTCTCCCAGCGATCGGGCGGTTTCGGTTTCTGGAGACTGCCCTGGATTTGGACTATGCTCCGAGGCCTCACTCTGGACCCACGAATGGAGGCACTGCTTGGCCGCCACCGCTGCGCCACGCGGCGCTGTCTCCGAGCCGGCTCTGGTCCTGAAAGTCACGCCGCCGCGCGCGCCCCGGGACTTGCTGGCGCGCCAGCGCCTGCGCGCGGATAGCCCGCAGTTTCGCGGCTGCTGGGCGATCGTCGTGCAGGCCGCTGCCGGATTCGGCAAGACGTCGCTGCTGGCGCAGTGGCGCATCGAACACCTGTCGCGTGGCGCGGTCGTGGGCTGGCTGTCATCGCAGGCCGACGACAACCCCGAGCGATTCGTGCAGGGGCTCGCGCTCGCGGTGCGCGTTGGTTCCGGCCGGCAGACGTTCGGGCATACGCTGCTCGAGGGCTCCGCCGCACCTGCGCTCGAAGGCATCACCGTGTGGCTCGCCGAGGTGGCGCTGTCGGCGATGGACGTCGTCCTCATCGTCGAAGATGCGGACCGGCTGCCCGATGCGTCGCGCGAGACGCTGTCGTACGCGATGCACAATGCGCCACCGAACCTGCGCATCGTCGTTGCCGCGCGCCCCGAACGCGATCTCGGCGTCGCCGATCTGACCGCGTACGGCCAGTGCGCGGTGGTCGGCACCGAAACGCTGCGCTTCACGCTCGAGGAAACGTTCGCGCTCGCGCGCCAGCGCCTCGGCCAGCGCATCGACGCGGACATCGCGGCGCGCCTGCACGAAAAAACCGAGGGCTGGCCGCTCGGCCTGCAGCTCACGCTGTCGGCAGTCGCGCGCGGAGCCGACCCGGCCGCGCTGATCAAGGCGATGGCGGCCGGCACCGGCGAGGTTCATGACCGCTTCGTCGACCTGCTGGTCGCGAACCTGCGGCCCGACGACGCCGCGTTCCTGGCGCGCATCGCGCTGCTCGACAACCTGCACCCGGATCTGTGCGACGCGCTCACGGGTTCCCACGACGCCGCCGAGCGTCTCGCACGCCTCGCGCGCGAAACGCCGATTTTCGCCGCCAGCGAGGACAGCGAGTGGTTGCGCATGCATGCTCTCGCGCGCGACGTGCTGCGCGCGCGCGCCGCGGCGTGCGGCAGCGACGAGTTGATCGTGCTGCACGAGCGCGCATCCGCGTGGCTGGCGCGCCGCGGGCTGCTCGACGAAGCCGCGCGCCACGCACTCGCTGCCGGCCAGCGCGACGCTGCCTATGACCTGGCCGAGCGCGGCCTGTACGAAGGCATGATGCGCCACGGCCACGTCGGCAGGGTGCTCGACTGGCTCGGGCAATTGCCGGCCGGGGAACTCGACCGGCGTCCGCAGCTGCTGCTCGCCGCCGCCTGGGCACTGGCCGTGAGCGGCCGGCATCGCGAAGCCGGAGAACTCGTCGCTCGCATCCTCGCGCACGCCGGCGACGACGCTTCGCTGCGCTGCGAGTGCGCGCTGATCCTGAGCGGCGGTGCGGGACTCGCCGACGATCCGGATCGCTATGCCGAGTTGCACGATCCGTGGGCCGAATCGCCGCCACTGACCGATCCGTTGCTGCTTCACATCCACGCGAACCGGCGCGCGTTCCGCGCCCTGTTCGAGGGCGACCCGGCCGGCGCGCGGCGTTGCCAGCAGCAGGCGCCGCGCGGCGATTTTGGCGGCCGCTTCGCGCATCTGGCGGCCTGGGGCGACTTTGTCACTGCGCTGAGCTACCTGTGGGAAGGCCAGGTGCGCTTGACCGAGAGCCTGCTGCGGCCCGCTCTGGCCGCGGCCGAGGGCGAGCTCGGCCGCCGCGATCCACTGGTCTGCATGCTGGCGGCGGTGCTGGCCGCGGCGGTCTGGGAACAGGACCGCCCGCAGGACGCGATCGCGTTGCTGGCCAACCGGCTCGACGTCCTCGAGCGCACGGGCCTGGCCGATGCCGTGTACCTGGGCTATCGCACGGCGGCCCGCATCGCCGCCGCCGAAGGCGCAGAACATCGCGCGCTCGAACTGCTCGAAGGGCTGCGCGCGGCAGGCGAAGCGCGCAATCTGCCGCGACTGGCGATTGCGAGCCTGGCCGAACAGGTGCGACTGCACGCGCAGCGCTTTCGCGCCGAGACCTGCCGCGCACTATGCGGACGCATCGATGCGATCCGCGCGCGCGACGACGTCCCGAAGGGCCGGCTCTGGCAGCGCAGCGTCGATCTTTTCCGGCAAATGGCCGCTGCCGCGGCGGCGATCGCAGCCCAGGAATGGTCGCGCGCGCTGGAACCGCTGGCGCGCGCCAACGAACTCGCCGAGGCGATGGGACTCGGACGCGTGCGCATCGAAGTAATGGGACTGCGCGCGTTTGTGCTCGATCGCGACGGCCACAATTCCGAAGCGCTGCTGCGCGAAGCGATGGACCTCGCGGCGACGCTGGGGCTCGCCCGGCCGTTCGCCGACGCGCATCCCGCACTCGGCGAATGGGCCGCGCGCGTGGCCGCGAAGACCACGCCGGTCGATGGGCAAGCCGGTGATGCGCGGTCGCAGCCGGCGCGGGCAGCCGCGCCACGCGAAGCATCCACGCCGCGCATGAATCCGAGCATGGCGCTGACACCGAAGGAACGCAGGGTTCTGGAGTTGCTCGCGCGCAACCTTTCGAACAAGGAAATCGCGATGGCCATGCAGATCGGCGAAGAGACGATCAAGTGGCACCTGAAGAATGTGTTCGGAAAGCTCGCGGCAGGCAGCCGCAAGCAGGTGGTCCGCCGCGCGCACCTCTTGGGCCTGCTCGAACCCGGCAGCTGAGGTGGGTCCCCCTCTGGGAGGGGGGGTGGGCGCGAGGCTTCCGGGCCTAGACTAGCGCCGCAATGATAGCGAGGAACCGACCATGACGACCCCCAGCGACGCGCTCTCCAGCCCCGGTGCACCCGCAGTCGTGGCCGCGGATTCGCTCAAATCGGGTATCCGGGTCGAGCCGCTGACGTGCACGATCGGGGCCGAACTGTCGAACGTGAACCTCGGCGCCGCGTCGCGCGATCCAGCGCTGGTGGCCGAGATCAGGTCTCTTCTGCTCAAGTACCGCGTACTGTTTTTCCGCGATCAGGATATCACCCGCGCCGAGCACGTCGCCTTCGCGCGCCACTTCGGCGCGCTCGAGGACCACCCGGTCGTCGGCAGCGACCCCGATCATCCGGGACTCGTGCGCATCTACAAATCGCCCGAGAGCCCGGGCGACCGTTACGAAAACGCCTGGCACACCGACGCCACCTGGCGCGAGAAGCCGCCGTTCGGCTGCGTGCTGCGCTGCGTGGAATGCCCGCCGGTCGGCGGCGACACGATGTGGGTCAACATGGTCGAGGCGTATGCGCGCCTGCCCGCGCACGTCAAGCAACAGATCGCCGGACTGCGCGCGCGTCACAGCATCGAAGCGACGTTCGGCGCCGCGATGCCGATCGAGAAGCGCCTCGCCTTGAAGGCGCAGTTCCCCGACGCCGAGCATCCGGTCGTGCGCACGCATCCGGAAACCGGCGAGAAGGTGCTGTTCGTCAACGCGTTCACGACCCACTTCACGAACTTCCACAACTCGGACAACGTGCGTTTCGGCCAGGACTATTCGCCCGGCGCATCGCAGCTTCTCGCTTACCTGATCAGCCAGGCGCAGATCCCCGAATACCAGGTGCGCTTTCGCTGGCGCCCGAACAGCGTCGCGTTCTGGGACAACCGCGCGACGCAGCATTACGCGGTCATGGACTACCCGCCATGCGATCGCAAGATGGAGCGCGCCGGGATCATTGGCGACACGCCGGTCTGACGAGCGCATTCAAATTCCGTTTCGACATTTCCAAGGACACTTCATGAACTTCCTCGATGGATCCCTGTTCCCCGAGAATCAGGACAAGCTCGTCATCACCGCTGCCCCGTACGGTCCGGAGTGGATTCCGTCGGACTTTCCGGAAGACATTCCGGTGACGATGGAGGAGCAGATCCAGAAGGCCGTCGATTGCTACAACGCCGGCGCCAGCGTTCTGCACCTGCATGTGCGTGAGCTCGACGGCAAGGGCAGCAAGCGCCTGTCGATGTTCAACGATCTGATCGCCGGCGTACGCAAGGCCGTGCCTGACATGGTCATCCAGGTCGGCGGTTCGATCTCGTTCGCGCCCGAGAGCGAGGGCGCGGCCGCCAAGTGGCTGTCCGACGACACGCGCCACATGCTGGCCGAGCTGGATCCGAAGCCGGACCAGGTGACGGTGACCGTCAACACCTCGCAGATGAACGTCATCGAACAAATGGACATCAAGGATATCGCCGGCACCTCGCTGGCCGAGCCCGATGGTTTCCGCGCCTACTCCAACATGATCGTGCCCTCGACGCCGAGCTTCTTCGAGGAGCACGTGCAGCGCCTTACGAAGGCCGGCATCCAGAGCGCCTTCCAGTTCTACAACGTCAACAGCTACGAGACGGTCGAGCGTTTGATCCGCCGCGGCATCTACAAGGGACCGCTCGTGTGCAACTGGGTCGCGATCGGCGGCGGCATGGACCAGCCGACGATCTACAGCCTGGCGAACTTCCTGCGCGCGATTCCCGACGGCGCGATGCTGACGGTCGAGAGCAGCATGCTCAACACTCTGCCGATCAACATGATGGGCATCGCGATGGGTTTGCACGTGCGCTGCGGCATCGAGGACAACCTGTGGAACCAGACGCGCACCGGCAAGATGACGACGGTGCAACAGATCGAGCAACTCGTGCGCATCTCGCGCGAGTTCGGCCGCGAGATCGCCAGCGGCAAGGAAGCGCGCAAGATCCTCAAGATCGGCGTGTTCTACGACAGCGTCGAGGAAACGCTGGCGGCCATCGGCTACGCGCCGAACCCGAAGGGCGGCCATCAGGGTTACCTGCGCAAGGCTGCGGCCTGATCATGAAGGAGCCGACTGTCCTTATCGTCCCCGGCCTGCGCGACCATGTCGACGCGCACTGGCAGACACTACTCGCGCGCGAACTCGCGGCGCGCGGCCACGAGGTGCGCAGCGTGCCGCCGATGGGCCGCGACGATCTCGACTGCGCGCGCCGCGTCGAAGCGATCGACCGCGCGTTGGCCGAAATACCCGAGCCGCCGATCGTCGTCGCGCACAGCGGCGGCGTGATCATGTTCGCGCATTGGGCGCGGACGCACGATCGCCCGATCCGTGGCGCGCTGCTGGCAACGCCGCCGGATTTCGAGCGGCCGATGCCTGACGGCTACCCGATCATCGAGGCGCTGCGCGCCGGCGGCTGGCTGCCGGTTCCGCGCGAGCCGCTGCCGTTCCCGAGCGTGGTGGCCGCGAGCCGCAACGATCCGCTCGGCAGATTCGAACGCGTCGCCGAACTGGCACGCGCCTGGGGCAGCCGACTCGACGACATCGGTCTGGTCGGCCACCTCAACCCGGCATCGGGTTTCGGCGCGTGGCCGCAGGCCGAGACTTACGTCGCCGAACTGGCAGCGCTGCGCGCACGCGCCGAGCAAGCGCTGACCCGCATGGCGCAACGCGCGGCCATCTACTGATTGCCCGGCGCGCCGAACGCCGCTATCCCCTATTGATCAAGAGAAACATCATGTCCAAGGCCATTCGATTCGACCGCACCGGCGGACCCGAAGTGCTCGCCCTGCAGACGGTCGAGGTCGGCGACCCCGGTCCCGGCCAGGCCCGCGTTCGTCACAGCTGCATCGCCGTCAACTTCATCGACGTCTATTTCCGCACCGGGCGCTACCCGCTGCCGCTGCCGAACGGCCTGGGTTCCGACGCGGTCGGCGTCGTCGAGGCGGTCGGCGACGGCGTCACCGAAATTCGCGTCGGCGATCGCGTGGGTTATCTGCTCGGGCCGCAAGGCGCTTATGCCGATGTGCGCGTGATGCCGGCCGACGTGCTGATTCCGCTGCCCGATGGCATCGCGGACCGCACGGCCGCGACGATCATGATGAAAGGCATGACCGCGCAGTACTTGTTCCGCCAGGTCTATCCGCTGTCCGGCGGCGAAACGATCCTGTATCACGCCGCCGCCGGCGGCGTCGGACTGATCGCGTGCCAGTGGGCGCGTGCGCTCGGCGTGACGATGATCGGCACGGTCAGCTCCGACGAGAAGGCCGCGATTGCGAAGGAGAGTGGCTGCACGCACACGATCGTGACGACGCGCGAGAACATCGCCGAGCGCGTGCGCGAGATCACCGGCGGCAAGGGCGTGCCGGTCGTGTTCGACTCGGTCGGAAAGGACACGCTGGATGCTTCGCTCAACAGCCTGCAGCCGCGCGGCACGCTGGTCAGCAACGGTACGACGTCGGGGCCGGTCGTCATCGACACGACGATGCTCGCGGTCAAGGGTTCGCTCTGGGTGACACGCCCGGCGATGATTCATTACGCGACGCCGCGCTCGCAGATGCTGGCGATGGCGGCCGAACTGTTCGGCTTGGTGCTCGCCGGCAAGATCACGAGCGAGCCGCGTCAGATTTTCGCTCTCGCCGATGCCGCCGACGCGCATCGCGCACTCGAGTCGCGCAAGACGGTCGGCGCCACGGTGCTGGTGCCATGAACCTGAACACCGCGCCGGCCGGCGCGCAGGACGAATACATCATCGGCCGCGGCGCGGCGTGGTTCGCGTTCGCGATGACGATGGGCCTGATGTTGTTCGACTACATCGACCGTCAGGTCATCGTCTCGCTGTTCCCGTACCTGAAGTCCGAGTGGGCGCTGTCCGACAAGCAGCTCGGCTTGCTCGTCTCGGTCGTGTCGGTCACCGTGGCGCTTGGCGGCCTGCCGGTGGCGCTGCTCGCCGACCGCTACAGCCGCGTCAAGAGCATCGTGGCGATGGCGCTCGCGTGGAGCCTGGCGACGATCTCGTGCATGTTCACGCGCAGTTACAGTCCGTTGTTCGCCGCGCGCGCGGTGGTCGGCCTCGGCGAAGCCGGCTACGGCTCGGTCGGTGCGGCACTGATTGCCAGCGTGTTTCCGCTGCGCCTGCGCTCGGCGCTGCTGTCCGCGTTCTTCGCCGCGGCCTCGGTCGGCTCGGTGCTAGGCGTGCTGCTCGGCGGCGTGATTGCCGCGCGCTGGGGCTGGAAGGCCGCGTTCGGCGTGGTCGGCATTCCCGGCCTGGTGCTCGCGTTGCTGTATCTGGGCGTGCGCGACTACCGCACGGTTGACCTGACGCCGCAACTCACGCGCGCGACGCACACGCCCGGCAATGCGCTGAAACACATCATCGGCGTGCTCGCACGCACGCGCACCTTGTTGTGGGTGTGCGCCGGCGCGGCGGTGCAACTGATCGTTGTGTCCGCCGTGTGGGCCTGGCTGCCGAGCTATCTCAACCGCGTTCATGGCATGGCGCCCGACCAGGCCGCGATCAAGGCCGCGCTGGTCGTGCTGTGCGGCGCCGCGGGCACCGTTGTCTGGGGCGCTGTCGCCGACCGTCGCGGCGCGGTCCGCCCGCGCCTCAAATTGCACACGGTCGCGATGGTGTGCGTCGCGACAACGCTGGTGCTTCTGCCGACGTTCGGCGCCCACGCGGCCGGCATCGCACTCGCACCGCAGGCGCAGTTCGCGCTGATCGCGCTCGGCGGGTTCCTGATGACCTGCAGCGTGGGACCGGCATCGGCAGTCGTGATCGATGTCGCGCACCCCGGCGTGCGCGCGACCGGCGCCGCGGTGTTGTCGCTGTTCCAGAATCTGTTCGGCCTGGCGATCGGCCCGTTTCTCGCGGGCGCGCTGTCGGATGCGTTCGGCCTCGAGTCGGCGCTGACCGCGATCTGCGGCCTCGGCGTCGTGTCGGCGCTGCTGTTCGTCGGCGCGTCGCGCAGCTACGAAAGCGACATGCAACGCTTCGGCAGCGTGCGCGTCGAATCCGCATCGGCGGATGCGGGCGCCGCGGCCGCCGCGCTCGGGGAAGTCCAATGATCGGCGCAATGATGCAGCAGCCGCTGCTGATCTCTGCGCTGCTGCGCCACGCCGAACGCCATCATGGCGCGCAGGAGATCGTTTCGCGCCGCGTCGAAGGCGACCTGCATCGCTACACCTACCGCGATCTCGGCCAGCGTTCACGGCAACTCGCCAACGCGCTCGCCGCATTCGGACTCGAGTCGGGCGACCGCGTCGCAACGCTGGCCTGGAACGGCTACCGGCACATGGAGTTGTATTACGCCGTCGCCGGTTCCGGTCGCGTGCTGCACACGCTGAATCCGCGACTGCACCCGGACCAGGTCGTGTGGATCGCCGACCACGCGGAAGACCGCGTGCTGTTCTTCGACCTGACCTTCCTGCCGCTGGTCGAGGCAATCGCGCATCGCGTCGGCACGGTAAAGCACTTCGTCGCGATGACCGATCGCAAGCACATGCCGGCGACGACGACGATTCCGGGGCTGCTGTGCTACGAAGACCTGATCGAGGCGCAGCCGGCACAATTCGAGTGGCCCGTGATGGACGAAAACGCAGCGGCCACGCTGTGCTACACGTCCGGCACGACGGGGAATCCGAAAGGCGTGCTGTACAGTCACCGCTCGACGCTGCTGCACGCGTGGGCGGCGGCGCTGCCGGATGCATTCGGCTGTTCGGCGCGCGATACGATTTTGCCGGTCGTGCCAATGTTCCATGTCAATGCCTGGGGCCTGCCCTACGTTGCGTGCATGGTCGGCGCGAAGCTCGTGTTCCCGGGTCCGTGGCTCGACGGCAGGTCGCTGCACGAATTGTTCGACGACGAATCGGTCACGCTCTCGGCCGGCGTGCCGACCGTATGGAAAGGACTGCTCGCGCATGTCGAGGCCAATGGCCTGGGCTTTCGCACGATGCGGCGCACGGTGATCGGCGGCTCCGCTTGCCCGCCGGCGATGATGCGCGCATTCCAGGAACGCTACGACGTGCAGGTACTGCACGCATGGGGCATGACCGAAACCAGTCCGCTCGGGACCGTGTGCACGCTCAAGCCGTCGCAGCTGGCGCTCGCTCCCGAACAAAAGCTGGCCGTGCAGGCCAAGCAGGGCCGCGTCGTGTTTGGCGTCGACATGAAGATCGTCGACGACTGCGGCAACGAACTGCCGCAGGATGGCAAGGCCTCCGGCGAACTGCTCGTGCGTGGTCCGTGGATCGTCTCGGAGTACTTCAAGGCGCCCGGTGCCGCGCCGCTGCTCGATGGCTGGTTTCCGACCGGCGACGTTGCGACCATCGACGCCGACGGCTTCATGCAGATCACCGACCGCAGCAAGGACCTGATCAAGTCCGGCGGCGAGTGGATCGGCTCGATCGAACTCGAAAGCGTCGCGGTTGCGCACCCCGCGGTCGCGATGGCGGCGTGCATCGGCGCGCGTCATCCAAAATGGGATGAGCGTCCGCTGCTGGTCGTCGTCAAGGCGCCCGGCGCCGAGCTCACGCGCGAGCAACTGCTGCGTCACTACGAGGGCAAGGTCGCCAAGTGGTGGATTCCCGACGACGTCGTGTTCGTCGACAGCATCCCGCTCGGCGCG
Source organism: Rhodanobacteraceae bacterium (assembly GCA_035455825.1). GTDB lineage: Bacteria > Pseudomonadota > Gammaproteobacteria > Xanthomonadales > Rhodanobacteraceae > Rudaea. The sequence continues at coordinate 11,474 of DATIEJ010000200.1, read as the reverse complement.
ACCGGCAAGGTCCAGAAGAACGTGCTGCGCGAGCGCTTCAAGGATCACGAACTTCCGACCGCGTGACACGCTGAACTGATGGGACTCCGCACGGAGCGCCCCCATCCGCCTACGGCACCTTCCGCCGCTTCGCAGGGGAAGGAAAGCTGGAGAGCGGAAATCTGGAATCCTTCCCCCGCCTGCGGGGAAACATCGGCAGGATAGCCGATGTTTGCAGCGGCAGCTGCCCGGAGGGCGAGCCACATGGATGTGGCGAGTACAAGGTGGCGGCAGCCGGAAGGGGGCACGTCGCTGCGAAGCATGACGAGATGCTCCGAATCGATGTAGAGGTCAATATATGAACGCGAACCGGATGCGCGCCGCGTGCGAGCGCGGGCGCGAGATTTTTCCCGGCCTCCTGGCCAGCGCCGTCGTCGCCGCAGCGGCTGCGTTCCTGTCGCAGCACTACGGCGCGCCGGCGATGCTGTTCGCGCTGCTGCTCGGCATGGCGATGAACTTCCTCGGCAGCGAGGGGCGCTGCACGGCAGGCATCGCCTTCTCCGCTCGCACCGTGTTGCGCTTTGGCGTGGCACTGCTCGGCCTGCGCATCACGCTTTCCCAGGTCGCGGCAATGGGCTGGCAGCCGTTGCTGCTGGTCGTCGTCTCCGTGACCTTGACGATTTCAGTGTCGATGATCGTGGCGCGCCTGTTCGGATTCCGTGGCCTGTTCGGGCTGCTGACCGGCGGCGCGACCGCGATCTGCGGCGCATCGGCAGCGCTTGCGCTGGCCGCGGCGCTGCCGGGCCATCCGCTCAAGGAACGCGCGACGCTGTTCACAGTGATCGGCGTCAGCGCGCTGTCGACGATCGCCATGATCGCGTACCCGATGATCGTGCACGCGCTCGGCCTCACGCCGGTGCAGGCCGGCATATTTCTCGGCGGCACGATTCACGACGTGGCGCAGGTCGTCGGCGCGGGCTACGGCATCTCGCGCGAAACCGGCGACGCGGCGACGCTCGTCAAGCTGATGCGCGTATCGATGCTGCTGCCGGTGATCGTGTTCGCGGTCGTGCTTTCGCGTCGCGCGGGCACGGGCGAAGTGGCCGATGGCCCGCGGCCGCCGTTGCTGCCCGGGTTCGCCGTCGCATTCGCGTTGCTGGTCCTCGTCAACAGCACCGGCTGGGTGCCGGCACCGGTTCAGGATTTCGGCAACGACGCATCGCGCTGGTGCCTGCTCACGGCAATGGCCGCGATCGGAATGAAGACCCAGTTGCGCGAGGTGGTCACGGTCGGCATCAAGCCGGTCGTGCTGATGATTCTGGAAACCGTGTTTCTCGCGCTGGTCGTCCTGGGCCTGATGCACTGGTTCGGCTGAGACGAACACGCGCTCTACTCGGCGCGAGCGGATCGACACGTTTACTTGACCGCCGGTCCCGAAGCGCTCGTGGAACGGTCCGGATTGTGCCGCTTCGCGACTCCATCCGGGATATGGCGCTGTGATGCTGCCTGGGGATTCGCGGTCAGTGCCTCCACGGCCATCTTTGCAAGCGGCGCGACGACGAGCACGACAGGGAACGCGAAAAGCCACGCGGTCAACCAGGCGCCGATCCACAAGCCGGTAAAGTCCGCTGTCAATCCGCCGACGCGAAAAGTGGAAATGCCTGAAACCAGCAAGGACATCAGTCCGGAAAGGATCAGGCTGAAAAGGGCGGGTGCGAATTTTCTTGCGATCATGCGGCCACTCCGTGTCGCCACGCGCAGCTGACGCGGTGCACGGTTTCGGAGAAGTAGCGGCCGAACATTCGGGCGGTCTTGATGTCGCCAGGCACGAAGGAATCGGCGGGCGCGGAGTGGCCGGCCTGCGCCATGAGGCCAGACCATGAGCCCAGTCGATTGGCGGCTTCGTCGTAGGGCACGCCTGCATGCTGTTCGGGCAAGATCGGATTGCCGACCCAGAGCATTCCGTGCTGCATGGAAAAAACGAACATCGACATCAGGGTCGATTGCTTGTCGCCCGACGGCAACGAGGACACGGTAAAGCCGGCGGCCAGCTTGCCCTTCAGTCGCTGCGATTTCCAAAGGCCGCCAGTGGCATCCATGAAACTCTTGAACGGCGCGGAGACGCCACCGAGGTAGGTCGGAGATCCGAAGATGAGACCGTCGTATGCGGCCAGATCGTTGGGTCTCCTGGCGACGTCGTCGGCTTCCAGCAAATGCACCTCGCTCCCAACGACGCCGCGAGCCCCATCGGCGACATGCGTCGCAATGTGCCGCGTGTGCCCGTGGGCGCTGTGGTAGATGACTGCGATCTTGTTCATGGCGTGAATTTCCAGGTTCGAATGGAACATCGAGTTGGCGCGGGACCAGCGCAGATCAGCGCAGGACCTGCGCGGCGAGGAGCGAAGACAGATACAGGCCCAGGCCGAAGACGGCGTGGTTGGCGATGCTGCGCAAGACGTTCTTCACCGGTGTCGGCGTTCTGGACGAGGCAAAGCCGGACCCCATCGCGGGCTGCATCACGAACAAGGGCACCAGAACCGTGCACAAGCCAAAGCCCAGGGATGCGGCGAGCGTCGGTTGCCGCGCCCCGGCCATCCCCTGGAGGCCCATCAGTCCCGCAGCGAACGCGATGCCGATCGCATAATGAGCCAGCCAGCCCCACGCCAGTTCCCCGCGGATCGGCTGCGCACGTCCGATCGCCATATGCGAAAACCTGCCGCGGAACAGGTGTCCGACCCATCGTCCGATGAAGGCGAAGTTCAGGGTCGGCACGCCCATGCGCGCGAGCAGGGCGAGCCAAATGTCCAGGACGGCCGTAGCGCAGATGCCGATGAGAAGAACGCGATCGATGTCTTGCAGCAGCGTCATTTGGGGACCTCGCAGATTGCCTTGAGCGGTTTGCGGGTCCATCATGCAAGTTGAAGTCAACTTCAAGTCAAGGACTTTTTCGATGGATATATCGCAGGTCGCAAAACTGACCGGCGTGCCGGCATCGACGCTTCGCTACTACGAAAAGAGAGGGCTCATCACATCCCTCGCCGCCAGGGGCACCCGGCGCCGATTCGCCCCTTCGGTGCTGGACCAACTGGCGCTGGTGGCGCTCGGCCAAGCCGCCGGACTTTCACTGGACGAAGTCCGCTCGATGCTGACAGCGAATGGCCGGCCGAACATCAACAGGCAACTGCTCGCCTCCAAGGCGATTGAGCTCGACACGAGGATCAGGCAGTTGAGCGCGGTGCGCCGTGGGCTTCGCCATGCCGCGGCGTGCCCGGCGCGCAGTCATGCCGAGTGTCCGACTTTCAGGAAGTTGCTGAAGGCCGCCGCTTCGGGTGCACTCGATCGACAGCAGCGCGAAAGAAAACTGAAGCCGACCGGGAAATCGCCGGCGGGCACGCGCTGAAGGACGCAGGCGCGACTGGCAAATCAGGGACGGTCCAGGGCACTCGAGGACTGCGAGAGTTCCTGCTTGCCCTGCGGCCAATCCCGCGCGATTTGCCGACGGAGGCTTCCCTGGCGTGCGCCTGCGCGGGTGCGCTCAGGTGCGCGCCGCGCCGCCAACGATTGCTTCGGGAGCGTGATTGAGGATGCGGGAAAACAGGTCGCGGTATTCCTGGTCGGCATCGGCGCTGAAGCGCGGGTCGCCGTTCTGCGCGAAGGCGTGGCTCATTTCGGCCCAGTCCTCTTCGGTGAGGTACTTCTGTGCGGCCGGCAGGACTACCTTCGTCTCGAGCAGCATGTGCGGTGACTCGAGCGCCGCGAATTCCCTGACCGCGTGAGCGAAGAGCTCGAAACCGGCCGCCGGCTCCTTCTCGTAGCGGGCCAGCGCTGCGTCCATCTGGGCGACCAGCTTCGATCCGTCGACGTGTTGCCGCTCCAGCTCGTCGAGCGTGTCGTCGAGCTCGTGCGTACGCGTGCGCAGCTTGCGGAACAGATAAATCTCTTCCTTCGGGTGATGCAGCGTCTCGGGGAACGACTTGATGTAATGGAGCATCGCGCGCAGCAGCGGAAACTGCGGCGCCATGCCGCGCTCGCGCGTCTGCCGGACGAGGAACTCGAGCCCGTGGATCACCGCAGCCTGCGAACGGTGCTCGTCGCGGATGATCGCCAGCGGCACCGCGGACTGTGGTGCCGGCGCATTGCTCTCGACTGCGGCGATCAGCACGGGGATCGTCGTGTGCTGAAGCACGCGCTGCGTCTGCGAGCCGAGAACGAGGCCACGAATGCCGCGCTGGCCGTGGGACGCCATGAAGATGAGATCGCAGCCATTGCGCTCGGCCGCGTCGAGGATGGCAGCATACGGCCGATCGCTCGTGACGTGGACCGAGGCGTAGGCAACGTTCGCCGCGCGGGCCACCGTTTCAGCCTTTGCGAGCAGGGCGCGCGCTTCACCGGCCACGTGCTCGTTGAAGGCCGAGGGCGACAGCACGCGTTCGAGCGCGCCGTCGCTGGTCGCGGCGTAATCTGCATTGGCGTGGAAGAACGTCACCTTTGCGCCGAGCGCACCGGCGAACGTTACGGCTTGACGCACGGTCTCCACCGAAAGCGTGGAGTCGTCGATCGGGACCAGCAAATGGCGGTACATGACTAAGCTCCGGGGCCAGAAAACCGGATCGCGAGCTTCGCACTCGCGGCAGCGGTCGCGACGATGGCGGCGCTACCGCGCTATTACCGCATGCCGCTTCCGGCGGAGCCTTGTCCCAGATCAATCGCCTGGCAGTTTGGCGTGGGCGAGTGCGTTTACGGAAGGCCTGCGCAAGTTCAAATGGTGTCGTCATTCCCGCGAAAGCGGGGATACCGGCTTATTCAAAGTCCTTCAGCAGTTCGGCGAAAGTTCCATGTTCGCAGCGTCCGTCGGCTTGCGGCTCGACCCGAACCACCGGCGCGCGCGCATTCTGCGTGGATCCGGCGACGGCGCGCTGCCCGGACGCAGCAGCACATACGACAATGCCGGGATCAGCACGACCGCACCGACCATGTTCCACAGGAACATGAAGGCGAGCAGGATGCCCATGTCAGCCTGGAACTTGATCGGCGACAGCGCCCAGGTGATCACGCCGGCGGCGAGCGTCACGCCAACCAGCACGACGACCTTGCCGGTGAAACGCAGGGTGCGGCCGTAGGCTTCGGCCAGCGACATGCCGGCGCGCATTTGCGCCAGCTGCACCGAGAGCAGGTACAGCGCGTAGTCGACGCCGATGCCGACGCCTAGCGCGACGACCGGCAAGGTGGCGACCTTGACGCCGATGCCGAGCCACACCATCAGCGCCTCGCACAAGATCGAGGTAATGACCAGCGGCACCATGGCAACCACTGCCGCGCGCCAGCTGCGGAACGTGATCAGGCACAGCACGGCGACCGCCGCGTAGACGAGCAGCAGCATCTGCAGCCAGGCCTTCTTCACGACGATGTTCGTCGCGGCCTCGACGCCGGCGCTGCCCGCGGCGAGCATGAAGCGGCGCTCGTCGCTGCTGTGCTCGCGCGCGAAGCCGTCAGCGGCGGCGACGACGCGGTCGAGCGTATCGGCGCGGTGGTCCGACAGGTAGGCGATCACCGGCATCACCGAGCAGTCGGTGTTGAACAGATCGGGGTTGTTGACACTGGCCTGCTGCGCGCCGTAGTTGAGGACGTCCTGGTTGCGCGCGATCGTCAGCCACTTCGGGCTGCCTTCGTACGTGCCGGCGGTAATCTGCCGCACCGCGTTGGCGAGCGACACCGTGGTCTGCACGCCCGGTACCTGCTGCAGCTTCCACGCAAGGCGGTCTGCTTCAACCAGCGTGCCGTACTTCAGGCAACCTTCGGCCCTGGTTTTCACGATAACGGCGAACTGGTCACTGGAAAGCGAATAGCTCGCCGTGATGTAGGCGTTGTCGCGGTTGTAGCGCGAGTCCGGACGCAATTCGGGCGCGCCCGGATCGCGGTCGCCGATCTCGAGGTGATGGCTGACGACGAGGCCAGCCAAGGTCAGCACCGCGGCGATCGCGATCGCGCCGAGCGCGCGGCGGCGCTCGACGAAGCGCTGCAGCCATGGCCAGAGGCGGTCGACGCCGCGCGCGGGCGCGGCGCCTTCCGAACTGAGGCTGCGCCGCGCGGCGCTTTCGCTGACGCCGACGTAGGACAGCAACACCGGCAGGAGGATCAGGTTGGTCAGGATCAGCACCGCGACGCCGACGCTTGCGGTCAACGCCAGGTCCTTGATCACGGGAATGTCGATGACCATCAGCACCGCAAAGCCGACCGCGTCGGCCAGCAGCGCCGTGAGTCCGGCGAGGAACAGGCGACGGAACGTGAAGCGCGCGGCCACGAGGCGATGTGCGCCGCGGCCGATGTCCTGCATGATGCCGTTCATCTTCTGCGCGCCGTGCGACACGCCGATCGCGAACACGAGGAACGGAACCAGGATCGAATACGGATCGAGTTCGAAGCCCAGCGCGGCGACGATGCCGAGCTGCCAGACCACGGCGACCAGCGAACAGGCGATGACCAATGCCGTACTGCGCACGCAGCGCGTGTAGCCGAAGATGATCAGCGCAGCGATCAGCGCGGCGATCAGGAAATACATCGCGACCTGGACCAGTCCGTCGATCAAGTCGCCAACGAGCTTGGCGAAGCCGATGACGTGCACGCTCACGGCCGACTTCTGGTCGGCCTCGAAGCGCATGCGGATGGCTTCGATGTTCTTCGACAGGACGCGGTAGTCGAGGCGCTGCCCGGTGGTCGGGTCGTGGTCGAGCAACGGCACGACGAGCATGCTCGAGCGGAAATCATTGCCGACGAGGCTGCCGACGATGCCCGAGCGCGCAATGTTGCCGCGCAGCTGTTCGATCGACTTGGGCGACCCGTCGTAGTTGTCCGGCATGACCGGGCCGCCGCGGAATCCTTCCTCGGTGACTTCGGTCCAGCGCACCGCCGGCGTCCACAGCGATTTCACCCAGGCGCGATCGACGCCCGGCGTCAACACCAGTTCGTCGTTGATCTTGCGCAGCGCGTCGAGGTAGGCCGGGGCGTAGATGTCGCCCTGCTTGTTCTCGACGACGATGCGCAACGCGTTGCCGAGTCCGCGCAGGTCGGCCTTGTTGTCGAGGTAGTTCTGGATATACGGGTGTCCGCGTGGAATCATCTTCTCGAAGCTCGCGTTCAACGTGAGCTTCAGAGCCGCCAGAGTGCCGAACAGCACGGTCAGCACGAGGCACGCGATCATCACGATGCGCCGGCGATTGAAAACCAGGCGCTCGAGGCGCGAACCGGAGTTGATGTCGAAATGCTCCAGCGCCGGATGTTCCGCGCCGGTGTCAGGGGTATGCATCGTGATTCCTCAGTGTGCCGCCGGGGCAAGGGCGCGCGCGCCGCGCGGGCCCGCGACGACCAGCGCGCCGCCTTCTGCCACGACGACGGCCGCGGCAGGCAGCGGTTGTTGCACGGGCTGCAGCGCGAACGTCGCACCGGCGTCGTCGCTGGCAAGCACATGGCCGGCCTGGCTGACGATGACGAAACGTCCATCGGCGCCGACGGTTCCGCCGGTCATGCCTACTTGCAGGCCCGTCGTTATCTGCTGCCAGGATGCACCGCGGTCGACGCTGCGCAGGACGGTGCCGCGCAAACCGAACACGACGACGCTGCGCGTGTCGCCGATCACGCCGAACAGCGTGCCCTTGTAGGGCAGCTCGAGTCGCTCGAATTGACCGGTCTTGTGGTCGAGCCGGAGCACAAGCCCCTGCTCGCCCACGATGTAGATTTCCTCGCCAGCGCTGCGAATCGCATACAGATGCAAGCCACCCGGGTTGTCGACCTCGTGCAGCCACGCCTGCCACGTCACGCCCGCATCGGTGGTATGCAGGATCAGGCCGAACGCGCCGACGGCGTAGCCCTCGTGTTCGTCGGCGAACCAGACATCGAGGAAAGGATTCTCCGCGCCCTGCTCGGCGAAGTGCCTCGCCTGATCGTGCAGCGCGGCTGCGCGCTCCGCGTCTTTCGCGGAGGCGACTTCGGGATAGGCCTCGAGCAGCAACACGCCCGCGCGACGACCGTCGAGTTGGCGCGACCAGGTCGCGCCGGAGTCATTCGTGTGAAGAATCACGCCGTCGTGGCCGACGGCCCAACCCGTGGAGGCAGACGGAAAGCTCACCGCGACGAGATCCGAACTGACCGGCACTTCGGCCTGCTGCCACGTGGCGCCGGCGTCATCGGAGTACAACACGTGCCCGCGCTGGCCGACCGCGATCACGCGATCGCCGGCACGCGCGAGCCCGTTCAGAAGCGTGCGCGACGCGAGCGCACTGCGCGTCGCCGGAACGTCGAGCACGTCGAGCGTCGCCGCGTCCGCAGCAACGACGGCCACCGCGTGGGTGGCCGTTGCGAGTACCAGGAGGAGGCTGAGCAGCCTTTTCATGATCACTATTTTCCGCACCCGCCCATGATCGTCAGCGGATTCCGCTGCCAGCCAGCGCGTCCGGCGACCACTCACGTTCGCTGCGCGGCTTGCTCTGGTGCAGGCCGCCGGTCTCGGCGGTGTAGCCGGTCAGCGAGTAGATGCGAGCGATCAGATCGTAGTGGCCGAACATGTCGGTGTACGGTGCCGGCTGGTCGTAGCTCGGCGCCATGTAGGCGAAGCCGGCACGGTACAGCTGGCCGCGGCCGTCGTACTCGTCGGAGGCCAGCGCCGACCAGGAGTCCTCGTCGAGGTAGAACGTGCGCTTGCTGTACACATGACGCTTGCCTTCGCGCAGCGTCGCTTCGACGACCCACACGCGATGCAGTTCCCAGCGCACGAGGTCCGGGTTCAGATGGTTCGGCGTCAGCAGCGCATCCTGAGTCGACTGGTAGACGGCGCGGTAGTCGTTGTACGGGACGACCATTTCCTTCTTGCCGACCAGCTTGAAGTCGAAGCGGTCCATCGAACCGTTGAAGATGAAGGTGTCGTCGAACGTCGTGCTGCCGGCGGTGCCGGGATTCGGCGTGTCGAACGCAAGATCGGGAGCGACCTTCACGCGGCGCTGGCCGGGCAGGTAGATCCACGCGCGACGGTCCTTGGTGCCGAGGTCGAGCGGATCGAACAACTGCAGCGCTTCGCCGGCGCGGCGCGCCGGACCCGTGTAGCTCAGCTTGATGCGCCAGTAGATGTCGGAGTCGGCCTGCGCTGCATCCCAGTACGGATATTCCTGGACGCTGTTGCCTTCGGTCGTCAGCGACGCGTGACCGCTCGAGTCGACGCTCAGGTTACGGTACTTGGCCTCGTAGGCGACGCCGTTGAAGCGGACCAGGTGGTTCCACATCGCCTCGTAGCCGTCCTTCGGAATCGGGAACGGAAAACCGGCGTGCGCGCCGCTGAACGAGCGGCCGTCGTTGGTCGTCTTGGCCGTGGTCGCCGCCTTGGCCGTGTTCTCGGTCACGAACTTCGGGAACGCAACGGTGCGGTGGGTCGGGTAGACGTCGAGGTGGAACGTCGGGTACTTCGTCAGCAGCGCCTTCGCGCCCTCGGTCAGTTGCCCTTCGTACTTGCTCATGTTCTTCGCGTCGATCACGACGCGCGGCTTTTCGCCCGCGAACGGGTCAGGCCTGATCCCGCTGCCGGCTTTGTAGTCCGCCGGCGGCGTGGTCAAGCCGCCCGTGTACGCTGGAATCGTGCCGTCGGCATTGGCTGCCATCTCGGCGCCGATCGGCGTGAGCCTGGTACCGAGAGCCTTGGCTTCGTCTGCCGTTGCGGCAGCATGCACGCTGGTGACCAGCGGCAGCGCGAGCAGGCAGAGCAGTCGCTTTTGAAAGGTGCGCATTGTCGTGTTCCTCAGAATGTGGTCTTGAAGGTCAGGCTCACGAAGCCGCGATCGCTGAGCAGTGTCGTGAAGCCGTTCTGCGCGGTGACTGCGGTGCCGTTGTCCTTGTACTTGCCGAAGTAGTCGATGTACTTCAGGTCGACGCGGTATTTCGCCTGGATGTCGGCGGCGATGCCGACGCTGTAGTTGCCGTTGTCCTCGTTGCCGCCGAAGACGGTCGGCGCGTTGCCCTTGAGGCCGCGCGAATAAGTGATCGGGGCGAGCAGGTCGACGCCCGGGAACACATGGAACCAGGTCGGCGAGAACGCCAGGCTCAGGCCCGTGTAGTTCTTCGTCGTGCAGCCGTCGCCGATGTCCTTGCCCTTGCACGGCGCGAAGCCTTCCGCGAAGAACAGGTTCGCACCGCTGTTGACCTTGGACCACTCCGCCCACGTGAGCTCCGCCGACCAGCTGGCCGTGTCGAACAGCGGGTTTTGCGGGACCACGCCGAGCGCGTTGACCAGCGCGTGATAGGTGTCGCCGCGCGGGCCCTTCGTGTCGCCCTCCGCCGGCAGACCGGGCGCGATGCCCAGCACCTGGCTGTTGAGCGGCGTGTTGTGGCGGTACGAAGCTTCGGCGCCGAGGCTGATGCCGCCGATGTTCTTGGCCAGGCTGACGCCCCACAGCTCGATGTTGTCGGCGTAGATCAGGTTGTACTGCGACGTGCTGTTCGCTCCGACCTTCGTGATGAAAGTCTGCGGCAGCTTGTCGGAGAAGTTGCGGTAGTAGAAACCGAGCGTGCCGTCGAGCCACTGCGGACTCCAGCGCGAGGCCAGGCCCCAATCGCCTTGGTCCGGAGCGTTGGACGGCGGACCATGCTGCGCGAAGCCAAGTCCTGCAGAAACGAACTGGCGCTGCGGCCCGTTGAACGCGAAGTCGACCGGGCCGAGATACGTGCCGCCCTCGGGATAGCGGTCGGCGCTCCAATTGAGCAGGTACTGGCCGGCGAACGACAGCGTGTCGGTGACCTGCGCGGTGGCCGAAACCTGGTTCAGAGGACGGAACAGCTCCTTGGCCTCGGTGCCCGGCGTGGCGAAACCCTTCTGCAGGTCGAGCGGATTCTGCGCGTAAGCGACGCTGTTGAGGTTGCCGTTGAGGAACAGCGATTCGCCCCAGTAGATCGTGTGTTGGCCGGCCTTCAGCGAAAGCGGCACGTCGCCGAAGTCGAAGGTGCCGAACACGAACGCATCGAGCAGCTCGCCGGACGGGCCGGCGTAGAAGCGCTGGACGTAGTTCGTGTACTCGTGGCCGACATAGCTCGGAATGTTGCGGAATGGCAGGTTCGGGTTCGACTTGCTGTCCGAACCGTAGGCGCCGTCGTTCCAGCCGGCCGCGCTGACGCGCATGCCGTAACGGCTCTTGTAGACGATGTCGAGTTCGGTCAACAGGTCGACGCGCTTGGCGACCGCGTCGCCCTTGTCGAAGCTGTAGTCGCCTTCGTCCGCGATCACGTCGTTGCCGATCTTGTTGTCGCGCGATTCGGTCCGAACCGCGTAGTTGACGCGCACGGTTGTGTCGAGGCGGACGCTCAGATCCGGGTTATAGGAAGTGTCGAGCTGGAACGCGAGCGCGTTGCCGGTCCCGAATGCAGCCAGCAGCGCTGCGGCGACGCCATTTGCGATGCCCCGGCGGGCCATGCCCAGGGAACGCTGCGAGTGTGCTTTGGTCATTTTTCTATGATCCTAGGGG
>DATIEJ010000199.1:0-4253 GCA_035455825.1 Rhodanobacteraceae bacterium | reverse complement strand
GTCGCGCTACGACTCGACGTTGCATCTGGACACGAATTTCGGCACGGGCGGCTCGACGACCATCGGATTCGCCGACGGCAACTTTTCGGCAAACGGAGCGACGCTGCAGCGGGACGGCAAGATCGTCGTAGTCGGACAGGTCGCGACATCGACTCCGAACGTCGGCATCATTCGCCTTACCGCCGGCGGCGCGCCGGACACCCAATTCGGCGCCAACTCCGACGGCCGCTTCGAAGGCAAGCTGGGCGTGGCGAACGGCGCGGGCGGCAACGCCATCGCCGAGGACGAGAAGGGCCGCCTGGTCATCGCAGGATCGGCGCTGTCTTCAACGCCGGGGCACGCGAAGTGGCTCGTCAACCGTATCTCCAGCGGCGGTGCATTCGACGCGACGTTCAACAGCGGCAATCCGCAAGTCTTCACGATTTTTTCAACGTCGGATTCCACAGGGCCGAGCGCCTGTTGCGTGACGCTGCAGACCGACGGTCGAATCGTCGTCGCGGGCAAGGTGCAGCGAGGCGACACCAGCAACGGCTACTTCGGCGTGGCCCGGTTCCTCGGCAACGGCGCATTCGATGCAAGCTATGGAATCGGCGGACAGTCCTTTGGCGACATGTCGACCGAGTCGGCGACAGCGATCACCGATGTCCCCGGCTCCATGATCATCGTTCCAGGCCGCATCATCGTCGGCGGCTACACCTACGCCCAGGGCGGTGAAGGGCGATTCGTCGCGACCGGAGTCGAGATCGACCTGCTGTTTGCCGGGGATTTCGAATAATGGGTCAGAGTGGGCTACCCCCGATTTCCCGGACGGGTTAGTTGAGCACATTCACGACTCATCTCGAACTGCCCCGGAGACTGGTAGCCGAGAAAACGCAAAACAGGGTCAGAGTACAGTTTTTGAAAAGTGTACTCTGACCCCTGTTTTTTGCCGATTCAAACGGATGCAAGTGAACCTTTCACCGTTTCTCCCAGCCGAGGCTGGCCCTACTCGAAACCGTCCACGAACAGGAAGTCGTTGGCTGCGGCTGCATCGAGGTCCTGCTGCGACCCGTTGAACTCGTCGAGATCTACCGAACCGGTGATGCCGCTGACGGTGCCGGAAAACGAGTATTGCCAGAACATCCACGATGTCCAGCCGCTGGGTAGCGTCGGGCACGTCACGCCGGTCTGGCTGACCCACAACGGGTTTGCCCCAAATGTCGTCGCCTGCACGTCCGTGTCCCAGAAAAAATGGTTGGTGTAGATCACGGGCGAGCGGCCGGTCGAGCTGCGGATCGTGCTGACCCAGGCGGCGATGTTCGCCGCAAGCGAGGCGGCTGGTTGGCCGCCGGTTATTTCCACGTCGAGCGCCGGCGGCAAGTCGCCCGGCTGCAACGGACGGGCGATCTTCTGCAGGAGCAATTTCGCCTGGGCGATCGGATCTTGCGCCGGTTCGAAAAACTGATAGGCGCCGCGCGCCATGCCCGCTGCGGCAATGCCCGCGTAATTCTGGTCGAAGTCCGGATCGACGAAGGTCGTGCCGTCGCTCACGCGCGCGTACGCGAACGACATGCCGCTGGCCGCCACGCTGTTCCAGTTCACGGCGCCCGCCGATGACGAAACGTCGACCCCTTGAACAGTGGCGCCATTCGCGCATACGCCCGCGACTGCCTGATTGAAATGCGCGAGCATCGCGAGGGCGATGGCAGTCGCCCGAAAAGACACGCCTGATAACGATCCTCTCACGAGCCACTCCATGAAGGAAAACAAGGGTCGAAAACAGGGTCAAAGTACATTTCTGAAAAGTGTACTCTGACCCCTGTTTCTCTTACAGCCTACCGCTCTGAACTATTCCTTACAGGAAACGGCGCGGATTCCGGCAATGCTTGGAGCGCACTTTTTCGAAATGTGTACTCCGACCCCTGTTCTTTTGAGCTACGTACCCTTTTCGGTGCGGGTTAGGAACGGGCGCGAAAAACCTCAGAGGGCCTCGCGCAACTCAGGAAAGGAACTCCCGCCCGATTCCTGGTCGCCGCCCGGTGCGAGCAGCCCCCGCGCGGTCACGGAAAGTAGTGCAAGCAAAGCGGCTGCGACGGCGACGATTGCGGCATGCATGAGCCAGAAATCGACACCACGCATCGACTCGAGCAGGCCGCCGATGCGGCCAACGGCCAGATTGCACAAGAAGAAATTCGTGTAGTACAGGCCGACCATGAGGCCAGCCAGTCGCGGCGGCGCCGCACGCGAGAACAGCGCTAGGCCGATCGGAGCGATCATCGCGAAGCCGAGTTCGTTGACGATGTGGAAGAGGACGGCCCACACCAAAGGAATTCGCGCGTCGGGCGGGGTGATCCATTCGCCAGCTGCGAGAAGCAGCGGCGCGAGCGCCATGACTGCCGCGCCGATTGCGATCTTGACGATCTCGTCGGGTTCACGGCGGCGCCGGCTCCACCAGCGCCAGAACGCGATCGTGGCCAGCGTCATCAGCACGGCGACGAACGCGTCGAGCGCCAGCAGCCACGTCACCGGCATGCGCCAGCCCCAGAGATCGATCGCCAGGCGCGCTTCGCCCCAGATGACGTAGACGTTGAACATCTGCTGGTTCCCGATCATCGCGGCAGCGATCAGCGGCACCAGCGCGACGAGCAGGATCACGCTTTTCCACTCGAGCGAATCCAGCGGCCGTGCGCGTTCGAGCCGGCCCGCGCGAACGGTCGCGCCAGGCAGCTGCGGCTGCCCGCGGCGGTACACCGCCAGACCGACCAGCATCGAAACGCCAGCGGCGCCGAATCCCCAGTGCCAGCCGATTCTCTCGCCGAGCGTGCCGCAGACCAGCGGCGACACGATCACCGCGAGTTCGATCGATATCTGGAACAGCAGGAATGCGCCGGCGCGCCGCAGGTCGCCGCGTGCGTACAGCTCGCCGACCTGGGTGGCGATGTTGCCCTTGAAGCAGCCGACGCCTGCGAGCAACAGTAGCATCGCGATCACGAACGCCGCGTCGACGGCCATGAGGAAATGGCCGGCGACCATGAGCAGCGCGCCGGTCGTCACCGTCGCCGTGCGGCCGAGCCACCGGTCCGCCAGCATGCCGCCCAACAGCGGCGTGAGATAGACGAAGCCGGCATAGAGACCGAAGACCTGCGAAGCCAGCGCCGTGACCGAGAGCGGGCCGGTAACGCTTTCGATCGCGGCGCGCACGGCGCCGAAGCCGACGACGTGCTCGACCCGTCCGGCCAGCAGCAAGTCGTGCGTCATGTACAGCACGAGCAGCGTCTGCATGCCGAAGTAGCTGAAACGCTCGCAGGCCTCGGCAGCGCACAGCACGTAGAGACCACGCGGGTGGCCCCACCAGCCGGACGCGTCGCCGTATGCCTGCTTGACCGCCATCGTCCCCCAACTCTGACCACGAACGGGTCAGAATTCCCTGCCGATGAATTTGTGAATCATGCCAGCAGTAATGTTGACAGACCAGCGCGGCCATTCCTGCAAAAAGTATTGCGCCGTCTGAAACGGAGTCGGAGAGGCAGAGCGAATAATGGTGTCAGAGACATTTCTGATGTGCCAATCGGCGGTGGCATCGAGAAATGGTCCCTGACACCATTCTTGTGACCCTGTTTCTGCTTTGTTGCACATTATTGCATAGTCTACTTCGCGAGCTTCGTCAGCAAGCCGTGCCAGAAATCCAGTGCCGCAGGCACCTCAGACGCCAACAGCTTCTCGTTGAGGCCGTGGGCAAAGCTGTCGTTGGGTTTGCTGAAGGTGGGGGAGACGCCGTAGCTCGGCACGCCGGCATTGCGAAAGTACATGCTGTCCGATGCGCCGGCCGACATGCCAGGCACGACCTCCACGTCTGGAAACCGCTCGTGCACCGTCGCGGTGACCGCGGAGACGATGTCCGCGCGCAACGGTGAAGCCGGACTCTGCACGGGCGGGGGCAGCTGCACGGTGATCTTCACCGTCGGATCGGCGACGACTTTGTCCAGCGTCGCCTGTACCGAGTCGACGCTCACGCCAGGGAAGATGCGGCAATTGATGTTGGCCGTGGCGCGCTGCGGCAGGGCGTTCAACGCGTGGCCACCCTCGAGCATCGTGGCCACGCACGTCGTGCGCAGCTGACCGACGTAGGCGGGATCCGCCGAGATGACGGCTGCGGCTTTTGCATCGTTCGGATCCGCGCTGAAATCCAGCATGGCCTTGGCGAGCGGGCCGCTGCCATGCTTGCCGACCGCATGCAGCGAGGCGAGGGTAATCTCGTCGTGCTGCACCGGGAA
>DATIEJ010000198.1:0-2055 GCA_035455825.1 Rhodanobacteraceae bacterium | reverse complement strand
CTTGGCATAAGTTCTGCACCCATCGCAGTGAAGGTAACGTGAAGGAGAGTGCGCCATGCTTGCCAACGTGACATCGCTGACGGTCAACCCGATGTTCCTGCGCCACGATCTGCTGATCGAACTGGGCCGGCTCGAAACTGCGATCGAGAGTTTGCGCAGCAGCCAGCCGGCAAACGATGCCGGTCATCTGACCATGCTCGAGAGCCGCCACTCGGCCATCAGCCACACGCTCCAGCGCATCTCGGCCTGAGCCTTGACGGCCGACACGCCGCACGCGCGCGGTGCGCTGGCGCTGACGACGCCGTTCGAGATCGTGCCGCGCCACCGCAAGGCCCTGTGCATCCCGGCGCCACCGCCACTGCAAATCCAGACAGTTGTTCCGGACCGCCGCCTGACCGGCGGATTGATCGTTCGCGCCAGCAGAATTTCGGGGCCGCCGCGTTTGCCTTAACATGGCGGCCATGACCGCCATGACTTCTGCTGCAGTTGTTTCTGCCGAATCCGTTCGCCAGGCCGCCGATCGCATCGCGCCGCATGCGCATCGCACGCCGGTGCTGCGCGCGCGCGGCATCGATGTCCTGGCGAACGCGACGCTTGCGTTCAAGTGCGAGAATTTCCAGCGCGCCGGCGCGTTCAAGTTTCGCGGCGCGTGCAATTCCGTCTGGGCGTTGAGCGACGCGACGGCCGCGCGCGGTGTCGTCACGCACTCGTCCGGAAACCACGGCGCGGCACTCGCGCTGGCGGCGAAGACGCGCGGCATTCCGGCTCATGTCGTCGTGCCCGAGGACGCCATCGCCTCGAAGGTCGCCGCGATCCGCGCTTACGGCGCGACGCTGCATTTCTGCGCGCCGACATTGGCGGCGCGCGACGAAGCCGCCGAGCGCATCCGCAGCGAAACGGGCGCGACGCTCGTCCATCCGTTCACCTACCCGGACGTGATTGCCGGGCAGGGCACCGCCGCGCTCGAGTTGCTGGAGAACACCGGCGCTGTCGATGCGCTGATCACTCCGGTAGGCGGCGGCGGCCTGATCAGCGGCTGTTCGGTGGCGGCGCATTCGATATTGCCGAATTTGCCGATCTTCGCCGCAGAGCCCGAGGGCGCAGCCGATGCCTACGAATCCCTGCATCGTGGCGAACGGGTCACCGATATCGTGCCGCGCACGATCTGCGACGGACTGCGCGCGGCGATCGGACCGATCGACTTCGAATTGATGCGCGCGCACGGCGTCACGGTGCTGCCGGTCAGCGATGCCGAAACGATCGCCGCGATGCGCTTGATCTGGGAGCGCATGAAGATCGTCGTCGAACCCTCGTCGGCAACCGTGCTCGCCGCGGTGCTGCGCTACAAGGATCTGTTCGCCGGCAAGCGCGTCGGCCTGATCCTGACCGGCGGCAATGTCGACCTCGGCCAGCTGCCGTGGTCGGGTCTTGCGTGATCGCGGAAAAAAGCAAAATTTTTTAACGCGGATTACGCGGATCAACACGGATAAGAGCGGATAGATAAAAATTGAAAATGGATCGACTGGGACTCTCGAGGTCGGTGCGGGATCGAGACTGCGGTTGGCACAGACTCCAAGATCAAGGCGGATACCCGCCACATTTCACTTTTTATCCTCATCCGCTTTATCCGCACTTATCCGTGTTGATCCGCGTAATCCGCGTCCAAAAAAGTTTTTCACACCGCCGAACCGGCATCACACCGCACGCGGCCACAACACACCGGTAAGCGCAATCGCGATCAGGCCGATGCCGAGCGCCTCGGCCAGATCGGGCGCCTCGCCGAGCAGGCCCCAGGCGAGCAGTACACCGAGCAGCGGCGTGGCCAGGCTCGCCACGCCGGCGATGCCGGCCGGCAAACGCTCGATGACGAACAACCACAACGCCCACGCGACAGCGGCCGCCAGCACGCTGTTGTAGACCAGGGCGCCGATCAATTCGCCGGACCAGTCGATCGCGCGTTCCTGGATCAGCAGCGCGCCGATCACGACGACGATCGTCCCGAACAGCGCCTGCCAGGCGGTCAGCCGCAACGGCGTGATCGCCGCGCGCTGGAAC
>DATIEJ010000197.1:0-13072 GCA_035455825.1 Rhodanobacteraceae bacterium | reverse complement strand
TTCGTGCCGTCGACGCCGATGAACGACGACAGCGACTGCACGGCCGGATCGGCCAGGATCAGCTTGCCGAGTTCCTGCTGCTGCCGCGCCATCGCCGCGAACGAGATCGACTGCGAGGCTTCGGAAATTCCCTGGATCAGGCCGGTGTCCTGCACCGGGAAAAATCCCTTCGGTATGAAGATGTATAAAATTACCGTCAGGACCAGCGTGCCGACGGCAACGAGCAGCGTCGCGCCCTGCCGATCGAGCACCCAGGCCAGCCAGCGTCCGTAACTGGCGATCAGGCGATCGAACATCTCGCCGGTCTTGCGCGAGAAGCGGCCTTCGTCCTCGCGCTTGTGGTGCTTGAGTATCTTCGCGCACAGCATCGGCACGAGCGTCAGCGACACGATCGCGGAAATCACGATCGTCACGGCCAGCGTGATCGCGAACTCGCGGAACAGGCGGCCGACGACATCACCCATGAACAGCAGCGGGATCAGCACGGCAATCAGCGAGATCGTCAGCGAGATGATCGTGAAGCCGATCTGTTTGGAACCCTTGAGCGCGGCCTCGAACGGCGAGTCGCCTTCCTCGAGGTAGCGCGAGATGTTTTCGATCATCACGATCGCATCGTCGACGACGAAGCCGGTCGAGATCGTCAGCGCCATCATCGTCAGGTTGTTCAGGCTGAAGCCAGCCAGGTACATGACGCCGAACGTGCCGACCAGCGACAGCGGCACCGAGAAGCTCGGAATGATCGTCGCCGGCAGGTTGCGCAAGAAGATGAAGATCACGAGCACGACGAGCACGACGGCCAGGAAAAGTTCGAATTCCACGTCCGCGACCGAGGCGCGCACGGTTACGGTGCGGTCGGTGAGGATCGCCAGGTCGACCGACGCCGGCATCGACTGCGTCAGCGTCGGCAGCATCTGCTTGATGCGGTCGACGACGTCGATGACGTTCGCGCCGGGCTGGCGCTGGATGTTGACGATGATCGCGGGCATGGTGTCCTTCCAGGCCGCCAGCCGCGTGTTCTCCGCGCCGTCGATGATGTCGGCCACATCGATGAGCCGCACCGGCGCGCCGTTCTTGTAGGCGATGACGATGTCGCTGTACTCGGCCGCCGACTTCAACTGGTCGTTCGCGTCGATCGTGTACGAGCGTGTCGGTCCGTCGAAGCTGCCCTTCGCGCCATTGACGTTGGCGTTGCCGATAGCCGTGCGCAGATCCTCCAGGCTCATGCCATACGAAGCGAGCGCCGTCGGGTTGGCCTGGATACGCACGGCCGGGCGTTGGCCGCCGGAAAGCGTGACGAGGCCCACGCCGGTGATCTGCGAGATCTTCTGGGCAAGACGCGTGTCAGCGAGGTCTTCGATCTGCGGCAGCGGCAGCGTCTTCGACGTCAAGGCCAGACTCAGGATCGGCGCGTCTGCCGGATTGACCTTGCTGTAGATCGGCGGCGTCGGCAGGTCGGCCGGCAAGAACGTGCCGGACGCATTGATTGCGGCCTGCACTTCCTGCTCGGCAACGTCGAGGCTCAGGTCGAGGCTGAATTGCAGCGTGACGACCGAAGCACCGGCCGAACTCGTCGACGACATCTGGTTCAAGCCCGGCATCTGGCCGAACTGCCGCTCGAGCGGCGCCGTGACCGACGAGGTCATGACTTCGGGACTCGCGCCTGGATACAAGGTCGTGATCTGGATCGTCGGATAGTCGACTTCCGGTAACGCCGACAGCGGCAGGAACCGGTACGCCAGGATGCCGACGAGCAGGATCGCCGCCATCAGCAGCGACGTGGCGACCGGACGCAGGATGAACAGGCGTGAGGGGTTCATCCGACGTCCCGCTTTGCCCCCTCTCCCCCAACGGTTTCATCGTTGGGGGAGAGGGCTGGGGTGAGGGGCAAGCTCGTCGCACCCGCATCGCGAACACCATCCCCACCCAACCCTCCCCTTGAAGGGGAGGGCTCAAGAGCGCCGCATCGCAGTATCAGCCGATTGGAGGTATAGACGTCCATACAGTATGCGGACGCGCGCCCGGTCACTGCCTGCCGTCCGCGGACTTTGCATCTGTTGCGGTTGTCTGCGGCTTGCCGGTCGCCGGTTGCGTGCCGTCAGCCGGCTTGCCGGTGCCCGGACCGCCATTGCCATCGCGCCGGCGGCGCTCTCCCTGGCCTGGCTGTCCTTCACGCTGCTGTCCCTGTCCGCGTTGCCGCTCGCCCTGTCCCGCGGCTTGCGCGGCATTCGCGGCCGGCGGCGCGTCGCCCGGCAATTCGACCTTGCTGCCCTCGCGCAGCTTGTCGGCGCCGTCGGTAACGACGGTTTCGCCGATCTTCAGGCCGCTGGTGACGGCAACGCGCTCGCCTTCGGTCGGCCCGGTCTTGATCTGGCGCACGCTCACCGAGCGGTCCTCGGCGACGACGTATACAAATAAACCTCCGGCGCCGCGCTGCAGCGCCGAGGTCGGAATGACGCTGGCGCCGCGCAGTACATCGAGCAAAACGCGCACGTGCACGAACTGGTTCGGAAACAGGCTTTCGTCGGCGTTCGCGAACTCGGCCTTGGCCTTTACCGTGCCGGTCGCCGTATCGATCTGGTTATCGAGGCTGGCGAGGACGCCGGTCTGCAACTTGGTTTGTCCGGAACGGTCGTAGACGTCGACGTCGAGCGGCGTGCCCGCGTGCATCTTCTTCTGTACCGGCGGCAGGCTGTCTTCCGGCAAGGTGAACAGCACGTCGATCGGCGACAGCTGGGTGATGACGATGATGCCGCCGCCATTCTGCACGTTGTTGCCCGGATCGATCATGCGCAGGCCGACGCGCCCGCCGACCGGCGCGTTGATTTTCGTGTAGGTCAGGTTGACCTTCGCGGTCTGGATCTGCGCCTGATCGGACTTGACCGTACCTTCGTACTGATGGACGAGCGAATCCTGCGAATCGAGTTGCTGCTTGGCGATCGAATCCTGCTTGAACAGCGTCTGGTAGCGTTCGAGGTCGATCTTCGAATTGGCCAGCAGCGCCTGGTCGCGTGCGAGCGCGCCTTCGGCTTGCATCAGCGCGGCCTGATATGGGCGCGGATCGATTTCCGCGAGCACGTCGCCCTGCTGGACCATCTGGCCTTCCTTGAACTTCACGTCGAGCAGCTGGCCGCTGATCTGCGCGCTGACGGTGACGCTGCGCAGCGGCGTGACCGTGCCGAGCGCGTTGAGCGTGATATTGATGTCGCCTGCCGCGACTTCGGCGGCGCCGACCGGCATGGCCGGACCGCCGGGTCCGGCCGGGCCGCCGCGGCCGAAGCGTCCGCCACCGGTCTGTGCCGGCGTCGTGCTCCTGGCAAGGAAGTAGCCGCCGACGACGATCACGCCCGCAACTGCCAGGACGATCAGCACGACGGCGAGTCGGATCCTGCCGGAAGCGTGGGTAACGGACCGGTTCGATGGCGTAGTCATGGGCAATTCTTCGTTCTTGGTATCGATGGCTGCCTCGATTCACGCACGACAAACCGCAACAGATTAACCTGTCGCGGCGTGGCGGTGCAGCCAGCGGCGGATTCGCGTGTGCGCCGGTTGGTGTTCAGTCAGGTTGGAGCGCGCCACGGTAGCGTGCGACCGGTGCGGGTGCAGTTGCCCACCGGTAAATGGCTGTAAGCAGTTGTAAACGCGCATTCGCGCATCGAACAGGTGCGCGCAGCAGGTTTATCGGCGCGCGTGTGCCCCCGACGTGAACCCGGCCGATGAATCCGGGACCAAGCTCTGTCGACGTTTCGAAGCCCCTGTCGTTGTGCCCGGCCAATTGCGACAATCGCTTGTGCTGGTCGAACCATTCTTTTTTGGAAACCGCATGCCCCTGCTTCGCCCGATCGTATTTGCACTCGCCGTCGTCTCCGCCGCCGGCGCGCAGCGCGCATCCGCGTGCTCGGCCTGCGGCTGCACGCTGAGCTCGGACTGGGCCAGCCAGGGGCTCGCGGCCAGCGGCGGCTGGCGCGCGGATTTTCGCTTCGACTACTTCAACCAGGATCAGCTGCGCTCGGGCACCGACAGCGTCTCGCGTTCGAGCCTGCCGATACCGAACGACGAGGAAATCCAGCAGTACACGATCAATCGCAACTACGCGCTGAACCTCGACTACAGTCCAAACAAGAACTGGGGCGTGAACTTCCAGTTGCCGTGGTACAACCGCTCGCACGCCACGATCGCCGAGGGCGACACCGAGGTGTCGACCTCGCACGACGACGGCATCGGCGACGTGCGCATCGTCGGCCGTTACATGGGACTCGGCGAGCGGCGCAACACCGGCATCGAATTCGGGCTGAAGTTGCCTACCGGCCAGTTCAACAGCGACTTCCAGACCGGTCCGCAGGCCGGCGAACCGCTCGACCGTGGACTGCAACTCGGCACCGGAACGACCGACCTGCTGCTCGGCGCGTACAACTTCGGCGGGCTTGCGGAGAACTGGGATTACTTCGCGCACGCACTGCTGCAGCAGCCGCTGGACTCGCGCGAACATTTCCGCCCCGGCACCGGCGTCAATTTCAATCTCGGCGTGCGCTACACGGCCAGCGCGACATTCGTCCCGCAACTGCAGGTCAATGCGCGCGTCGAGAAGCGCGAGAGCGGCGCGAACGCCGACGTCGACAACAGCGGCGCATCGCTGGTTTACATCAGTCCGGGCGTGACCTGGAATATCTCGCGGCGATTCTCAGCCTACGCGTTCTTCCAGGCGCCCCTGTACCAGCGCGTCAACGGCCTGCAGATCGAGGCGACTCAGGTGTGGTCCGCTGGAATGCACTACATCTTCTAGCGTGTCTTCCGCCTGCCTGCGTTGCAGGCAGCGCAAGGAAAGCGAACGGGCGCGCTATTTCTTCTTCTTGCCGCTCGATGCCGATTTTGCTTTCGCATCTTCCTCGGGCTTGTAGTCGCCGATCACGCTCTTCACCGGGCAGACGCTGAAGATCGGACATTTCCGGCAACCAACGGCCAGCGCAACGGGGCACAGCACCATGTGTTTCTCCGCGAAGAGCGATGGAGGAAACGGCACTGTACGCCGATTGGGCCCGATCGGCTGAAGCGTGACGGATTATTTTTGGCGCGCGTGCGGTGCTCCGCCCGCCCCTGGAAACCGGGACGAGCGGAACGTCGAGGCTAGTACAGGCACTGCGAATATTCCTGCTGCGTCAGCTTCCCGTCGTGGTTGGCGTCGCAGCGCGCAAAATTCTCGTTGAGCCACAGGTGGTTGCCGGCATCGGCCAGCGTGATGTAGCCGCGCTTCTGGGTATCCAGACTCTGGAAGTCAGGCGGCGCCTTGTCGGCCATCTGCATCTTTCCGTTGTCGTGCTCGACCAGGTTGTTGCCGGCTTCCTTGTCCTGCCCGATGGTCGGCGGCGAAGCATGTCCCTGCGCCTCGGCCGGCGTCGGCTTCTGACTGCCGACGAGTTCCTGGCCCTTGCTTTGGTCCTGCGGATCGACCTTGCTCGCATCGGCATCGCTCGACGGCGGCGGCGAGTTGTCGGTCATCGTGCTCGATAGCGGTGTCTCGGTCGGCGCTGCACTTGGCGGCGGCGTCGGATCGGTCGCAACCGTGTCCGGCGGCGGAGAAGGATCCGCCGCGGCCTGGCTCGACGGCGGCGGCGCGGGATCGGTCGGAACCGTTTGTGCCGCCGCGACGAGCGTGCCGAGCGACAGAACTGCGCAAAGCGATGATGCGATCAGGTTGCGTTTCATGGGGTTTCCTCATTTGAAGCGAAGCCCATTGACGCTGCACGCCATATGCCAGCAATCCTGACGCAAATTATTTTCTGCAAAACAATCGCTTACCCACGCACGGGCGAAGCAGACGGAACCTCTGGCGTGCAATAAGTCGGTTGCAGCGATTGCAGCATGCAAATCGCGAACGGCCCGCTGGCCGATTCCGGGAAAATTTCCGCGCTCAGTCCGCTATTCGGGGAAAATCGCGATATGGATCTTTCCATCGCGATCGATCCAGCCGCGGAACATGCCTTCGGTATTGAACGGCGTCGAGATGTTGCCTTGGGCATCGAGCGCGATGACGCCGCCATCGCCGCCGAGCTTCGGCACGACCTCCATCACGACCTCCTTCGCGGCCTGGGCGATCGGCTCGCCCTTGTACTCGACGCGGGCGCAGATGTCGTGCGCGGCGTTGGCGCGGATGTAGTACTCGCCCCAGCCGGTGGCCGATACCGCGCACTTCGCGTTCGCGTACGTGCCCGCGCCGATGATCGGCGAATCGCCGATGCGGCCGTAGCGCTTGTTGGTCATGCCTCCGGTCGACGTGCCCGCGGCGAGATGGCCCTGCTGGTCGAGGGCGACGGCGCCGACCGTGCCGTGACCCGGCGCCTTGCCCGCGGCTGGCTTGTCCTGCTCTTCCTTCAGCGCTTCCTGCAGCTGCTGCCAGCGCTGTTCCGTATAGAAATATTTCGGGTCGACCAGGGTCACGCCGATCGACCGCGCGAACTCCTCGGCGCCATCGCCGACCAGCATCACGTGCGGCGACTTTTCCATCACCGCGCGCGCAAGCAGGATCGGGTTCCTGACCCGGTGCACGCTGGCGACCGCGCCGGCGCGCAACGTCGCGCCGTCCATGATCGAAGCGTCGAGTTCGTTCTTGCCGTCGTGATTGAACACGGCGCCCTTGCCGGCATTGAACAACGGCGAGTCTTCCATGATCACGATCGCCTTGCTGACCGCGTCGAGACCGTTGCCGCCGCCCTTGAGCACGGCGTAGCCGGCTTCGAGCGCGCGCTGCAGTTCAGCGCGATACGCTTTCTCCTTCTCGGGCGTGACTTCCTTGGCGATCACGCCCGCACCACCGTGGATCACGAAGACCGGAGCCGCCGCCATGGCGCTCAGCGTGAAGCAAAGGGACAACAACAGGGCCTGGACGACACGCCGCATGACAACTCCTCGATCGAACGATTCATGGCGGAAGTATATAGCTCGCGTCGCCAGCGCAGGGTTGCCCGGCTTCACCGTTTCATTGCGCGGCCGGAATGTCGAACGCCTCGGAAGGCAGCAGCGTCTCCGCGCGTGCCTGCGGGAAATGGATCGTGACCGAGGTGCCGTGTCCCATCTCGCTGGTCATCTCGACCGGCCAGCTGAAGCGGTCGGACAGGCGCTTGACGATCGTCAGGCCGACACCGTGACCGCCGCGGCGGCTGCGGCCACCGCGGAAGAACGGCTGGAACGCGCGCGCGACTTCCTCCTCGCTCATGCCGATGCCGCTGTCCTGGATGCGGATGTAGTCCATGCCGACCGTCGTGCGCACCTCGCCGCTCTCGGTGTACAGACAGGCGTTGCGAATCAGGTTGCCGACGAGCACGGCCAGCACCTTTGGCGGCGCATGCAGGGCGAAGGCGCCGGGCTCGTCCAGGGCCAGGGTCAGCGGCCGGCCGGCGACGAGCGGCTGCGCGCGCTCGACCTCCTCGCGCACGATATCGTTGACGATGAAGTCTTCCTCCGGCAGCCCGGTGTCGGCTTCACGCGCGAGGATCAGGAAGGCTTCCATCAACGCTTCCATGTCCTGCGCGGAGCGCTGGATGCGCAGGACGGTGCGCTGGCCGAACGGCGACAGCTCTTCTTCCTGCAGCACTTCGGCAGCGACCTTGATCACGGTCAACGGGCTGCGCATTTCGTGGCTGGCGTCGCGCGTGAAGTCGCGCTCGCGCGCGACGAATTCCTCGATCCGGCTGGCGTATCCGTGCAGCGCGCGCGCCAGGGTCTCGACGTCGCCATCCGGATCGCTCGACAGGCGCTCGGGCGACAGCGCGGCAAGATCGGGCTCCTTCGGATCCCAGTCGCGAACGACCTTGGCCAGCGCCACGACCGGTGAAAGCGCTCGCCGTGAGGCACGGTAGGCCAGCCAGGTCGTGATGTAGATGATGATCAGCACGAGGATCAGCGGAATGAATCCGAACAGGAACGCCAGCCGTCCGATTTGTTCCGGGTTGAAGACCAGGTACAGTCGGCCGGTGGGACCGTCGGCGACGAACGCGAGGATTTCGCCATTCTCGCCAGGCACGCGCTGATATCCGGGCTGGAGCGGGCGCAACACCGCCGGAAGACTCTGCGTCGACGCGCCCGCCGCGACCAGGTAGCCGGTCATGTTGTTGGTCTGCGGCGCCGGCGCGTCCGGCTCCTGCGCGCGCCGTTGCCAGAAGAAATCCGCCTCGCCGGTCAGCGCGCGGCGGATCAGCACGTCCTCGAGCACGGACGCCGCGCCGAAGACGCCGAGCACGGTCGCGAAGCTGATCGCCACGACCTGGAGGACGAAGACGACCCAGAGTTTGCGGCGGATTCCCGGGCGCAGGCGCATGTCCGCCAGTCTACCCCGCCCGGCTGGCCGCGGTCTCCGCATCCAGGTCGGCCAGCCGGTAGCCGGCGCTGTGGATCGTGTGCAGCAGCGGCTTCTGGAACGGCTTGTCTATAATTTTTCTCAAATTATACAAATGGCTGCGCAGGGTGTCCGAATCGGGCAGCAGGTCGCCCCAGACTTCGCGCTCGATCGAGCGCCGGCTGACGACGCGTGGCGACTCGCGCATGAGGATCGTCAGCAGGCGCAGGCCAATCGGCGAGACCAGCAGTTCCTGCCCGGCGCGCGTCAGGCGCAGGCTGGCGGTATCGAGCACGAGGTCGCCGACGCTGAGCAGCTCCGCGCTGACCTGGCGGCGCTCGCGCCGGATCAGCGCGCGAACGCGCGCTTCGAGCTCGCGGATCTCGAACGGTTTGACCAGATAATCGTCGGCGCCTGCGTCGAGCCCGACCAGCTTGTCCTCGAGCGTATCGCGCGCCGTAAGCATCAGCACCGGCGTCGGCTTCTTGGCGTCGACGCGCAGCTTGCGGCATACATCCAGGCCATCCATGCCCGGCAGCATGAGGTCGAGCACGATGACGTCATAGCTGTTGGTCACCGCCAGGTGTAGTCCGGTGACCCCGTCCGCGGCGTAGTCGATGCTGTAGCCGCGGCGTTCGAGGAACTCGCCGACCATCTCGGAAATCCCGCGGTTGTCCTCGACCAGAAGGATCAAACCGGCCTGCTCGTCACGCTGTTTCATGGTCTGCCGCCCTTGCCGGTCACGCTGACCGGCACTGTCTTCACGTTTGTGAAGAATGCCTGCCGAGCGGTGACAAACTTGTGAAGGCATCCGATCCGGAGACCTGGATGCGGCCGTGGCGTATTCCCAGCCACGTCAGTGCCAGGCCCAGCAGGCCAAGTGCCCAGCCGGATATCGCCGGTGCCGGCACCGTCGAAGGCAGCGATGGCACGGCTGCGACGCCTTCGAAAGCACCGATATCGGCCGCCGGGCCGAGCACGCGCGGAAATCCCGCGCCACGCTGGTCCGTGACAAGCGCAGCGGCGTTGTTGCCCGCGTCGATCGCCGGGCTGCCGGCGGCGAGCGCATGCGTGCGCGTCGGCCCGCCATTGGCGGCCAGCGGCAGCAGCAGCGGTGCGGCGTGCAGCGTCGCAGCCGGCAGCGTGACATTCGCATCCGCGCTCACGACCAGATTGCTGTTGCCGAGCAGGGTGGTCGCCCGCTCCGAACCGACATCGGCACCGGACGCTGCCGTGTTGCCGCCAATCAGGGTGCTTTGCAGTTCGAACTGGTCGGGCCGGCCGCGCAGCAGGATGCCGCCGCCGGCTGGCGCGGTATTCGCCGTGATCGTGCTGTTGCTGATCGTCCCGCCATAGAACACGCGCAGATCGAGTCCGCCGCCACCGCGGGTTTTCGCCGTGTTGCCGGAAATCGTGCTGTTCGCTACGACGAGCACGCCATTGAACGCGGACACGCCGCCGCCAAACCCGTACGAGTAGTTGTTGTCGATCGTCGACGAGCGGATCGAGCCGCCGAAGTTCGTGAAGATGCCGCCGCCGGTGTCGTAACTCTGCTGGCCGTCGCCGAGATCGTGCGCGGCGCGGTTGCCGCTGACCGTACTGTCGACGATATTGACGTAGGCGGTGTACATGCCGCCGCCGAATGCCGCGGTGCCGGTGTTCGGGTTCTGGCCCAGGGCGACCGCACCGGAAAGTGTACTCGTATACATCGTCACCGTGGACGCAAAGATGCCGCCGCCGTAGACGCCTTCGGCGCTGGCCTGGCAGTCGCGCACGACGCTGTGGTCGAGCACGAGGTAACCGCTGGAGGCGATGCAGCCGCCGCCGGTAACCTTGTAGCCGCCGACGTTGGCGGCGCCGTTGCGCAAGGTCAGCGCCGTTACGGTCAGGGTTCCACTCCCCGGATGTATCAGCACCCGGTCGCTGCCCGCCGCGTCGATCGCGAGCGCATTCGCGCCCGGCCCGATGATCGCCACGTCGTTCAACAACAGCGGAATGGCGCCCTGCGTAAGCGTGATCGCGCTGCAGGTCAGGGCGCCGAGGTCGATCGTGTCGCCCTCTCCGGCTGCCTCGGCCACCGTGCGCAACGTGCCGGCACTGCCGTCGTCGGCACAGCTCGTCACCGGCAGCAGCGCCGCCGGCGACGCTGCGGTTTTCGGCACGGGCGGCATCAGCGTCCGCAGTTGCTGGCGCAACGCGGTCGCGCCATCCTGGCGCGGCAATGCCGAAAACCTTGCTGCCGCCCCGTCCGCCGCGCCGGCGCCGAGCGCCAGGGCAATACCCATCGACAACGGCGCGAAGCGCCGCGCTCTTGCTGCTCCCATGCCTGTTCCCCGTCCGGAATCCCGACTACTGCAATCCTGATTCGACTCTAGCATCCCCGGTCCGCTCTTGCCCATTGCAGGTTCGCAGCGGACACGCGAGCGGCAAGCCAGTAACCTTACGGGCAAAAACGCGAATCGCGAAAGGAAATCCGCCGATGCTGAACTACCTTGCCCCGATCCTGCTGCTGCTCGGTTCCAACGTCTTCATGACGTTCGCCTGGTATGGACACCTGAAGTACACGGACCGGCCGCTGTGGCTCGTGATCATCGTGAGCTGGGGCATCGCGCTGTTCGAGTACTGCCTGCAGGTGCCGGGCAACCGCATCGGCTATCGCGTCTACGACCCGGCGCAGCTGAAGTCGATGCAGGAGATCATCACGCTGCTGGTGTTCGTCGTGTTTTCGACGACGTACCTCGGCGCGGCGATCAAGTGGAACCACCTCGTCGGCTTCGGGCTGATTGTGGCGGCGGCGTTCTTCATCTTTCTCGACTAGCGATCCGCGGCACGCGCGGCAGTCTTCAGCCGCTCAGCAATACGCGCACCACGCCGATGGCGCCGGCAACGACAAGCAGGATGATCGGCGCGCTGCTCAGCAGGAATCCGAGGCCGCGGGAGCGCGGATCGCGCACGTAGGCGTGGTAGTAGACGATGCGTCCGACGAGATAGACCGCGCCGAGCGCCGCGACCCATTGCGCGGGCCAGTAGACCGCGGCGATGAACAATGACGGCAGGAACAGGATCATCTGCTCGATCGTGTTCTGCTGCACGCGGAAGTAGCGTTCGAAGTTTTCGTTGCCGGTCGTTGCCGGGGCTCTCAGCTGGTAGGTTTCGCGCGCCTTGCCGACCGCGTAGGCGAAGAAGAAGCATTCGAGCAGCGCAAGCAGCGCGACAAGGTGGACCCAGGCCATGCGGGATTCCTCGAGCAGGTTGGTATGCGGAATGTCTAGTGAACTGCTGTGTGAAGCAAATAGTGGGTTTACGCCTCCGCGTGGAGCGCCCCCTTCCGGCTGCCGCCACCTTCCCCCGCAAGCGGGGGAAGGATTCCAGACTGATACCTCCAGTTTCCTTCCCCTGCGAAGCGGGGGAAGGTGCCGGAGGCGGATGGGGGCAATCCTGGCTGGCGACTCACCAACCGCTCCCGAATCAAACATTGGAATCTAGAACGGAATGCGGCCGGTCAGCACCTGCCAATACATGACCCAGTCGCCGGCGAAACTGTAGAGAGGATACGTGAATGTCGCCGGGCGATTGTGTTCGAAGAAGAAGTGGCCGACCCAGGCGAAGCCGTAACCGAACAGCGGCAGCAGCCACAGCAGCATCCAGCGCTGGCTGATGCAGGCCATGACGGCCACGGCCAGCACGAGCGTGCTGCCGGCGACGTGCAGCCGGCGACAGGTGCGGTTCGCGTGCTCGGAAAGGTAGAACGGGTAGAACTCGCGAAAGCTGGCGTAGCGCGCGCTCATTGGCAGCCGGCAGGTGATTCGATGCGGCGATTCTGCCCGCGCGAACGCGCCACGGCAAGGCACGTGGCGCGTCGTTCTTTCAACCGCGGCGCTGGCGCGATCAGTCGTCCTCGTGACGCTTCGGAACCTGGACCTTCCCGGTCACCTGATGGTGATGCAGGTCACCGCTGCCGGCCGAGTGGACGATGAAGTTGCCGCCGACGCCGTCGACCGTGACGTCGCCAGAGCCGATCGACCCGATTTCGACATCGCCGCTGGTGTGGCGAATGCCCACGTCGCCGGAGCCGACCGATTCGACGCGCACGCTGCCGTGGACATCGGCAAAAGTCACGTCGCCGGAGCCGACGTGTCCGACCTTGATGTCGCCGCGCGAATTCGACGCGCGAATGTCGCCGGAGCCGACGCGTTCGACGTCCAGGCTGCCGATATCGTCGATGATCGCATCGCCCGAGCCGACCTTGACCAGAACGTCGCCGACGACGTGGTGCGCTTTCAGGTCGCCCGAGCCGGACGTGAAACGCAGCGATGCGACGTTCGAAACGTCCGCATCGCCCGAGCCGGCGTCGACCTCGAGCGCCAGATCCGCAGGAATGCGCACGGTCAGGTCGATATAGGCATAGCTCGATCCGAACAGGTTGATGTGCGTGCCGCTTCGGTTCTTGCTCGTGGTCACGCGCACGCGGTCGCCGCCGCGCTCCTGGTCGACGGTCAGGTCCTTGAGCCACTCTTCTTCCGAAGCACAGGCCTTGCCGCGCACTTCGATGCGCTTGATGCCGGCGACGCCTTCGACCTGCGCATCGCTGGAGCCGAGCACGAGCGCCAGCGTCTTCAGCCCGGCCGGATCGATGTCGAGGTTGCGCTCGGCTTTGAACTTGCAGTCGTGATCAGCCAGCGCCGCCGTACTGACGGCGGCGAGGATCAATCCAAACAGGACGCGCATCGGTGCAATCTCCTTGGG
>DATIEJ010000196.1:0-6377 GCA_035455825.1 Rhodanobacteraceae bacterium | reverse complement strand
TGGGCACCGGCGAATTGCGGATGATCCACTCGCGTGTTTCATGAATGTGCTTGCCAGTGGACAAATCCATCACCGTGTCGCCGCCCCAGCGAATCGCCCAGGTCATCTTGTCGACCTCCTCGGAGATCGACGAGCCCAGCGCCGAGTTGCCGATGTTGGCGTTCACCTTCACCAGGAAGTTGCGGCCGATGATCATCGGCTCGGTTTCGGGGTGGTTGATGTTGCATGGAATGATCGCGCGCCCGCGCGCGACTTCGCTGCGCACGAACTCCGGCGTGATGATCTTCGGAATCGCCGCGCCGAAACTTTCGCCCGGATGTTGCTTCAGCAGGTCCGAACCGGCCAGCGCTTCGACGCGCTGATTCTCGCGGATCGCAATGAATTCCATTTCCGGAGTCACGATCCCGCGGCGCGCGTAGTGCATCTGCGAAACATTCGCGCCGGCTTTCGCGCGGCGCGGTTTGCCCGCGTGTGCGAAGCGCACCGCGGCGAGCTTCGGGTCGGCGGCGCGCTTGCGCCCGAATTCCGAACTCAGCCCCGGCAGCGTCTCGCTGTCCGCGCGCTCCTCGATCCAGCGCGCGCGCAGCGGTTGCAGACCGGCGAACAAATCGATATGCGCCTGCGGATCGGTGTAGGGACCGGATGTGTCGTACAGCGCCAGCGGCGCGTTCTTCTCGGCGCCGAACATCAGCGGCGTGTCGCTCAGCGCGACTTCGCGCATCGGCACGCGCAAGTCCGCGCGGCTGCCGCTTGCATGTATTTTCCGCGAGCCGGGAATCGGGCGCGTGACGGATTCGGACAATTCGCTGGTCTGGCGAACGAGATCGGAGGCTAATGCATTCATGGCGTCGTCCTGCGGAGCTGGGATCCGCACCGGAAGATGCGGACTTGCGCGATTGCTCGCGTCACGAAGCGGGGACGGCAGACGGCCATCGAAGCTCCCTACGCCGGTACAACCCGGATCAGGTACGAAGGGTCTTTCTCAGCCTCGCCTCCTGGATTGACCCATGAGGCGGGCACCCCCGCTTCGTGGCACATTGAATCACGAAGCGTCGGCAAACGCGAGCGGCGATGCGCGACGAAATGACGCGTCAACCGGTCTTGTAAGCGGTGCGGTCACAACGCATGTATGCAACGAGGAGTTACGCGTGAAACGATTTTTTCCCGCAGAGGGTTCCACTCGCGCTGTCTGGGCGCTGGTGCTGGCCGTCGGCCTTGCCATGACCGCGGCTGCCGCCCCGAGCGAACCGCCGGCGCGGGTTCAGGTCAGCTGGGCTCCGATCGATCAGCTCAGCGAGACGCGGAACAATCCGCCCGACCGCGGCTGGCTGCGGCCGGATCAATGGATGAAGTCGCTCGGCGATCGCTTGCGCAAGACCGCCGACCGCATCCTGCCGCCAGGACAGCAACTGCAGGTTCGTGTCGACGACATCAGCCTCGCCGGCAGGCTCGAGCCGCTGTACCGGCCCGGGCAGCAGGACCTGCGCGTCATGAAGGAAAGCTACTGGCCATGGATGAACCTGCATTTCGTGCTGCTCGCTGCCGATGGCACGACGATTCGCGAAGGCGACGCAAGATTGAGCGATGGAGCGTACCTTCGCCGCGCCGTCGCGGCAGATCCGAATGACCCGCTGCGCTACGAAAAGCGCATGATCGATGAGTGGCTGCGCGCGGAGTTCGGCGCGAAGAATTGATCGACGTCGCTGCGTTCACAATGACCAGTGCCCCGTCGAGGCATCGCAGGTGTGCAAGGGTGCCGACGAAATTTGTGAACGCGTTGGCAATGCATTTGCGCGGTGCGTGCGACGAAACAGCGCTGTCGCAAGTCTAAGTGGGTACAGGCTGCCCCGGCCTTTTGGTCGCCTCGATCGAGGCAAGGAATTCGATGAACATGTTTTTCAACTCCCTTCGTCCGCCTCGCCGCGTCTGGCACGCGCTGGCGATAGCGCTTGTCTTCGCAGCGTCGATCAGCGTGATTTCGAGCAACGCGATGGCACGCGGCGAATTGCCGTCGCGCGTGCAGGTGACATGGGCGGCCCCCGATGACCTGACCGAAGTCCAGGACAATCCGATGCGCTACGGCATCCTGCGGCCCGCGGACTGGATGCAGGCTCTGGGCGACTACATGCGCGTGCGCGCGGACCGCGTTCTGCCGGACGGGCAGCAACTGCACGTGACGATCCAGGACATCACGCTCGCCGGCTCGTTCGAGCCTTCGCACGTCCATTCGCCCGCACTCAACGACGCGCGCTTCGTCAAGGACATCTATCCGCCGCGCCTGAAACTGCACTACACGCTGATGGCAAGCGACGGCAGCGTCCTGCGCGAGAAAGACGTGCAGCTCATCGACCTGGGCTTTTTGCAGCACACCGGCCTTCCGACCGACACTGATCCGCTGCGCTACGACAAGCGCCAGATCGAGGACTGGGTGCGTCAGGAATTTCGCGTGCGCTAGGGAAGAAACTTTGCGCCAAGCTATCCACCTCTCCCCTCGTGGGAGAGGTCGACGCGCGCAGCGCGGCGGGAGAGGGGGAGGCGCCGCAGGCGCTCACCCTCTTCCCAACCCCTCCCCCATCAAGGGGGAGGGGCTAGAGGGTGCTTACCTCGCGCCTAAGGTTCTCGATGGGCGCAACTACCGCGGCGCGTAAGCGCGCAGGAACAGATCGACGGTCGCACTGAGGTGCTCGTCGATCTCACGCGGCATCAGCGGCTCGCCGCAGCCGAATTCCTTGCGCGCGTGCAGTTCGCCTTTCAGCAGGCAGAAGAACTGCGATGCGGCGCGATGCAGGTCGGTGATCTCGAGCTTGCCGGCCTTCACTTCATCGCGCAGGAACGATTCGAACGCCTCCTGGGTGCGCTTCGGACCTGCTTCCCAGAATAGCTGGCCGAGCTTCGGCGACTGCTGCGCGTTGGCGACGATCGTGCGGTGCACGGCCACGGCCGCCTCGCTCGTGATCAACGCGAAGAACGCGCGCGCGATCGTCAGCAACTGCTTGCGGATCGGACCTTTCAGGTCGGCGTTGAAGATTTCCGCCGGCATCTGCTCCTGGCACACGCATTCGACGGCCGCGACGAACAGGCGTTCCTTGTCCCGATAGTGGCTGTAGACCGTCAGCTTGGAAACGCCGGCCAGGCTGGCGATCGCGTCCATGCTCGTGCCGTCGAAACCCTGCGTCGTGAACAGCTGCTTGGCAGCCTGCAGGATCGCGGCGCGCTTTTCCAGGTCCTTGGGGCGGCCCGGTCCGCAGGTTTTGGCAATGGCGATGGACATCATGATGGCTTGCAGAAGGTAGGCATAAAGTAATACTGGACAGTATAGTTTAGTATTGATACTATACCACAGCGTTCAGTAAATAGCATGATCTGGATCAAGAGGATTGTAACAATGTCAGCCTCCGTTCACATGGTGAAGCTCACTGCCGCCGCGCTGGTCCTGGCGGCCGCTTTCAATCTTTCCGGATGCAACAGCCAGGCTGCGGCGCCGGAAGCCCCGCGCTCGGCCCTGGTCGCCCATCCGCAGGGCGCCGACACGCTGCATGCCGAGGTTTATTCCGGCGACGTGCACGCGCGCTACGAGAGCCAGCTCGGCTTCCGCGTGGCGGGCAAGATCCGCGCGCGGCTGGTCGATGTCGGCGCGCACGTCCAGCCCGGACAGGCGCTGGCGGAACTCGACCCGCTCGACCTGAACCTGCAGGTCGCGAGCGCTCAGGCCACCCTGAGTTCGGCGCAAGCCAACCGTGACCTGGCGCAAGCCGAGCGCAACCGCTATCACGCGCTGCTCGACAAGCACTTCATCAGCCAGACGCAATTCGATACGCAGGAAAACACGCTGAAGGCCGCGCAGGCGCAGGTCGCGCAAGCGCAGGCGGCGCTCGCCGTCGCGCGCAACCAGTCCGAATACACGACATTGCGCGCCGATCATGCCGGCATCATCACCGCGATCAATGCGGAAACCGGACAGGTCGTCGCCTCCGGCCAGTCGATCGCCGCGCTGGCGCGCGACGGCGCGATCGAGGTCGAGATCGCGGTGCCCGAGAATCGCGTCGCCGACTATCGCGTCGACACGCCGGCCGTGCTCGAAAGCTGGGCCGATGCCGGCACGCGCCTGAGCGGCCACGTGCGCGAGATCGCGCCGGAAGCCGACCGGGTCACGCGTACCTACCGCGTGCGCGTCAGCCTCGACGACCCAGCGCCGGCGCTGAAGTTCGGCCAGACCGCGCGCGTCTATTTTGCGTCGGCGGAACAGGCGCAGCAGCAGATGATCCCGCTGTCGGCGCTGTACGAGCACACCGGCCAGGCCGCCGTGTGGATCGTGGATCCACACACGCACCAGGTGCGCCTGACACCGGTCGAGGTGGCTTCGTATCGCGAGCAGGGCGTGGTCGTGAGTTCCGGAGTCGACTCGCGCCAGTGGATCGTCACCGCTGGCGTGCACAAGTTGCGCGACGGCCAGACCATCGCCCCGGTCGACGCGGCAAACCGCCCCGTGAACCTGTAATTCTATACTTTTACGCTGCGCGCGCCGCCCGCCCGGCCCCCTCCCCGGTTTGACGGGCGGCGCAGCGCGGCAATTCAGGAACGCCCGCTAGAACGTGCATGCCATGCAGTTCAAGCTCTTCCAACCAGCGGGCCGATCGCTACCCGGAGCGTCGCTCCCACGCTCCGGCAATCAGCTCAACAGGTCCATCTCATGCTTGCGCCTCAACTCTTGCTCATCTCGCAGTCAATCGAATCCCCGACCTACGATGAAGATTTCTCTCGCTGGATCGGGACTCATCCCGATAGTGGTTCGGCCGACGTGAGCGGCGGCGTGCGCTGGCTGCTGCGCCTCGAAGGCCTCGCCGTCGCTGCGGCCGCGGCGCTCATGTACGAAAAGTCCGGGTTCGGCTGGGGCACGTTCGCGCTGTTCTTCCTTGCGCCCGATATCTCGTTCCTCGGCTACCTGGCCGGAAATCGCTTCGGCGCGATCGCCTACAACGCGGCACACTCGTACGTCAGCGCCCTCGCCTGCTTTTCCGCCGGCCTGGCGCTTGCCTCGCCCGCGCTCGAAGTCGCCGGGCTGATCTGGTGCGCGCATATCGGCTTTGATCGCGCCCTGGGTTATGGACTCAAGTACGCTGCCGGATTCAACTTCACGCATCTCGGCCGCATAGGCCGCGACGAACGCGCCAGCGTCACGGCTGCCTCGGGCAAACCGCTATGAGCCGTTTCAACCTTTCCGCCTGGGCACTGCGCAACCAGGCCCTGGTGCGCTACTTCATCGTCGTGCTCGGCGTGCTCGGCGTATGGTCGTACGTCGGCCTCGGCCAGTCCGAGGATCCGCCGTTCACGTTCAAGGTCATGGTCGTGCAGACGCAGTGGCCCGGCGCGACGGCCGGGGAAATCACCGAGCAGGTCACCGAGAAGATCGAGAAGAAGCTGCAGGAGATACCCGAACTCGACTACCTGCGCAGCTATTCGCGCCCCGGTGAGTCGCAGGTGTTCGTCGTCGTCAAGGATTCGATTCCGGCAGCCAGCGTGCCCGACGTGTTCTACCAGGTGCGCAAGAAGATCGGCGACATCCGCTACACGCTGCCGGCCGGCGTGCTCGGCCCGTTCTTCAACGACGAGTTCGGCGACACGTTCGGCAACATCTACGCGCTGACCGGCGACGGCTACAGCGACGCGCAGCTGCGCGACTACGCCGAACGCCTCAAGCTCGAACTGCTGCGCGTGCCGAACGTCGCCAAGGTCAGCCTGATCGGACTGCAGGACGAAAAAATATACATCGAGGTGTCGAACGCCAAGCTCGCGACGCTCGGCGTGAGCTTCGACCAGGTGCAGCAGACGCTGCAGGCGCAGAACGCGATCACGCCGGCCGGCAGTTTCGAGACCGACAGCGACCGCATCTATTTGCGCCCGAGCGGCGCGTTTGACTCGGTCGACGCAATCCGCAACATTTCGATCCGCGCGAACGGCCACCTGTTCCGGCTCGGCGATGTCGCCGAGATCCGCCGCGGTTTCTCCGACCCGCCGCAACCGCGCATGCGCTACGACGGCAAGAACGCGCTCGGCCTGGCCGTGTCGATGCGCGCCGGCGGCGACATCCTGCAGCTCGGCAAGGATCTCGACGCGGCCGGCGCGCGCCTGCAGAAGACGCTGCCGGTCGGCCTCGAACTCGATCGCGTCGCCGATCAGCCGCGCGCGGTCGAGCGCTCGGTCGGCGAGTTCGTCGACACGCTCGCGATCGCCGTGGCGATCGTGCTGCTGGTCAGTTTCTTCTCGCTCGGCCTGCGCACCGGCCTGGTCGTCGCGCTGTCGATTCCGCTGGTGCTGGCGATGACGTTCGCGGCGATGAAGTACTTCGGCATCGACCTGCACAAGATCTCGCTCGGCGC
>DATIEJ010000195.1:0-13229 GCA_035455825.1 Rhodanobacteraceae bacterium | reverse complement strand
GCTGCTCGTGCCACGCGCTGCATTTGCGGCTGCCTGCATGTTGCTGCTCGCGATCGGCGTCGGTTTCTATGCCGGCCGCTCGACCGCGCCGCAGCCCGACCAGATTGCACAGACGCGCGCGAACCAGATGGCGACGCGCGTTCTGGACGCCTATGTTGCCGAACACCTGCGCGTCACCGAGGGACTGCTGTTGACCGCCGTGAACAGCGATGACGCTGGTCTCGTCGGCAACCGCGACCTGGCCGCTTCGCTGGTCGATTCGAATCGCCTGTACGCGCAGGCCGCGACGCGCTCCGGCAACACGCGGCTCGCCGATTTCCTGCGCCAGCTCGAACCGGTCCTGCTCGAACTGGCTAACCAATCGCCCGATGCGTCCGTCCAATCCATCGACGGTCTTCGCGACTATCTGAAAAAGACCGATCTGCTGTTCCAGGTGCGCGCCACGCAGGCGCGCATCGATGCCGCCGGCAAGCACAGCACCTGACCCGACTTGAAGGAGTGAATCAATGTACGTAACCCACCGACTCACACTGCGCGCGTTGCTCGCGGCCGTGCTGACGATCGCCCTCGCCGGCGCGTCGCTGGCCGCGCACGCGGCCAGTGACGATGCGATGGCGCCGACCGACAAGCAGCTCAACCAGCTGTACTGGCAGGGCCACGAAGCGCTGCAGAAAGGCGACTGGGCCGGAGCGCTCAAGCGCTTTACGGACCTGGAACAGCAGCTGCGCGCGAAGGAACCGCAGAGCGCCGACGCCGCGATCTACTGGGAAGCCTACACGCTGCTGCAGGCCAAGCGCACGACCGAAGCCAAGACCACGATCGAGCGCCTGCACCGCGATTTTCCGAAGAGCCGCTGGGGCAAGGACGCCGACGCGCTGCTGCGCCAGACGCAGCCGGCCAGCACCGCATCGAAGAGCGCCAACGTATCAAGCGACGACGAAGAACTCGCCGAGATCGCGGTCGAGGGCCTGATGAGCGCGCCGCCCGAACGCGCCGTGCCGCTGCTGAAGAAGGTGCTGCAAAGTCAGCATTCCGACAAGGTGAAGAAACGCGCGCTGTTCGTCCTGAGCCAGATCGATGAGCCCGCGGCTCTCGACATGGTCGTCGACGTGGCCAGGACCAGCACCGATCCGGCCCTGCGCGAGGAAGCCGTGCGCATGCTTGGCGTCAGCGGCGACGAGCACGCCATCGCCCGCTTGAGCGACCTCTACGCCAGCAGCAAGGACCCGCGCGAAAAGCGCGCGATCATCCAGGCCTGGCTGGTCGCCGACCGCAAGGATCTGATCCTGGCTTCGGCGCGCACCGAAACCGACGAGACCGTGCGGCGCCAGGCGATCGAAGCGCTCGGCGCGATGGATGCCTCGACCGAACTGAAGCAGTTGTTCGACACGACGCATGATGCGGCCAACCAGCGCGCGATCATCCAGGCGCTCGGAGTCGCCGGCAATGTCAAGGCGTTGACCGAGATCGCCGAAAGCCAGCAGCCGGACACGATCCGCATCGAGGCGATTCATGCGCTTGGTGTCGCCGGTGACGAAGGCGGCGGCGCGGCCCTGGTCAAGCTCTATCCGAAGGCCAATACGCCTGCGCTGCGCGACGCCGTGATCCAGGGACTGATGGTCGCCGGCGACAGCGACGCGATGATGCAGTTGTATCGCCAGTCGAAGACACGCGAGGAAAAGCAGGCGCTGCTGCGCGTGATCACGACGATGGGCGACGATGCGGCGCTCGACCTGATCGAGTCCGAGTTGAACAAGCCGAAATCGGAAAAGTAGAGGATTACCTTATGATACTTCTTCAGAAAAGCCTTGCGCCTGTGGCCCTGCTGATGCTTGCCGGCAACGTTGCCGCGACGGAACCGGATCTGGCGACGCGCATTGCACAGG
Source organism: Rhodanobacteraceae bacterium (assembly GCA_035455825.1). Lineage (GTDB taxonomy): Bacteria > Pseudomonadota > Gammaproteobacteria > Xanthomonadales > Rhodanobacteraceae > Rudaea. Next base: position 11,343 of record DATIEJ010000195.1, on the reverse strand, counting down.
CGGACGGCTGGGTCGCCTGGCAGGTGCCGAAGACCGCCGACAGCGGGACTGCCTGCTGCTTCCAGATGCACGGCAAGCATGTCCTGCAATCCGGATGTGACCTCGAGGGCAACAGCTGGGGCAACTCCGACGACCAGCGGGCGCCGCAAGCGACCGGCGACGCGCTCAATGTGTACTTCCGCGTCAGCCACGGCAAAGTCGACAAGGTGCGCGCGTTTTCCGCTTCCTGCCCGGTGCGCGATGCGGACAAGGTGCGCTGGCTCGACAATGTCGCGCCGCGAGCCAGCGTCGCATTTCTCGCCGCCTCCACCGCTGCGACGCCCGCCGAAGACATCTTCGATGCCGAACTGGCGGCGCTGGCCATGCACGCCGAGCCGGCCGCGACGTCGGCGCTGCGCGACCTGGCCGCACAGTCCCGTCCGCGCAAGGTGCGCGAGCAGTCATTGTTCTGGCTCGGCCAGATGCGCGGCGCCGAGGGCGCGCAGATCGTCGAACACGCCGCGACGACTGACGCCGACCCGGAGCTGCGCGCGCACGCCGTATTCGTCCTGTCCGAGGCGCATGGCGTGGATGGCTATGCCGCAATCCACCGGATTGCCCAGAGCGACCCCGCCGGGCACGTGCGCGAACAAGCATTGTTCTGGATGGCGCAAACCGGCGATGCGCGCGCCAGGAACGACATCACCGCTGCGATCGGCAAGGAGACCTCGAAAGACGTGCGCGAGCAGGGCGTGTTTGCGCTGTCGCAGCTCAAGGAAGGCGAAGCCGACGCCGCCTTGATCGCGCTGGTGCGCGGCGACTACCCGCGCGAGGTCAAGCAGCAGGCGCTGTTCTGGCTCGGACAATCCGGCTCGGACGCGGCGATCAAGTTCCTCGACGACGTGCTGACGCGCCAGGCTGCAAAGTCGATCGACGGGTAGGTAAGACATCTGACCGCCGCGCGTACATTCCCCCTCTCCCCGCGTATGGCGGGAGAGGGTTGGGGTGAGGGGTGCGTGACAGATCGGCGAGGTCAGGTGGTTCGACGCCGCAGCGCGTATCCCCGGAATGCCGTGCCTGAAATCGGACAGGCTGGCCCCTCACCCTGCCCTCTGCCCATCATTCGTTGGGGAGACGGGAAGAACCACCCGGATGCTCGCGCAGCCACGTCTTGGCCTGCGCATCGACGATCTCGAGCAGGTTGCCCATCGCCAGTTCGACATCGACGACGTGCAGGCCCCAGCGCGGACGCACCGCGCCGTGCGTGAACACGTCGCCGCGAAAATCATCCACGCGCTTTCCGGACGGATCCGGATGCACGCTGATCGCGAGGTCGGTTGCGTACTCGTTGCTCGTGCATGCGGCACTCAGCATGCCGGGCACCGTGACGAACGGGGTCGTGACATCGGGACCGTCCTTCACCCACGGCAGCGCCGGCTGCGTGTTGCCGAAGCCGCGCTCGTGCGCGGCGAAATACGGTTTCAATTGGCCCGTTCCGCCGGCGAGGTTCGCCGGATTGACGCAGGCCTCGGCGAGCGCCGGATCGTCGCTGCGCTCGGTCAGCGCGTCCGCGGCGGGCGGGCTCGTGGCTCGAAACGAGTTGTATACAATGACGCATCCGGCCTGCCCTGCCTTGCGGCAAATCGGGATCGATGCAAATGTGCCGCCGGCATCGCTGCCCTTTTTGACAAAAACGTGCGTGCCCGCAAGGACCGCGGAGACCAGTTGCTTCGCCAGCGGCTTGCCGTCGAATTCCTGCCGCAGCAGATGCGTGAGTTCGCCGGCGCCCTGGCTGTGTCCGATCAGCACGACGCCGCGACCGTGGTTGTCGTGCTGCAGGTAGTAGTTCCACGCAGCGACGACGTCGCCATATGCCATCTCCTGGTCGCCCGCGCCCTCGCCGGCGATCGCCCTGCGCAACTGCGCGATCGTCATCTGCCGGTACAGCGGCGCGAACAGCCGGCACTTCGAAGCGAAGCGCGCGAACTGCATCCTGACCACGCCGCGTTCCTCGGCGTCGATTGACATGTCGGCGTTTGCGCCAGGCTGCATCGACACCGTCGGGTAGACATAGAAGCAATCGACCGGCGCATCGTGGGCGGGCCGAAACGTCTCGGTCGTCGTCGCACCACCTGCGGCGACGACCGTCGCAGTGAGGTCGACGGCGCAAGCGTCGGCGCGGCCGGGCCGGCACAGCCAGTTTGCAGAATTGGCGTAGTCGTTTTCGTGTTGCGCCGGGATAGCCGCCTGCGCTGCAGCGCACGCGCTCGCCGAGCACAGACATGCCATCACCAACTGGTTCAGCCTGAACCTGAACGATTGGTTCGCCATGCGCACGCGCGTACCCCTTCGAAAACTGCCGGATCCGGCGATCAGTTTATCGTTGCGCCGCGCTCGATCGAGCGTTGAGCCCGCCGAATGCGGCCGGCCACTCCAAATCGCTTCAAGATTTCCGCCCAAGCCATTGCGAGGCCAACAATTCGTTCACAATTAATCGGTTTTCTGGCGGCCTAAACCGGCGTAATCTGTGCGCCCCCCAGCCAGACCAGGAGCGCCGCAATGGCCCTGTGGAAAGACAACGTCAAACCTGCTTCGCCTCCTCCGTCACCCACCACGACGCCGTCCTTCCTGGCGGACGCGATGCATCAGCCGGGCCGCGCCGACGCGCCGTCCATTGCCGAGCCGAAATCGGACTCGATCGCCACAACGCCGCTCGCGGCGCGCGCGCCGGTGCGCGAGAAACCACGCTCTGAATCGCTGATCGCCCCCGACATCGCAATCGAGGGCAAGATCGAAGGCACGGGCCACGTGCGCATCGCCGGACGTTTCAAGGGCGACGTCAACGTTCGCGGCGACCTGACGATCGAACCCGGCGCGACCGTTGCGGGCAGCGTTCGCGCGGAGAAAGTCACGATCGCCGGCGAGTTGGCCGGCAATATCGAAACCGCCTCCCACGTGGACCTGCTCGAGAGCGGCTCGCTCACCGGCGACCTGAAGGCCGCAACAGTCACGGTCGCGGCCGGCTCGCGCATGCGCGGCCAGGTCGACTTCGGCTGGGAAGACGCGAAGTCGCCGGAAATCGTCAAGCACGGCGCACAACGCAACGGTGCGGATCACGGCAACCTTTCGTGACCACGCCGTCGCGCTCGGGTACGGCCGGAGCAACGCGTACCTGCCCGCATTGCCGCGAGACGATCCTCGAGAGCGCGGCAGTGTGTCCGGCCTGCCGACATCACCTGCGCTTCGAGGCTCCGGTTGCCGGAGCCATCGAAGTCGTCACGCCGTTGCGCGTCGAGGGAAGCATCCGCAATCCGGCTGGAGGCGGCGCGTGGGAATATTCGATGGTGCTGACGATCCGCAATGAGCGCGGCGAGGAAATCGCGCGCCGGCTGGTCGGTGTCGGTGCAATGCAGCCGGACGAGCAGCGCACGTTTACACTCAGCGTCGAACTGTCGCAGGGCAGCGACAAAGGCGCAATCAAGCGCGGCACGCGGCACTGACCGTTCCGGTCGGTGCCGACGCTATTGGCTGAAAGAGGCGGCGGCCTCGACCACAATCCGGTCGATCAGGCGGCACGGCTCATGCGGCCCGCCAGTATGGCTTCCTGCGCGCGCGCAGCGGCAAGCTTGGGGTTGATCAGCAACACGATTCTGCAGACACCGCACAGGTACTGCGTCTGAATCGTCTTGCGGTTTTGCGGGTCAAGCGCCGATCGCGAATACTCGCGAAGATTGTGACTGTGTGCGTGGCAAACTGAGCATTGCACGGTGCACCTCCGCAGCGCGTGAATTGCAGCCAAAGCTGCGCTTGTGCGTGTTCCAGCTCCGCCAATTTTACTGAAAGAATTCGTTAATGACGGAAGGCGATCAGGGGCCAGACAGGTTACGGCTTCCTTGTTCCGCGCCGCGCCTTGACCCCGCCGCAAAAAACCCATGCCTGCCGCCGCCAAATGCTGCGATGATGGCGCCATGGCTACGTTCTCCGCACTACCGCTTTCCGACGCGCTGAAGAAATCGCTCGACACGCTCGGTTACACCGAGATGACGCCGGTGCAGGCCGAAGGCTTGCCGGCGGTCCTCGCCGGCCGCGACCTGATCGTTCAGGCGCCGACCGGCAGCGGCAAGACCGTCGCTTTCGGGCTCGGCCTGTTGCAGCGGCTCGAGCCGACGCTGCTGCGCGTGCAGGCTCTGGTGCTGTGTCCGACGCGCGAACTCGTCGATCAGGTCGCCAAGGAGATCCGCCGGCTTGCCAGCAGCATGCCGAACATCAAGGTAACGATCCTGAGCGGCGGCGTGCCGCTGGGCGCACACCTGGCTTCCTTGCGCAAGGATCCGCACGTCGTCGTCGGTACGCCAGGCCGCATCCAGGAGTTGCTCGGCAAGAATGCGCTTGCGCTCGGCAAGGTGCGAACGCTGGTGCTGGACGAGGCCGATCGGATGCTCGACATGGGTTTTGAAGAACCGATCCGCGAAATCGTCGGCCACACGCCGCCGTCGCGGCAAACGCTGCTGTTTTCCGCCACCTATCCCGAAGCGATACGGGCGATGGCGCGCACCACGCTGCGCGATCCGATCGATGTGACCGTAGCCGCGCACGTCGACCAGCCGCAGGTCGAACAACGATTCTTCGAAGTCGAAACGGCGAACAAACCCGAAGCCCTTGCGGCCCTGCTGACGGAACACAAGCCCGAATCGACCGTCGTGTTCTGCAACATGCGGCGAGACACAGAGACGGTGGTCGACGCGTTGGCGCGGCACGGCATCTCGGCGCTCGCCCTGCATGGCGACATCGAACAGCGCGATCGCGACGAAGTGCTCGTGCGCTTCGCCAATCGCAGCTGCCGGGTGCTGGTTGCCAGCGACGTCGCCGCGCGCGGACTCGACATCAAGGATCTGGCCGCCGTCGTCAACTACGAACTGCCGCCGGATCCCGACATCTACCTGCATCGCATCGGGCGCACGGGGCGCGCCGGTGCTGGCGGCCTCGCGCTGAGTCTGTGCGCGCCGCGCGAGATACAGCGCGCACACCTCATCGAAGAACAACAGGGAGGCCCGCTGACGTGGCGGAAGGTTTCGCCGCTCGATGGCAGCGCCAGGAACGCCTTGCAGGCGCCGATGACGACGCTGCGCATCGATGCCGGACGCAGCGACAAACTGAGACCGGGTGACGTTCTCGGCGCGCTGACCGGAGACGCTGGCTTGCCGGCAGATGCGATCGGCAAGATCGACATCTTCACGATTCGCTCTTATGTCGCGATCAAGCGCGAACTCGCGAGCAAGGCCCTGGGCCGGCTGCGCGCGGGCAGAATCAAGGGACGTAATTTCCGCGTCGAACTTGTGTAGGGTGCGCCTTGGCGCACCGCTTCGTTCCTTGCGTTCTTCCACTGGACGCGAAAGATCGGTGGGCCAGGGCTCCCCCTGCTACGATGGCTGGCGAGCACATGCGCTCGCCAGCCGCGCCAGCGCTACAGTTTTCCGAGCACGAGCAGGATAATCACGATCAACAGCAGCAGGCCCAGGCCACCGGTCGGGTAATAGCCCCACGATGAACTGTAAGGCCACGTCGGAAGCGCGCCGACCAGCAGCAGCACCAGGATAATCAGCAGGATTGTTCCCAGGCTCATCATTGTTCTCCTTATTCGGTTGGCGAGTCAGGTCCCGGCGCTTTGTCGACGCCGGAGCTTGGTAAGAGACCGTCGGTAACGATTGCATTGCCTTGTTGCGACAGCGCGCAAACATTGCGCGATTCAGGTTAAACAAGCGATGAACTCGTTCCGGAACTATGAACGATGGCAGAATCGCGCATCGCCGCGGAGAGACACAGATGCGTTCGAAAGCGCCACGCAGCAAGATCGTCCTGGTCGCGCTCGCTGCAAATCTCGCGATTGCATTGACGAAATTCGCGGCCGCCGCTATCACCGGCAGTTCCGCGATGCTCAGCGAAGGCGTTCATTCGCTGGTCGATACGATCAACGAACTGCTGCTGTTGTACGGCATCAAGCGCGCCGCCAAGCGGCCGGACAAGGCTCATCCGTTCGGTTACGGCCGCGAATTGTATTTCTGGAGTTTCGTCGTCGCACTGCTGGTGCTCGCGCTCGGCGCCGGCGTGTCTTTCTACGAGGGCATCTCGCATCTGCTCAATCCGCATGCGATCGAAAGGCCGCTGGTCAACTACGGTGTGCTCGCGGCGTCGTTCGTTTTCGAGGGCATCTCGTGGTGGTTCACGCTGAGAGCCTTCAGGCGCGCGAAGGGCAATCAGGGTTATTTCGAGGCCTTTCGCGCGAGCAAGGATCCGACCACGTTCACCGTGCTGTTCGAGGACACGGCCGCTCTGATCGGCCTGGTCGTCGCGTTTCTCGGTGTCGCCGGAGCGCAGGCGTTTTCACTGCCGCAGTTCGACGGAATCGCTTCCCTCGGCATTGGCGTCGTGCTGGCGATCTCATCGATCCTGCTCGCGCGTGAGACCAAGCAGCTGCTGATCGGCGAACCCGCGCATCCGCACGTGCGCGCATCGATTCTGCAGATCGCCGCCGCCGATGACGCCATTCGCAATGCCAACGGGCTCATAACGGTGCAACTCGGGCCGCAGCAGATCGTCGCCGCATTGAGCGCGGAATTCGAAGACACGCTGAGCACCGGCGAGATCGAGCGTTGCGTCAACCGGATCGAGGACGCGATCAAGGTCAAGCACCCGGATGTCGCCGTCCTGTTCGTCAAGCCGCAGACGCGCGAGACCTGGTTGCGGCGCAACGAGAGCGTGGGCCGCCGGACCAACGACAAGTCCGCCTGAGGCCTTTTCCGGCCGCTGGCAACGACGTTTCAACCTTTGTCGGCGCAGACGCATCCCACGAGTATTGGCCGGCAGCGCGCGCGGCCTTCGCGGGGACACGATGAAAACCTTCAGCAACGCCGAGCTGTTCGCCGTGCTCGTGTCGGTCACGTCGGTCAGCATCTCGGTGATCGGAAACCGCACGCAGGAACGCCTGCTCGCGGCCAGCGTGTGGCCGTACCTTTCGTTCAACACCGGCAATACCAGCGACGACGGCCTGCGCAAGGTGATTTCGCTTGCCGTGGTCAACTCCGGAAATGGACCGGCGCGCATCCGCGAGTTCACGCTCGAATACGACCACAAGAACGCCGCAGCCGCGAGCGCACTGCTGCAGGACTGCTGCAACCTGAAGTCGGAAACCGTCCTCACGAGCCCGGTCGTCGGCAAGGTGCTGCGCCCGGGCGAGCAGGTCATCCTGCTGCAACTGCCGTTCGCAGACGAGATCGCAGAGGGCTGGCGCCGGTTCGACAAGGCGCGCTTCGAATTCGTGTTCAGCGCGTGCTATTGCTCCACGCTCAATGAATGCTGGAGCATTCGCTCCGATCAGGCCGATCCTGTCCCGATCGCCGCATGCAAGGACATGCCGCGCGAAGCGCAGTGGCACGGATGACCGTGTATCCTGGAGGCCGATTGCTGCGAACCGGCCGAGCCAGAGGTTCGTTTGCTACGCCGCTTCCTCGCGTCCCTGCTGGCGGATGATTGCTTCCTGGCGCGCATCTTCGATTGACATCATCACCGCATCGACGTCCGCGTCGTGTTCGTCGAAGGCGAATGTGCCGGTAAGCGCGCTGTCCGGCAGCAGTTCGCTTTTTTCGTACAGCGCCCACATTTCCTCGCCGTAATGCGTCGCCGACAACTCCGGCGCGGCGCGGGCAAGCGTGGCGCGAACGTTGTGCACGTCACGCAGCAGCATCGTGCGCGCGGCATTGTTTCCGGCGGCGCTCACGACCTGCGGCAGGTCGATGATCACGGGTCCGGCCGGCGTCACCAGGACGTTGTATTCAGACAGATCGCCATGGATGAGGCCCTGGCACAGCATGCGCACGACGTCGCGAATGAGGTCGGCATGGAAGGACAGCGCCCGTTCCGGCGACAAGTCCACTTCGCCGAGGCGCGGGGCGCTGTCGCCGTGTTCGTCGGTGATCAGTTCCATGAGCAGCACGCCATGGAAAAAACCGCGCGGGCGCGGCACGCGCACGCCGGCCGCCGCCAGGCGGTACAGCGCGTCGACCTCGGTGTTCTTCCACTCGGTTTCCTGCTCGCGCCGGCCGAACCTTGTCGCCTTGGCGATCGCGCGCGTCTGCCGGCTGCCGCGGAACTTGCGGCCTTCCTGGTACTGGACCCGCGCCTGGAAGCTGCGGTGCGCCATGTTCTTGTATACTTTTGCGCAGAGCACCTCCGTGCCGCAGCGAACGGTATACACAGACGCTTCCTTGCCGCTCTTGAGCGGGCGCAGCACCTCATCGATGAGGCCATCTTCGATAAGCGGCTGCAGGCCGTGGGGGATCTTCATCAAGCGATCGCTGGGAAAAAAGGCCGGCGATTATCGCATTTGTCGCATCTTCGCGCATGAAGGCGAAGGGCGGCATTTCAGCCACCCGTCGCCTCGATCGACACAATCTGCGGGATATTGCCAGTTGGAGCGGTTTCAGGGCAGCCCGGCCCTGTTTCAGTTATTTGCCCTCGTCGCGAACGCTGATCTGTCCGGGCGAGTCGCCTACCGCGCGGGCTGCAGCTGCAGCGAACGCGGCGCGAGCCCCATGGCCTTGCGATAGCGCGCGTATAACGCGCTGACCTTGCCGACGTATTCCTGGGTCTCGGCGTACGGCGGCACGCCGCCATACTGGGCGACCGCACCGGTGCCGGCGTTGTACGCCGCTGCCGCGAGGACGTCGTCGCCGCCGTAGAGGTCTTCGAGCGCTTTCAGATGGCGCGCACCAGCCAGTATCGACTGCTTTGCCGAGAACGGGTCCTTGACGCCATAATCGCCGATGACGCCTGGCATCAGCTGCATCACTCCCTTCGCACCCTTGCTCGACACCGCATCGGCAGCGTAGTAGCTCTCGGCGTGCGCGATCGCGCGCAGCCATGCCTCGTCGACACCGGTCGAGCGCGCCGCGCTGCTGAACTCGCGGCGAAAGACGTCCGTCCGCGGCGCTCCGACCGCGCCGAGGCCGGAATGCGCCGGAGAACCCGCGGGTGTGGCGACGCTGAAGCGCTGCACCTTCGTCGAGCCGGGAAGATCGCGCGTGCTGTAGACGGTGTGCCCGTCCTGTTCGCGCTGGTAAAGAGTGCCCTGGAACACGCCGAGCGAACCCCACAGGTTCGGCAAAGCGGCAGCGTTGTCATCGAGCGTCTTGGCGCTGCACGCCGAGCCCGGCTCCGGCGCGGTCGCGAGACTGACCGTGCCGTCGCGCAGACAGCGCCAGACCGTGCGCGCGTGCGCATCAACGGTCAGCAGCGACAGCGCAAACAGCACCATCAGGGCACGGCTCGAATTCATTCGTTGATACATCGGGTCGGCGCGTCGGGCGCTCAAGGGCGGATACGAGCCCAAGTCTCCGCCAGCCAGCATGCGTTCAATAATCATATGCGGGCAACCTGCTGGCCTGACGCGGGAACCTGGCACCTAGTCCTGGCCATTGGCTCTCAAATCCGCGCCGGCGGCCGCGAGCAATTCGCGCAGCACCGAACGATGGCAGCGCGCCTCGTCCTCGCAATAGCAGCCGACCGAAAAGTTCGCATGATGCGAAAGCGCGGCAAGCAAGGCGATCGAGCGCGCGCTTTCGGCTGTCGCCATTTCGCGCCGGTATGCCTTTCGGAACGCCTGCCACTCGCGTTCGCTCGATGCCGCCAGGCCCTGCTTCAGCGTGCCTGCGCTCGGTGCGAGGTTCGGATACCACACGTCGTACCAGTCCTGGGCGGCGAACTGCGTCTTCGCCACGCCGCGCGGCGGACGGCGCACGGTGCCGATGCGGAGACCCTCGTTCTCGGCCCTGCGGCTTCCCAACCTGACGATACGTATTGGCATGAACGCGATATATACTCGCCCCCTTTGTTTTCGGATAGGGGCACTCGATGCTGCGTCGGATCACCGGATTCTCAGCTAGCCTGATGTTGGCCGGCTCGTTGTTCGCATTTTCCGTGCAAGCGGAAACGATAACGAACCCGGTCGGGCCATCGGCGCCGGCGACCGTACTCAAGGCTGCGCGCCTGTTCGACGGCCGCAGCGGCAAGCTCAGCGAACCGGGTGTCGTCGTCGTCAAGGGCGAGCGCATCGTCGCGGTAGGCAAGGACGCGGCGATTCCGGCCGACGCGCACATCGTCGACCTTGGCAATGCGACCCTGGTGCCGGGCTTCATCGACGCGCACACGCACATCACCGAAGACCACAACGACAATTGGGCGCAAGGTTTTTACGAAGGCACGCTGCGCTCGGCCGTCGAGCAGTCCTACCACGCCGAGCACAACGGCATGACCACGCTGCGTGCCGGCGTGACGACCGTGCGCGATGTCGGCAGCAACGACTTCCACGATGTCGCCCTGCGCAACGCGATCAGCGAGCACCTTGTTCAGGGACCGACCATCGTCGCCGCCGGCCACGCGATCGGCTCGACCGGCGGGCATTGCGACAGCACGCCGGCCCCGCCGGACCGCCTGAAGCCGTCCGGCACGCTCGAAGGCGTGTGCAACGGCCCGGAGATGTGCCGCCTGGCCGTGCGCGAGCAGATGAAGTACGGCGCCGACGTGATCAAGATCTGTGCGTCCGGCGGCGTGCTGAGCGAATCCGATCCGGTCGACGTGCCGCAGCTCACGCCGGACGAACTCAAGGCGATCATGACCGAGGCGCACGCATGGCGCCGCAAGGTCGCCGCGCACGCGCACGGCGACCTCGCCGCGAAACAGGCCGTCGAGGCCGGCGTCGATTCGATCGAGCACGGCAGTTTCCTGCAGCCGGCGACGCTGCAGCTCATGAAGCAGAAAGGTACGTACCTCGTGCCGACGCGCATGACCCAGCTGTGGGTCAACGCGAAAGCCGACACGTATCCGCCTAAGATCGGCGCGAAGGCGCGCGCCGCGTATGCCGCGCACACCGACATGATGAAGAACGCGCTGAAGATCGGCGTGCTGATCGCCTTCGGCACCGACGCGGCCGTTTACCCGCACGGCATGAACGCGAAGGAGTTCGGCGACTATGTCGACGTCGGCATGACGCCGGCCGCGGCGCTGATGACCAGCAGCATCGGCTCGGCCACGCTGCTCGGCATCCAGGCCGACACCGGCACGCTCGAGACCGGCAAGTTTGCCGACATCGTCGCCGTGCCGGGCAACGTGCTGCAGAACATCCGCGCGACCGAAAGGCCGCTGATGGTCATGAAGCACGGCGAGAACGTCGCGTTGCACTGACAGCCTGCATGGCCGGCGTCCGTACAGGATGCCCGGCCATCCGCCGAGCGCACGAATTCCAGCGATGAACACCCAGCCCGTCCCCGAACCCGTTTCGATTCCGTCGCTGCACGACGACGAATCGAAGCG
>DATIEJ010000194.1:0-16915 GCA_035455825.1 Rhodanobacteraceae bacterium | reverse complement strand
CGTCGCCGAAGATCCAGTCGTTCGTCACCGGCGAGATTTCGCTGCTGTAACCGCTGGCACTCGTCGCGATCGCAACGATCGGTCCCCAGAACGCGTACCACGGGCCGGGGCCGGCAACCGACAGCGTGATCGGCACGGTCGTCGTGACGTAGCCCTGCCCCGCCGCGCTCGGGTAACTGTCTTGCGCGAACCACAAGCCGGCGCCGCCGTTCACGGCGAAGTGAAAGTCGACACGAATCGGATACACGGCGTTCGCCGGCGCCGACGTCACCTTGTAGCTGATTTTCATCGCTAGGCCAGGACCGGGCACTCGCACGGGTTCGGCGGTGTAGATCTCGGGCCAGTTCTGGCGGAGATTCGAGCCCACGTCGGCGTCGCCCGCGTCGTTCAGCACAGGCTCCGCTCCGAATGCACCGATCGCGATCTCGGTCGCGCCCGGACCGAGATTGTCGTGCACCTGATTCGCGCGCGTTTCGAAATACGACGGATTCGAACCGAAGAAATCGTTCGCGTTGATGCCGGCGCCATTGTTGAACGCGATGATGTTCGCCTCACCGGCGCCGAACCCGCCGATGATGGCGGGGGTAGGATTGCCGTTGCCGGAGACTTGGATACCGCTGCCGAACGCGGCGTTCTGCGCCCCCGGAAGCCCGTTTGGCACGGCTGCGCCGTTCCAACCCAGGCCAATGAAGTTGCCCTTGATCTCGAGACCGACATACGGCGTACCACCAATCTGCGTCGCGATCCCGATCCCTGCTCTGTAGTTGCCGGAGATTATGTTGCGCGACGTTTTGCCAAGACATCCCGACCCGGTGCAGCCGATGCGCACTCCCAAGGCAGCGCCTTGGATGTAGATGGCAGGCCAGTTGCTGAAGCCCGACCCGTTCGCAATCGCGACGGTTCCGGTGGCATCAGTGCCGATCAAATTGCCTTCGATGACGACCGAACTCGTACCGTCGCCCGGCGCTGTCAATACGGCTGCGGAGGCATTTCCGGAGAGCAGGTTGCGCTGCCACGGCTGCGTGCCGCCGATCTGCGCGTTGTCGTAGCCGGTGCGAACCGCGGTGCCGCCGTTTCCGGTCGTCGCCAGCGCAGTACCATCGACCTTCGTGCCGATGAAACATCCGTAAACGTTGATCTTTGCCTTGGGTGTCGTCGTGCCGGTCTGGCCATTGATGACATCGCTGAAGCCATGCAATGCCAGGCCCTGGAACGTCAAAGTATGGAAAGGCCCGGCGCAACATTCGTAGTAGAAGCCAATGCCGTTGACGCCGACGATCTCGATCGTCAGCTGCGTGGTCAATCCGCCCTGGTCCGGTGCATTCGTGTTCTGCACGCTGCCCGGTTGGCTGAAGCCGTCGATCGTGAGGTCCGTCGCGATCGCGGGCAATTGCGTCGCCAGCGCGATCGTGTGCACCCCGCTGCCGGCGATGTTGAATCCGATCGTGTTCGTGCCGCCAGCGGCATTCGCGGCGGTGATCGCCGCGCGCAGCGATCCCGGATCGGTCGTGTCACTCGTGTTGGTCACGCAGAACGTGTGCGCGGCTGGCGTGCAGCCCTCGCCGGCGGCGCGGGCGAACGGCGCCGCGAAGATCAGCGCCGTGATGAACAGGATGTGGATTGCCGCTCGGAATATCCCTGAGTTTCGCGCTGAGAGCATGGCTGCCGTTCTCCCGCAGTAGCCGATCGATCCCCTTGCGCCCGAAGTATAAATGCCCGCTCCGTTGCGCGCGACTGCCACGTGAAGGCTTCGACTCGCCCAACCATCGCGCCGATGCAGCGGATAGAATCGCTGCATGGCCTGGTTCGTTTACCTGATCGAGTGCACCGACGGCAGCATCTACACCGGCATCGCGATCGATGTAGAGGCGCGCTATGCGATGCACGCGAGCGGAAAAGGATCGCGCTACATGCGCGCACATCCGCCCGCGCGACTGCTCGCGGCATTCGAATACGCCGATCGCTCGGCGGCATCGATTGCCGAACATCGCATCAAGCAATTGTCGGCGCGCGAGAAGCGTGCGTTGTGCCTGGCACATGCTGTCGCAACTGAACGCGCGGCATCCTGAACCGGAACGTCGCCCGGCGCCAACGGCGGCTGAAGGTCGAGCGCGCAGAGGCGATTTATTCAGCCGGGATTTCCGCATCCGCAGGCACCCTGAAGCTCGACATTCGCGTGGCCAACCCTGCGGCCAGGCGAATGCTCCTTTGCAACTCGATTCGCAACAAGCCGGACCGAGCTGCGGGGCCAGACCAGGAGGCGGAATATGTCATCGCTACGAGCAGCAATCATTCTCATCATCGCCGGCGGCGCCGCGACTGCGCATGCCGAACAGATCACTTGCGAGTCCCACCAAAGCCAAACCGAGGCGTGTGGCACGTTGCAGCCGGGTGGCAGCGTCCGGCTGGTCGAGCAATTGAGCAACGCACCTTGTGTCGAGGGCCAGAACTGGGGCATCAGGACCAGCCCGAATCACGACGCGATCTGGGTCTCGGGCGGTTGCCGTGCCGTATTCGACGTGCAGCCCTCCTACAACAGCACGGCCGACCGCGCGCAGTACGACAACAACGCTCGCGACAACGCGCAGTATGCGGACACGAATCAGCCGCCACCTGCCGACGCGCCGCCGCAGTATGCCGACACGAGCCACTCGCCGGCATGGCAGCGCGGCTTTGATGACGGCGAACGCGGCGTGTTCGACCGCCGCGCGGATTCAGCCGAGTATCGAGACGGCTATCGTGCAGGCAAGGACGCCGTGCGCAACGAGAACCGTTACAGCGATGCCCGAAATCCGCCGGACGCCTATCGCGGCGCCGAACCACTGCCGCCGCCCATCGACGAACGCGCTGACGGACAGCGCTATGCGAGCGGCGACAGCCCACGCCGGATAGCGCGCAGCGCGTGCATCGAGCAGGCGGCTTCAGGGCAGCCGTACGGTCCAGACCAGGTTCGAACCGGCGATGTGCGCTGGGTCGGCCAGGGACTGATGGCGGTCAATGTCGAAACGCCGGATGGACCACTGATGTGCACCGTCGACCGCGACGGCAACGTGCGCTCGATCGAGAGCCGCTAGGCGCAAGAGTAGCCGTTGGGTTGGCGGGAACAGTTTGTCCGCCACCGCTTGGAGCGCCCCCTTCCGGCTGCCGCCACCTTCCCCCGCAAGCGGGGGAAGGATTCCACGGGGCCAACGCGTTTCCTTCCCCTGCGAAGCGGGGGAAAGTGCCGACTGCAGGCGCCGGGAGCGCCTGCGAACAGCGCAGCTGGCCCGAAGGGCGAGCGCCAGGATGGCGCGAGTCAGGCGGATGGGGCAATCTGCTGAAGACTTGCACCCTACCGGAGACTTGCACCTAACCGGAGCGTTGCCTCTGGCGAAGATTGGCGCTGGCCTTCACCGCGCCCAGGTGTGGTAAGTCTTCAGCGACGGCCGGTATTCCTCGACTCTGTGGTTGCCGGTGTCGACGAGCAGTATGCGGTCGCTCGATGCAACCGCGATGCCGGCCGGCTCCCGCGTCGGGTAGCAGACCGGATCGATGCACGTGTACTTTCCGCCATCGAACTGCGAGACGGTCTTGCGTTTCAGGTCGAGCGTGCGCACGCGACTGTTGTACGTGTCGGCGACCAGTAGCCGGTCGCCATCGGCCGCGACGCCGAGCGGATGCTGCAACCTGGCGCTAGCGAACGCGCCGTCGGTCTTGCCGAACTCGAACAGCCCGGCGCCAACGAGCGTCTGCGTCTTGTCCTGGTCGCCGAGCGCGATCGCACGAATCGCCGAACTTTCCGCGTCGGCGACATAGAGCGTATTGCCATCGCGGCTGAGCGACAGGCCGCTCGGTTGCGCAAATGCCGCCGCATCGGGCAAGCCGGACTTCAGGTCCTCGGCGCCGCTGCCTGCCAGCCGCGCAACGCTATTCTTCGCGAGGTCCAGAACGCCGATCTGGTGTGTCCCGGCATTCGCCAGGTACAGCGCCGCGCCTTTCTTTTCCAGATCCCAGGGCGATGCGAGCGCCGTGGACATTGCCGGCTGCGCCGCATCCGTCAACGCCGTGCCGCGTTTGCCGGTGCCAGCCAGCGTCGTCACCGCGCCGCTCGCGCGGTCGATGCGGCGTATCGCGTGATTGCCCGTGTCGGCGACGAATATCGCATCGTCTCCGGCGATGAGTCCCTGCGGATGATCGAACGACGCGGCATCCGCTGCCCCGTCCTTGAATCCGGCCGCTCCGCTGCCGAAGCGGCGCACATCGTTGCCCGCATCGTCGAGCAACACGATCTGGTTGTGGCCAGCATCGGCCAAGACCCATTGCGGCGTCGGCCCGGGCGCGACCTTGATCTTTCCGGGAAACAGAAAGCGTCCTTTCGGCTGTTCCTCCAACTGCAGCGCGAGCTTCGCGGGTTTCAGCGCGCCGGCCTGGCCCGAGCGCGCGACGAGTTCGCCGATGGCCTTGCCGAACCGGTCCGGGTCGGGCTCGCCGGCGACCCGCGCCAGGATGCTGCCGTCCGGCCCGATCAGCACGAGGGTCGGCCACGCCTGTACGCCGTAGTCGTTCCAGATCGTCATGTTCGGATCGTGGACGATCGGGTGATGGATCTCGTAGCGTTCGATCGCGTCCTTGACGCTCGCGGCGCTCTTTTCCTCGGCGAACTTCGGCGAGTGCACGCCGATCACGACGACCTGCTCCGGAAATTTCTGCTCGATGCCGCGCAGGATCGGAATGATGTGGATGCAGTTGATGCAACCTTCGGTCCAGAAGTCGAGGATCACGATGCGGCCGCGCAGCGACGCGATCGGCAGCGGGTTAGCCACATTGAACCACTGCAGGCCCGGCCGCGCGATCTCAGGCGCTGCCTCGTCGGCGGCGCGCCCTTCGCGCAAATAACCCAGGCCGGCGATGGCAATCAACGAGAACGCGACGAACAGCATCGCTGCGACCGGTTTACGCATTGTATGTTTGTACATTTATTCCTCTGCCTCGTGTCGCGCTGGAAATTCGGCGCGACGCATTTCGTAGGTTGGGTCGAGCGCAGCTAAACCCAACGGGTGCCCGCCAGCCGCGAGCCTGTATTTCAATCGGCTCTCCATAAGAGACTGCCGAAGGGGCGAGACCTTACACGCAAGCCGGTTCGCACGGGTTCTCCAGCGTCTGGCCCGCCAGCCGCTAGCGAGGCCGCCTTGAAGACCTGCCCGCGTGCGTCGCGGCAATGCGCCGCGCAGTGCGCGCCATCAACGCCCGCAACGGCGGTGGCCCGAGCACGTTGACCTCGGTGCCCAGGCGCATCAATTCGCGGACGCCAAACTCGAACGACTCGAGCGGCAGCGTGCAGCGCACCCAGCCGCGACGGTCGGGTTTGCCGGCGCTTTCGCCCGCGGCGCGCGTGACATGCGGACCCAACAGATCCAGCATCGCGATGCCTTTTGCCGACAGGCGCACGTCGGCATGTTCGTGATAGACGCCGGTTTCGTAGTCGCGAGAGGCCTTTTCCCAGTGCGCGGCCAGATCGAAGTCCCTCGGCCGGGTGAATGTTTCGTCGCTGATCCGCGCATCGTGGATGTTCGCCACGCGATAGGTTCGGATCGACTTGCCGCGATGCGCGACGAGATACCAGATGCCGGCCTTGAGCACGAGACCGAATGGCGCCACGACTCGTGAATTAAGCTCGGTGTCGCCGGAGCGGCGGTAGCGCATTTCGAGCATCCGGTCGCTCCAGACCGCGCCCGCGATCGCCGGCAACGATGGCAGGCTGTCGACGCCGTGAAACCAGGCAACGGCATCCAGGTGAAAGCGCGCGGCGATTCGCTGCGCACGCGGCTGGACATCCGCAGGAAGCGCCGCGAGCAGCTTCAGGCGCGCCGAGGACAGCACGTCGGCCAGGCCCAGCTGTGCGGCCGGGCCCGGCAGACCGGCGAGAAACAGGCTTTCGGCTTCCGACTGGGTCAGGCCCGTGAGTTTCGTGCGGTAGCCGTCCTGCAGACGGAAGCCGCCATTGCGCCCGCGATCAGCGTAGACCGGAATGCCGGCCGCGCTGAGCTGGTCGATGTCACGATGGACCGTGCGCACGGCGACTTCGAATTCCGCGGCGAGTTCGCGCGCGCTCATGCGCCCGCGGGTCTGCAACAGGATCAGGATCGACAGCAGGCGGCTGGCAAGCATTTCTCAAGCGTGGCCGGAAATAGTCTCGTCGTGATCCAACGGTCGGAAGATAAATTTCAATACATGACACAAGGTGGCATGTTTAGCACGCGATCATGGCGCCTGCAACCACGAGGAGCCACCGCCATGAAACAGTTCTCCGCAATGCTCGCCGCCAGCACGCTGACCGCGGCGTCCGGCCTGATCTCTCCGGCATATTGTTCAGAGGACGCCCCGCCCCCGATGCAAGGCGCGGCCGATCTGTCGCACTTGCACGATTTCGATTTCCTGGTCGGCGAATGGCGCGTCCGTCACCGGCGATTGAAGGAGCGGCTGGCCGACAATCACGAGTGGGTCGAATTCACAGGTACCTGTGCGATGCGCAAGCTCATGGACGGCTGGGGCAACGTCGACGACAACGTGCTCGACTTGCCTGGCGGTGCCTACCGTGCCGTCGGCTTGCGCGCGTACGATCCAAAAACCGCGAATTGGGCAATCTGGTGGCTCGACGGCCGCAATCCGTTCGGTGAACTCGACCCGCCGGTAAAAGGCCGGTTCATCGACGGAGTCGGCAACTTCTACGCGGACTCGACGTTGAGGGGAAAGGCGATCCGCATGCGCTTCACCTGGTCGCACATAACGCCGACGAGCGCGCAATGGGAACAGGCGTTCTCACCCGACGGCGGCAAGACCTGGGAGATGAATTGGCGCATGGATTTCGAACGGGTGCGGTAGTGTCCACACGCGGTCAGGTGCGACGCAGGTGCGTCGATATACTGGCGATCAACCCTTCCGCATCGTCGGCGCCTGGTCCTGCGATGACGGTTTCGGAAAGCTCGGTCGCGTCCAGGGGCTCGGCGCGGCGCAATTGTTCGTCGAGCACCGACTCGTCCGCTTCCGAGGCATCCGTGCCAAGGGCAACGCGCTCGCGCAGCCGGCGCCGCAACTCCTCCTCGGGTGCCACGCAGGACACGATGACGAAGCGCACGCGATGCTCGGCAGCGAATGCGCAAAATCGCTCACGCTGAGCGCGCTGCAGGTTGGCGGCATCGACGATCATCGAAAATCCCGCTTCCAGGGCCGCCGCAGAAACTTCCAGCAGGCGCTGATAAGTTGCCTCGGTGGCATCCCGCGAATACGCGCCCGAGCCGATTGCGGATTTCGTCGCCTGATCGGCCGCCAGGCCCAGCAGCCGTTTGCGCTCGACATCGGAGCGCACACGGATGGCGGGCCAGCGTTCCATGAGGTGGCCGCTCGCGCGTGTCTTGCCCGAACCCGACAGTCCATGCATCACGAACAACACGGGCGCCGGCGGCGACGCCAGTTGTTGCGCCAGCAGCAGGTGCGCCTCGGCGTCGCCAGCCACCGTTGCCGCGGCCGCTCCCTGCCCCGCCAGCTGCTTGCGACGAAGCAGCGCAACCATGCTTCGCACCAGCGCGCGGTAGACCAGGTAATAACGAAGGACCCTGACGCCCGCATAGTCACCGCGGACTTCCAGGTATGCGTTGATCAGGCGAAACGCCAGTCCGGCGCGATCGCGGTAGAGCAGGTCCATCATCAGGAATGCGATGTCGCTGATCACGTCGATCCAGCGCAGTTCGGCGCTGAACTCGATGCAATCGAACGGCACGACCTGTTCGCCGATGCGGGCGATGTTGCCCAGGTGCAGGTCGCCGTGACATTCGCGCACGAAACCCGCGCGCCGTCGCGCGGTGAACCCAGGCTCCAGCGAATCGAAGCGGGCGCGCATCCAGCCAGCGAGCGTTTCCAACGCGGCGCGCTGCGTCGCATCGCCGAGCAGCGTTCGTAACGTGCCCAGGACGTTCTCGACCGGGTGCTTGATTGCCGGAGGCTTGCCGTAGTCGCTGCCGATGTCGGCACGTGCCGCCTCCTCATGGAAGCGCGCGATGCGCCGTGCGGCACGGTCGATGTCGCCTTCGCCCAGGCGTCCGGCCTCCAGCAGCCGGTCGAGTTGGTCCGCCTGCGCAAACTCGCGCATCCGCACGGCGTATTCGATCGGCTCGCCGGTGCCGAGTACCCGCGCGTGTGCAATCGGTCCGGAGATCGGCACTACGTCGACATACAACTGCGGGGCGAGGCGCCGGTTCAGACGCAGTTCTTCGAGACAGGCCGCATGGCGCAGCGGCAGTGTCGAGAAGTCGAGGAAGCCGGGGGCCACCGGCTTCTTGATCTTGTAGGCGTACGTTCCGGTCAACACGACCCATGAGATGTGGGTTTCAATGCACGTCAGCTCGCCGACCGGATGCGGATATGCGCCCGCGACCAGCAACCGCGCGATCAGCGGCGAAGTCGTGTCGGATGCGGTCGATCGCTTCATCCAGGGAAGACCCTTGTGCAGACGGCACTCCGCGCATTGCGCCTGGGATGCGGACCGTGTTCCATTCGCACAGCCCTCGACACCGCCAGCGCGCGCGGATTCATGAGCTGGCGATCGTATCGCGCGCGGCGCGCCACTATTTGATTCGTGTCAAGCGCCGTTTGCTCGATGCGCTCGACTCAGTGGCTGGCCGCCGCTTTGGCCGCAGCTCCTTCGAGCAGCGCGTCGAGGTCGGCGCGGCGCAGCAGGCGACCGTCGAGGAGCACGGCGCTGATGCGCCGCGTGTTGCGGATGTCCCTGGTCGGGTCGGCATCGAGCAGCACGAGATCCGCGCGCATGCCGACTTCGACGCTGCCGGTCGCGCCGGCCATACCGAGGAACTTCGCCGGCGCCAGCGTCGCCGCGCGCAACGCATCGTTCGGCGACAGGCCGGACTCGACCAGCATGGCCATCTCCTCATGCACCGAAAAACCAGGATACACACCCGGCATCGGCGCGTCGGTCCCGGTCATTATCGGCACACGCGCCAGATGCATCTCCAATACGATCTTGCGGGCGACCGGCCAGCGCTGCAGCGCCAGCGCCGCATCCTGGGCAGTGTATCCGCGAAGAAACGTTTCCCAGCGCGGGTGTTCGTCGGCGCGGAGGTAACGCCAGCGAGGATCGGCACTTGGCGGACCGCCAGCGGCCAGCGTGTCTTCGTTGGCCAGCACGAGCGTCGGCACCTGGGCCTGCCCGGTCGCGGCCAGCGCCCTGGCGACGCGCCGGCAGACGTCGCGATCGAAAGCTGCAAGCGCCTGCACTTCCTGCGCATCGCGCTTTGCGTTCAATGCGTCGCCTTCGAGGCCCTGGCGATCGGCGAGCAGCTGCTTCTCGATGGTCGAACACGCTTCGTAGGCCTGCATCAGGTGTTCGTTGCTGCGCTGCCCACCGTCCGCGGACGCCAACAGCGACAACCCGGCCGGCGCATGGCCCACGACCGGCAACCAGCGCTTGCGCGCGGCCTCGAGGATCGCGCGCCAGCGCGGCTCGGGAACCTCGGAGAAGACCTTGATGAAATCGGCGCCGGCGGCAGCGGCGGCATCGACGTCACGTGCTGCATCGGCGGGCGACTTTCCGTCGACCGCAATGCCGGCGGCGAGGATGCGCGGTGCAAGGAGTTCGCCGTCTTCGAACGCCTTGCGCCAGCGAACGACTTGCGTCATCGACTCCGCATCCGCGTGCATTTCGCGGACCGCGGTCACGCCGTTGGCGACAAACAGCGGGAACGTCCAGTCGTTCGGCGGGCGGTGCGACGAGAGATTGAACAGGTGGACGTGCATGTCGACGAGTCCAGGGACCAGGAACTTCCCGCGGCCGTCCACGCGCTGGACCCCGTCCGGAATCTGATCGCTGCCACCGATCACGGTGATGCGGCCGTCGTCGACGACGACCGTGCGCGGCCGGGACGCGCGATCCTGCCTTACATCGACAACCGTGACGTCGGTGATCGCGACGGCATGCTTTGGAGGCACCGCGAATTCAACTGCCGCTGCCAGATGCGGCACGGCAAGGAGGAGCATCAAACGCGCAGCGCGCGCGAGCCTTCGATGCCTGAGCGTCCGGGCCGACTGAGTTTTCATATCGTGCAGGGAATGTCCCATGAGCTAGTGGAATTTCTCGCCGCGCGCGAGCATCGCGATGATCGCCTGTTTGCGCTTTTCCCGCGTTTCAGGTTTCTTCGCAGTCTGCAGGCGATAGACGATCGAATACAGATTCGTCTTGTTCAGCGTCTTGAAGAACGCGTGAGCTTTCTTGTTGCGCCCGAGTTCCTTCAGGAAATCATCGGGAACGGCGGCGCTGCCGAAGGCGTCGTAGGCGGCGTTCCAGCGGCCATCGGCCTGGGCAGCATCGATTTCCCTCAGCCCTGCAGCCGTCATTTCGCCGGAGCCGATCAGTCGCTGCGCATGTCCGGTGTTGCGCTTCGACCATCCACTCCCGGGCCGCCGCGGCGTGAATTTCTGCAGCCATGACCGATCGTCGCCAGGCAGCTTCTGGCCGTCGATCCAGCCGAAGCAAAGCGCCTGATCGAGCGCCTGCGCATAGGTCACGGTTGCCACGCCGGAATCCTTCTTGTAGATGCGCAGCAGGATACCCTCGGTGCCTCCATGGTTCTTCTCCAGCCAGGTACGGAAGGCGCGCGAGGATTTGAACGTCAGCGTTTTCATGTTCATGCCCTGCAAAGAGATTCGGCTCGCGAGGCTGGCACCCAACGCTGGAACGAGCCCGGGAAGTTTACGTAATATTCGCTGCGTAGGGCGATTCGAACTTCCGCTCGAGCGAATCGGCAAATGAGTCGAATCCGGCGCATTGGACACCTCGATGAATGACCTGCAAGTCAAAGCTGACGATCTGTCCGGCCCGGAGATTCACGCTCTGCTGCAAGAGCACCTGCGCAACATGCGCGACCTTTCTCCTCCGGAAAGCGTGCATGCGATGGATATCGCCAAGCTGCGACAGCCGGACGTGACGTTCTGGACGGTCTGGTCAGGCAACGAACTGCTCGGATGCGGCGCGCTGCGCGAACTCACGCCGCAGCACGGTGAGATCAAGTCCATGCGCACCGCGCTCGCGCATCGCCGAAGCGGTGCCGGCCGGGCCGTGCTCGCACACATCATCGAAGAGGCGCGCCGGCGTTCTTACGAACGCCTGAGCCTCGAAACAGGCTCGATGAAGGCGTTCGAGCCGGCACACCGGCTTTACGAAAGCTTTGGCTTTTCGTATTGCGGGCCATTCGGCGACTATGTCGACGACCCCCACAGCGTCTTCATGACGAAGTCATTGTAGGGTGGGCTTCAGCCCACCAGCGGAAGCATTGATGCGTCGCCAAGGCGGATTTCGAGTGCTCGGCTTGCCGATGACAACCGGTGCACGATGATACGGTGGACCAAGGTCCACTCTACGGATCACGCACCTGTTCGATACACCGATCGATGAAGGTTCCGATCTCCGCCAGTGCCTGGTCCGCTTCGACCAGCACGCCGGCGTGAACCTGGAAGTCGTGCCACATTCCCTCGAAGCGGCTCAGGCGGACACTAACTCCTGCGTGCCTCGCGCGCGCGGCCAGGCGTTCGGAATCGGACAGCAGGATTTCCTCGCTGCCGACCTGGATCAGCATCGGCGCGAGATGCGTCAGGTAGGCAAAAAGCGGCGAGAGAGCCGTGTTGTCCAGCGGCAATCCCGCGGCGTAGTGCGCCGCGCACGCCGCGAGCCAGGCGCGACGCAGCATCGGGTCGCGATCGCGGTGCGTGCGCTGCGACTCACCGCTGAGCGTCAAGTCGGTCCAAGGCGAGATCAGGACCATGGCGAGCGGACGCGGCAACTTCAAGTCGCGAATCCGGACTGCGACTGCAAGCGCGAGCCCGGCGCCGGCGGAGTCCCCCGCAAGCACGATGCGCCCCACGCCATCACGTTGCGACAACCAGCGGTATGCGGCAAGCGCATCTTCGAGCGCCGCCGGATGCGGCTGCTCCGGCGCCAGCCGGTAGTCGACCAGCCACGCTTCGCTGCGTGCCGCATGCGCGATCTGCGCGGCGAGCTTGCCGTGGCTGCGTGGACCGCCAATGACGTAGCCGCCGCCATGGAAGTAGAGCACGACGCAATCGGCCCGCGCATTCGCCGGCGTCACGCGCAAGCCTGGCACGTTTCCGAACATCGCTGGCGCCGAATCGCATCCGTGCGGAGCACGTGTAGTGGCTGCCGCGATGCTCGCCCACGCACGCTGCAGCGCAATTGGCACCCACGGCGCGAGCATCGGCCGCAGCGCGAGCTTGATCTGCCAGTAGAGAAATCTTCTCAAGCCGGACCCAGGCCGTAATGCGCGAACTGCGGCTTGCGCAAACGCCGGCCATACTCGCTCATGTATCCCACCCAGTTCTGCGTGTTGCGGCCGTTGACCAGGTACCAGCTGCTGCAGCCACCGAGATACGCCAGCTCGCGACTGCGCCGCTCCAGCTCGGCGTTGAATTCCCTCTGCGCGTCGGCGCGCACCTCGAGCCAGCGCAGACCGCGATCACGAAGCAGTTCGATGCACTTGACCACATAGCGCTGCTGGCGCTCGAGCATGAAGATGATCGTGCCGACGCCCAGATTCGTATTCGGGCCATACAACATGAAGAAATTCGGAAAGTCGGTCACGGCCATGCCGAGATAGGCTTCGGCGCCCGCCTTCCAGCGTTCGCGCAGCGAAGCGCCATTGCGCCCGACGATCTCCATCGGCGCAAGGAACTGAGTTGCCGCGAAACCGGTGCCGCAAATGATTGCATCGACCGGACGCTGGCGGCCGTCGGCAGTGACGATGCCCGCCGGAACGATTTCCGCGATTGCGTCGGTGACGAGTTCGACGTTCGGCCGCGTCAGCGTCGCGAACCAGTCGTTCGAGAACAGCAGGCGCTTGCAGCCGACGGGAAAGTCCGGTGTCAGTTTGGCGCGCAGCGCCGGATCGGCAACGTTCTTGCGCAGCAGGTGTCCGTGGATCAGACGCACGAGGCGTTTGGAAAACCAGTGGAACACCGATTTCTTCTGGATCACCGACGCAACGAACTCGACGTACCAGAAGATGCGCAGGCGGTCGAGCGTGTGGGTCCATGGGAAGTGCCGCAACAGCCAGCGCTCCGGCCGCGAATAGGCGCGGTCGGCCTTGTGCACGCACCACGCCGGCGTGCGCTGGAAAACATGCAGCCGTTTCGCCCGCTTCGCGATCTCCGGCACGTACTGGATCGCACTCGGACCGGCGCCGATGCTGGCCACGGTCTTTCCGGCAGGATCGAACGAATGATCCCAGCGCGCCGAGTGGAACATCGGACCCCGGAACGTCTCGAAGCCGGGAATATCCGGCAACACGGGGCGATGCAACTGTCCGACGGCGCTGATGAGCACGCGTGCTTCCGTCGTGGCGCCGCCAACGAAGCGGATCAGCCAGACGCCGCGCGCCTCGTCGAACGTGGCGTCGGCGACCTCGTGGCCAAATCGGATATGCCGCATGAGATCGTGCTTGTGCGCGACGCGATGCAGATAGTCGAGAATCTCGCGCTGTGGCCCGAACGCGGTCGACCACGGGTAGTGCGGATCGAACGAGAACGAATACAGATGCGATGGCACATCGCAAGCCGCGCCGGGATACGTGTTCTCCCGCCACACGCCGCCGACGTCGCCGGCTTTTTCGAAGATCGTGAACGAGTCGAATCCGGCGTTCTTCAGGTAATAGCCCATGCCGAGGCCGGCGAAGCCGGCCCCGATGATCGCGATGCCTGGCGCTGTTTCTTTCAAGCGCGGGTTGGAACTTTCGGAACAATGGCTGGACTTTACACCGGAACCTTCGCTCCTGGCCTGGCACCGGCGACGATGGCGGCACCGAGCGCTGCGGCGAGCGCCGATCCTGCCAGCACGCCGATCTTTGCCACCCCAGCAAAGTTGCCGAGCGGAAACGCCTGGTCGGCCATCAGCAGCGCGACCGTGTCGCCGACGCCGCACAGACACGCCGCGCCGACGAACAGGCGCAGGCTCGTGCCCGGCGGAGCGATGCCGATGCGCGCCTTGATCGTGAGCCACGATGCCAGCAGCACGCCGAGCGGTTTGCCGAGCACGAGGCCGAGCACGACGCCGGCAAGCACGCGCACGTCTTCGGCCGATTGCAGGTTGACGGAAAGGCTGATGCCGGTAGCGGAAAACGCGAACAGCGGCAGGATGAAGTACGCGCTCCATGGTGCGACGGCGCGCTCGATGCGCTCGGCTGGCGACAGCAGGCGCGCGCTCGCGGCCGACAGGTTGCGGCTGGCCGATTCGCGGATCAACTCCTGCTGCTGCGCGTGTGCCGCCGGCCCTGCCTTGCGCGCGTCGCGTTCGGCGCTTTCGAGCGCGGCGAGCGCGGTCGCGGCTTGGGCCAGCAGCGGCGCCGCGGCCGGCGCTGGCCGCGTCGGCAGAAAGACCGCGAGAATCACGCCCGCCAATGCCGCATGAACGCCTGCCGCGTGCAGCATCGCCCACAGGGCGCAGGCAACCACCGCGTATGGCCAGCCGGCGTAAACGCGCGCACGGTTGAGTGCAAACAGCAGCGCGGCCGCGACCGCTGCACCGAGCAGCCAGGCCGCATTGAACGTGTGCGGATAGAAGATCGCCAGCGTCAGCATCGAAAGAATATCGTCGACGACGGCGAGCGCCGCAACAAACACGCGCAATGCGCCGGGCACTCGATCGCCGAGCAGTGCCAGGATGCCGATCGTGAATGCCACGTCGGTTGCCGTCGGCACGGACCAGCCTTTCGCTGTTGCCGGTGTTGCCAGCGCCAGATAAATCGCCGCGGGCGCCAGCACGCCGCCGACCGCGGCGACGACCGGCAACACGGCCGCTTTCGGATCGGTCAGCGCACCGGCAGTGACCTCGCGCCGGATCTCCAGGCCGACCAGCAGGAAGAACGCGGCAAGCAGGCCCTCGGAAAACCACGCCGCGACCGTCATCGACACGCCACTGCTCGTGGGACCGATGCTGAACGACGAATCCATCAGCCAGTGGTAGTACGGCGCGAGCGGCGTATTCGCGCAGACCAGCGCCGCGACCGCGGCCAGCAGCAAGGTGAATCCCGCTGATGCGGGCAGGTTCGCAAACACGCGCGCGGTGCGCTTGACCTGCGCGGCGAGCGGCCGTTGCAGCGCTTCGAGCAGGGAATGGAAATCCCAGGCATCGTCGTAGCGGATTCCGTCGATGAAAAAGGTCGGCGTGACGGTGATGCCGTTGCTGCGACCCTCGCTCAGGTCCTCCTGCACGCGAGCGCGCGTCGCCTCGCTGTCGAGATCGCGGCGGAATCGATCCATGTCCATGCCGAGGCTGCGCGCGAACTCGAATACCCGCTCGCTGGGAAACGGCGGCTCCTGCTCGTAGAGCCAGTCGTGCATTTCCCAGAACCGTCCCTGCGCGGCCGCGGCCTCGGTCGCGCGCGCGAGCAGGTCTGCCCCCGGATGCACGGCTTCGTTCGGCAAATGGCGAAAAACGTAGACGAGCGATTCGCCGAGCGCTGCCCGGACCTGCGCGAGCACGAAACGAAGGCGGCGGCAATACGGACACAGGTAGTCGCCGTAGAGGACAAGCATGACGACGCCATCGCCGGCGCCGCCGCCGCGCGCATGGTCGCGATCGAGGTCGACTGGGCGCAGCAGCGTCAGTCCATCGGTGCGTTCGTTGTCTGCAGCCATAGGCATTGACCGGTGCGGCGACGGTGCGCATTACGGAACCCGATCCGCGCGCCAGCGATTATGTCAGTGCAAATCGCCGCGGCGCCAGCCGGTGCATTCGTTGTGTTCCATTCCTGCAATAATGCCCCGGTCACAGCGCCGAACCTTTGTCCACTTCGTTCCTGCAGCCAACGGGTCTCTCATGAACAACATCGGACGCGCAGCACTCATGGCCGCACTGCTTTTCGCGGCCAGCGCCTCGGCGCAATCGGGCGGATCAAGCGCAGGGTCAGGCGCGGCGCAGATCGACGCGATCTATCCGGACGTCGAAAAACTCTACATCGACCTGCACCAGAACCCGGAACTCGCGTTCCACGAACAGCGCACGGCGGCGGCGCTGGCCACGCGCGTAAAGGCACTGGGCTTCGAGGTCACCAGCGGCGTCGGCGGCACGGGCCTTGTCGCGATCCTCAAGAACGGACCCGGCCCGACCGTCATGTTGCGCACCGAACTCGATGCGCTTCCGATGCAGGAGAAGACCGGACTGCCGTTCGCCAGCAACGCGACGACGAAGAACGACGCCGGCGAGACCGTTTCCGTGGCTCACATGTGCGGACACGACCTGCACATGTCGGCCTGGGTCGGCAGCGCCGAACTCATGGCGCAGAACCGCGATCGCTGGCATGGCACATTGATGCTGGTCGGCCAGCCGGCCGAGGAAATCGTCGCCGGCGCGGCCGCGATGATCCACGATGGGTTGTTCACGCGTTTCCCGAAACCCGACTTCGCCCTCGGCATGCACGACGACGCATCGTTGCCGGCTGGCGTGGTCGGTTTCCACTCGGGGTTCTTCCGCGCCGCGTCGACCAGTCTCGACATGACCGTGTACGGCCGCGGTGGCCACGGCGCGTATCCGCAGAGCACGATCGATCCGGTCGTGCTCGCGGCCCGCATCGTTCTTGCCTTGCAGACGATCGTATCGCGCGAGAACAACCCTGCCGACCCCGCAGTAGTCACGGTCGGCAGCATCCACGGCGGCAGCGCCTGGAACATCATTCCGGACGCGGTCAAGCTCCAGCTGACCGTGCGTTCGCTTGATCCGAAAGTCCAACAGCGCCTGCTCGGCGCAATCGAACGTGAGGCGAACGGAGAGGCCCAAGCCGCCAATGCGCCGAAACAACCGCTGATCGAAATAAAGTCGAGCACCGATACGGTCTACAACGACCCCGCGCTGACGCAACGCGCG
>DATIEJ010000193.1:0-3196 GCA_035455825.1 Rhodanobacteraceae bacterium | reverse complement strand
GGCCCGGTGCTGGAGCAGTTGCGTGCCTTCATGACCGACCTCGTCGGGCTGGAGAACGCAGCCGAAGCAGCAGGAGCGCCGTGGACACCGGGCAGGGTGCCGACCTGGAAGGAATAGCAACGCGCATGGGGGTGGCCGGCGCTGCCGGCCGCCTCATGCCCCAGGGGACTTCAGCGTCTCCGCAACTTCCGGAATTCGGAAAAATACTGCCGCTTTCGTGATCCCGGCGCTGCGACGCGCGCTGCCTGGTGGACTGCGCGAGTGCACCTGGCCGGCGTCGCTCCTTGCTGGCTCGTGCTGCGTGTTGCACTGTTCTGCATTCGCCATAGGCCAGGGTTCACGCGCTTCGTGCAACAATCCGCGCCATGAAGATTCTCGTCTGCGGCGGCGCCGGTTACATCGGCTCGCACATGTGCAAGCGCCTCGCGCGCGCCGGCCATGTACCAATCGCTTTCGACAACTTGTCGACCGGGCACGAGTGGGCCGTGAAGTGGGGGCCGCTGGTCCGCGCCGACCTGCTCGATCCGGCTGCGCTCGCGAATGTGTTTCGCGAACATCCGATCGATGCCGTGATGCACTTCGCGGCACGTTCGATCGTCAGCGAATCGATGCGCGAACCGGGCCTGTACTTTCGCAACAACGTGGCCGGAACGCTCAACCTGCTCGATGCGATGCGCGAGGGCAGGGTCGGAAAATTCGTGTTTTCATCGACGGCCGCGGTGTACGGAAATCCGCAATACACGCCGATCGACGAGGCTCACCCTTGCGCTCCGATCAATCCGTACGGCTGGAGCAAGCTCATGGCCGAACGTGTCATCGAGGAATTCTGCCGCGCACATGGAATGCGCGCAGTCAGCCTGCGGTACTTCAATGCGGCCGGTGCTGACCCCGACGGCGAGGTCGGCGAGGCGCACGAGCCGGAAACCCACCTGATCCCGAATGTCATTCGCGCCGCGATCGATCCGTCGGCCGGGCCGGTAAAGGTCTTTGGCAACGACTACGAAACGCCGGACGGCACCTGCATCCGCGACTACATCCACGTGGATGATTTGTGCGACGCTCATTTGCTTGCGCTCGATCTGCTCTCCGCGTCGAACGGCTTCCGCGCGTTCAATCTCGGCTGCGGACAGGGCTACTCCGTGGCGCAGGTGCTCGCCGCTTGCCGGGCACGGTGCGACGGCGGGCCAGAGGCCGAGTTCGTCGAGCGCCGGCCGGGCGATCCGCCGAGCCTCGTTGCCAGCAGCGCTGCGGCTGCCTCGACGCTTGGCTGGAAGCCGAGCCGCAGCCTGGCCGATTGCGTGGCTAGTGCGCTTGCGTGGCACCGGGGAATGTCCTCGTAGCGCCCGGGAGTTCCTTTCAGTCCGGCACGAAGAGG
This sequence comes from Rhodanobacteraceae bacterium, assembly GCA_035455825.1. Classification (GTDB taxonomy): domain Bacteria; phylum Pseudomonadota; class Gammaproteobacteria; order Xanthomonadales; family Rhodanobacteraceae; genus Rudaea. The sequence continues at coordinate 1,821 of DATIEJ010000193.1, read as the reverse complement.
GCCAAGTCCCGCATGGCGCGTGGCTCCCTTTAGCCGTTGGTCAGGGGCCTGGGATCAAGGTCCCATTGCGCGCAGACGTTTGGCCGGCTGATCATCCCGCGACGCATGAAATTTCCGCCGGGCTGCAGCTTCGAAGCACCCAACCAGGGACACGCACATGACCACGTACAAAGTCGGATATTTTGTAGGAAGCCTCTCGTCGACGTCGATCAACCGTCTGCTCGCCAAGGCTCTCGTTGCGCTCGCGCCGCCCGAACTGGTGCTCAGCGAGATCCCGATCAAGGACCTGCCGCTCTACAGCGCGGACTACGATGCGGATTTCCCGCCGGTCGCGCGCGCGTTCAAGCAGAGCATCGCCGAAGTCGACGCGGTCCTTTTCGTTACGCCGGAATACAACCGTTCTATTCCCGGCGGACTGAAGAACGCCATCGACTGGGGCAGCCGGCCGTGGGGCAAGAACTCGTTCGCGCGCAAGCCCTCGGCCGTGATCGGCGCCTCGCCGGGACCGCTCGGCACGGCGCTGGCGCAACAGAGCCTGCGCGGCGTTCTGTGCTTCTGCAATTCGCCGCTGATGAACATGGTCGAGGCGTACATTCACTTCAAGCCCGGGCTCATCACAGCCAACGGCGAGGTCACCGACGCTCGCACCGAGGAGTTCCTTCGCAACTACATGACGGAATTGCACGCCTTCATCGTGCGCGTGCTGACGGTGCTGCCGCGTGATGCTTGATATCCATATTGTAAAAAGTATACAACGGGCGGACGTGGAATTGGCGGCCCCGACACGATTCGAACGTGCGACCTTCCCCTTAGGAGGGGGACGCTCTATCCAACTGAGCTACGGGGCCGGCGGCTGGATTTTCGCATAGAACGGAAAACCGCTCACCATCGAAGGCGGGCACGGGGACCTGTCGCCGCCGGATTCAGACATGGCACCGATCCGGCCCAGCTTGATTTCGAAAGGTTTGGCTCGATGTGTTGGTCCCATCGGCGTTGATTCACGTCGACGTGCCATCCGCCACCAGGAGTTCACATGCAAATCACGATGCGCGACACCCTCGTTCCGACCGCCAATCGCATGCTTGGCAACCTCTCGAATTTCCTCGACAAGGCCGCGGCATTCGCCGAGGCGAAGAAGTTCGACGTGGCCGTGCTGTTGAATGCGCGCCTGGCGCCGGACATGTTCGCCCTGACGCGTCAGGTGCAGATCGCCTGCGACATGGTCAAGGGTGCTGCCGCGCGCCTGAGCGCAACCGAAATTCCGAAGTACGAAGACAACGAGACGACAGTCGTCGAACTCAAGGCGCGCATCGCCAAGACGCTGGCGTTCGTCAACAGCGTCGATGCGGCCAAATTCGCTGGCAGCGAGGATCGCGACATCGTGCTGCAGACGCGCGCCGGCGAGTTGCGCCTGAAGGGGCTGAACTACCTGCGCGACTACGTGTTGCCGAACGTGTACTTCCATGTCACGACGACCTACGCGATCCTGCGCCACAACGGTGTCGAACTCGGCAAACCGGACTTCATCGGCGGGCACTAAGCGCGCAGCAAGCCGACAGCGAGGCGGGACGCCGCCAGGGAAGCGTGGAGCCGTCGCCGACCGGTCTTTCCCCGGTTCCGATACCCGATCACAGGCGCTTGAACGTTAGCTGGCGCTCATGTTGTCTTTGTGATATATCGGCGCGACGGCGGCCTGTTTGAATGCGCCGGGGGATTCCTACAGGGGGAAGGCCATGCTTGCTTCAACGATGCGCGTATTCGCGCTGGTGCTGTTGCTGTGCGCGTTTGATTTCGTCGTCGCCGCGGCGCCGCAGACTCTCG
>DATIEJ010000192.1:0-6605 GCA_035455825.1 Rhodanobacteraceae bacterium | reverse complement strand
ACGTCTTCCTTCGTGATGCGGTTCTTGCGGCCACTGCCGCTGACCTTGCCGAGGTCCACGCCGAGCTCGCGCGCGAACACGCGGATCGCCGGGCTTGCGTACGGCACCTTGTCGGGCATGACCGTGTCCGCGCCGAACGCGACCGGTGGCGAACGCGGAGCATCCGACGCCGCGCTTTCGCCCGCTCTCCCGCTGGCGGGAGAGGGCTGGGGTGAGGGTGGCGCTTGACCCGTAGCGTTCTTCCCGGCGCCACCCTCACCCGCCGCGCTCTGCGCGGCGACCTCTCCCGCCGGCGGGAGAGGCGAAGGTGCCGCAGGTGCCGCAGTTTTCTCCGGCGCAGTTGCAGCCTTCGCCGACGTCGCAGCGTCCGCCGCCTCGATCAACGCGACTACCGTTCCTTCCGAAACTTCGTCATTGAGCTTGACCTTCAGCTCCTTGACGACTCCGGCGATCGGAGACGGAACCTCCATCGTCGCCTTGTCGGACTCGAGCGTGACGAGCCCCTGGTCCTTGGCCACCGTGTCACCGGGCTTCACCAGTACCTCGATCACCGGCACGTTCGTGTAGTTGCCGATGTCCGGAACCTTTACCTCGCTGACCTGCGCCATGTCGCCCTCGTATCCGCCGCCGCGACTACTTCGCGTAAGGAGCGGGGAGAATAGCGCAACGCCGCGGCCCGGCGCGATGGGTCGATCGGGTTGCAGCATCGCGATCGTTTGCGCTGATGGCAGCGACGCCGGCGAACCTGCGTTCCAGGCTGACACGCGTCATGCGCAAATCGTGACGGCCGCGACTGCTTTGCGACGCGCGCGACACGTAGCTTGCAAGCGCATAGCTGCAGGTCGGTCCCAGTCAGCGCGAATGTTCTGGGATGCCAGGCGGGCCGCAAGCGTTTAAGCGCTCGTGACTTCCGGCCCATTCGGCGGCCACCCGTGTTGGTGTTATATATAGGTAATACACTTACCCATCCAATTCAATCCATTTTCAGGGGACCCGGCAATGCTGACGATCCGCGATCTGTCCAAGACCTATGCCAACGGCGTGCAGGCCCTGAAAGGAGTGACGCTCGATATTCCGAAGGGCATGTTCGGCCTGCTCGGGCCCAACGGCGCCGGCAAATCGACCCTGATGCGGACGATTGCGACGCTGCAGGATGCCGATACCGGCAGCGTCCGCCTGAACGACCTGGATGTGCTCGCCAACAAGCCCGAGGCGCGGCGCGCGCTGGGCTACCTGCCGCAGGAATTCGGTGTCTACCCGAAGGTTTCGGCCGAGGCGATGCTCGATCATTTCGCCGTGCTCAAGGGCGTGACCGCGCGCGGCGAGCGCAAGGCCCTGGTCGAGGCGCTGCTGAAACAGGTCAACCTGTGGGACGTGCGCAAGCGCAAGCTCGGCACGTTTTCCGGCGGCATGCGCCAGCGCTTCGGCATCGCCCAGGCGCTGATCGGCAATCCGCAACTGATCATCGTCGACGAGCCGACCGCAGGCCTGGATCCGGAGGAACGCAACCGCTTCCTCAATCTGCTCGCCGCGATCGGCGAAAACGTCGTCGTGATCCTGTCGACGCACATCGTCGAGGACGTCACCGACCTGTGCCCGCGCATGGCGATCATCGCCCAGGGGCAGGTGCGCCTGACCGGCGAGCCGTCCGAGGCGATTCGCGCGCTCGATGGGCGCGTCTGGCGCAAGACGATCGCCAATGCCGCGATCGACGATTACCGCAATCGCATGACCGTCCTGTCGACGCGGCTGGCCGGCGGCAAGACGATCCTGCACGTGCTCGCCGACAGCCTGCCCGAAGGCGGCTTCGACGCGGTGTCGCCGGATCTCGAGGACGTCTATTTCGGCCAGCTGCGGCTTCAAGCCGCCGCGCGCGCTGCCTGAGCGGAGAAGATCATGTTCCGTGAGATCTTCCGTTTCGAGCTGCGCCAGCAGCTCAGGAGTCCGTTGTTCTGGATGATCGCGTTCGCGTTCTGCGCGCTCGCCGCGGCCGTGATCAGTTCGGATCACGTGCGCATCGGCGGCGGCATCGGCAACACGCTGCGCAACGCCCCGTATGTCGTGGTCAATCAGTTGGCGCTGATCGGCACGATCCTGTCGTTGTTCCTCGGTCCGATCTTCGTTGCCGGAGCCGCGCTGCGCGATTTCGAGGCGGGCACGAGCGAACTGTTCTTCGCCACGCCGATTTCCAGGCGTGCCTATCTCGGCGGCCGCTTTGCCGCCGGCTATGCGATCGCGCTGGCGGTCATGGTGTTCGTCGCGCTCGGCATGCTGCTCGGCGTGATGATGCCGTGGGTCGATCCGCAACGCATCGGGCCGACGAGCTTCGGGGCATACGCCTATGCGTTCGGCGTCGTCCTGGTTCCGGATTTGCTGTTCGTTTCGGCGATGCTGTTCCTGCTGGCCACATTGACGCGTTCGATGCTCGGCACGTATGTCGGCGTCATCGCATTCTTCGTGTTGTGGACGATCGCCGCCGTCGCCACCGACAGCCCCGACCACCAGACGCTCGGGGCGATCCTCGACCCGTTCGGGCTCGGTGCGTTCGATGTCGCCACGCGCTACTGGTCGGCCGAGGACCGCAACACGAAACTGCCGGAAATCGCCGGCCTGTTCCTCCTCAATCGCGTGCTGTGGCTCGGCATCGGCGCGGCGATGATCACCGCAGCGGTCGCCTGGTTCCGTCCCGATCGCGAAGGTCTGCGGCTCTGGCGGCGGAAGAAAATCGCCGTCGCTGCGGAGCCTGCCGTGGCGGGGCACGTGTCCGCCGCCGTCGTGTTGCCGCCGGTCGCACTGCACACGGGCTTTGCCGCGCGGTTCGCCCAGTACCGCAAGCTCGCGGCCTTCGATACGCGCGGCGTGCTGACCGGCATTGCGTTCCTGGTCATGCTGATCTGCGGACTGTTCAATCTCGGCGGGGCGCTGGGGCTCGGCAACGAGCTGTTCGGCACCAAGCTGTATCCGGTCACGCACCTGATGAACGAGGCGATGGACGGCAGCTACAACTTCCTGCTCGTCATCATCATCGCGTTCTACGCCGGCGAGCTGGTCTGGCGCGAACGCAGCGCGCGCATCAGCGAAGTGACCGATGCGTTCTCGCTGCCGGACTGGATTCCGCTGCTGTCGAAGCTGACCGCCATGACCGCCGTGATCGTGGCGTTCCTCGTCGCCGGCTCGCTCGAGTGCCTGGCCTACCAGCTGATCCGCGGCTATACGCACATCGAGCCGGGACTGTACCTGTCGGACATCGCGCTGAACACGCTGCGCTTCGGCCTGGTCGGCGCGCTCGCGTTGTTCCTGCAGGTCATCGCCAACAACAAGTTCGTCGGCTACCTGCTGATCGTGCTGTATTTCGTCGGCCGGATCGTTCTGGCGCAATTGCACTACGACCATCACCTGTACAACTTCGGCAGCGCGCCGGACCTGCCGTACTCCGACATGAACGGCTACGGCCATTTCCTCGCCGCGCACCTGTGGTTCCGCGCCTACTGGTTCGCGTTGTCGGTCGCCCTGCTCGTCGTCGCCGCGCTGTTCTGGTCGCGCGGCACGGCGCAGGGCTGGAAGGAACGCGCGCGCATCGCGCGCCAGCGCTTCGGCATGCCGTCGCGCGTGCTGCTGGCCGGATCGCTGCTCGCCTTCGCCGGCCTCGGCGCCTGGATCTACTACAACACGAACATCATCAACCGCTACGTGCCGGGCGACCTGGCCAAGCAGCAGCAGGCCGACTACGAAAAAACCTATCGCCAGTACCGCGACCTGCCGCAGCCGAAGATCACCGACGTCAAGGTCGACGTCGACATGTATCCGCACGACCGCAAGGTCGACGTGCGCGGCCACTACGTGCTCGCGAACAAGACCGACAAGCCGATCAGCGACCTGCACGTGCGCATTCCGTACGACATGAACGTGATCGACCTGAAGTTCGCGCCGCACGATGTCGTCAGTGACGACCGCACGCACGGCTACGCGATCTACAAGCTCAAGACGCCGCTCGCTGCCGGGGCGACAATGGACTTCGACTACACCCTGCAGCTGTGGAGCCGCGGCTTTCGCAACACGCCGGACGACTACAAGGTCGTCGACAACGGCACACTGCTCGACAGCCGCATGTTCCCGCACTTCGGCTACGACGAGACCGGCCAGCTCGAGGACCGCAACGACCGGCGCGAATACGGGCTCGGTCCGGCGCCGCGCATGCCGAAGATCGACGACGAGTCGGCGCGCCAGTTCAGCCTGCTCGGCCGCGACGCCGACTGGGTGACGTTCGAGACCACGGTGTCGACCGTGCCGGACCAGATCGCGCTCGCTCCGGGTTATCTCGAGAAGGAATGGACCGACAACGGCCGCCGCTATTTCCACTACAAGATGGACAAGCCGATCCTGGGTTTCTTTTCGTTCCAGTCGGCGAAATACGCGGTCAGGAAAGACACGCTCGACGGCATTTCGCTCGAGGTCTACTACCATCCGGAACACGAGTACAACGTCGACCGGATCATGGACTCGATGAAAAAGTCGCTGGCGTACTTCGGCAAGGCGTTCGCTCCGTTCCAGTTCCGCCAGATGCGCGTGCTCGAGTTCCCGGGTTACGAGCGCTTCGCCCAGAGCTTTGCCAACACGGTGCCGTTCTCCGAAACGATCGGCTTCACGGCCGACCTGCGCGATGAAGAGTCGATCGACTACGCGTACTACGTGACCGCGCACGAAGTCGCCCATCAGTGGTGGGCGCACCAGGTCATCGGCGCGTTCACGCAGGGCGTGACGATGCTCGACGAGACGTTTGCACAGTACTCGGCGCTGATGGTGCAGGAACAGGAATACGGCGCGCCGAAAATGCGCAAGTTCCTCAAGTACGAACTCGACCGCTACCTGCGCGGCCGCTCGGGCGAGGTCGTCGAGGAAATGCCGCTCGCGTTGAACGAGAACCAGCAATACATCCACTACCGCAAGGGCTCGATCGTGATGTACTCGCTGAAGGACTATCTCGGCCAGGCGCAGGTCGACAAGACGCTCGCGCGCTACGACCACGACAAGGCATTCCAGCAGCCGCCGTATACGACGACGAAAGAATTCCTCGCCTACCTGCGCGAAGACGCCGGTCCGCAGAACGCATCGCTGATCACGGACCTGTTCGAGAAGATCACGATCTTCGACGACCGCGTTGCCGGCGCGACCGCGAAGAAGCGCGACGACGGCAGGTACGACGTCACGCTGTCATTGCACGCCGGCAAGACTTACGTCGATGGCATCGGCAAGGAAACCAAAGCGACGTTCGACGTCCCGGTCGACATCGGCGTGTTCGCCAGGTCGCCCGACGGCCAGGAGCAGAACGAAAAAGTCCTTTACCTGGAAAAACGCATGGTCGCCGACGGCGACAGCAGCGTGACGATCACGGTCGACGGCGAACCGTACGAAGCCGGCATCGATCCGTACAACAAACTCGTCGACCGCGTTTCGGACGACAACCGCATGCACGTGACATTGCAGTAGGACCATCCCGACCCGGAGACGTTCGGGGAGAGGCTGGGTGAGGGGCTGCGCAGACGATTCTGTGCGCTGTGGAGTCGCGACGCGTCGTCCCCTCACCCAGCCTCTTCCCGAAAAATTGCCGGCTCCGTGATACGAAGCCGGCATCGATCCCCACCCGGCATGGTGGGCCACGGCCCACCCCTACGGGTGCTTCTCGCCGCGCTCGGTCGCGTTGTGCTTCTTGTTGTAGATGTGCTTGCTCTGATTGTTCTCGCGGCCCTGGATGTGCGCCTGCTCGCGGGCGCCGACGTGGCCGTTCGCCGCGGCATTGGCTTCGTTGCGGTTGATCCGCGCCTGGCCGCCTTCCAGGTGCCCGGCTTCCTTGTTCGACAACGTTCCATGGTTGATGCCATTCGCGATGCGCTGCTGCTGGTTCGCGTTGCGCTGCACGTCGGCCTGCAGGCGCTGCGACGAGGCTGAGTTCGGGTTGCCCGTCACGGCGTTGTGCTTGTCCTGGTAGATGTCGCGGCTCACCGCATTCTGCTGGCGCGTGATCTGCGCTTTCTCCTGCGGCGTGAGCGCACCGCCGGATTTCAGGTCGTTTGCCTGCGTACGGTCGAGGCGTTGCTCATCGCGCTCAAGCTGGCCAGCCTCCTTGCTCGACAACTGTCCGGACTGCAGGCCTTGCTCGATACGTTCCTGCTGGTTCGCGTCGCGCTGGGCCGCGACAGCGGCAGGTTGTTCCTGGGCGTTGACTGAGGCGCAGAGCGCCAGCGACATCGCCATGGCGATCAGGCTGCGTTGCATGTGACCTCCTTCGGTAGGCTCGATGGGGTTGCGCAGTTCATTAACGCAACCCCACGCTCCGCGTTGACAAGCAGGCCATACGCCGCCTGACCGCGGAGCGGCCAAGCGCGAACCTCCGGGCTCGTCCTACTTCGCGGCCGCGGGCAGAGCGGCATTCGCGGTCGGGTTGTTCTGGTTTTCCTTGAGCCAGATCATCGAGCCGTGCACGCGCGCGTAGCCGCTCGGGTGATCGTAGAACACGATCTCTTCGAGCGTGCCGGGGTGAATCTTGCGATACGTCGACAGGCGCATCGCCGCCATCGCGAAGCCGTTCGGCTCGCGCGCCGCGTTCA
>DATIEJ010000191.1:0-4881 GCA_035455825.1 Rhodanobacteraceae bacterium | reverse complement strand
CGAGGCGCGCGATGACGCCGAGTGGCAGATGCTGCAACGTGTATTTCGACTGAAGGCTACCGTCGGCGCGGCTGGCGGCGGACACGCAGATGCTCGGCGCTTCGGCGTGCAGGCACAACTCACCGAGCGTGAAAGCACCGGCGGCATAACTCGCGGTTGCCGGTGCCGCGAGCTGCCATTCGCGCCGGTCCTTGATCTGCAGATTCAAGGCGTCGAGCGTGCCGCGCCAGGCCGGCGCCTGATTCGGCTTGGTCGTCAGCGTGCCGCCGAGGGCGAGCGCGACGGTCACCGGCGTTCCGTGCGCGGCGAGCTTGATCGAATGCTTGCCCTGGTCGCCATCGGCATCCAGGGTCAGTGTGTCGAAAAGATAACCGGCCGAGGCCACGCGTGTCGCCTTCAGCGCTACGCTGCCGCCGGGCGCGGCGGCGACATCGTGCGCCTGCACGACGAGGTCGAAGGCGTCGATGTGCGAGTCGGCGTAGGCGATCCTGGCGCCGTGGATCGTCGCGCCAACGGCCAGCTTCGGCCACGCGCCCTTGATCGAGATGTCGCCCTGCATGCTGCCGCCGGCTTGCGGCAGCCAGTCGCCGAGGCTGGCCACGGCAAGATTGACGCTTGCATCGGTCTGCGTGCCGCCCTTGCCGCGCAACGCCACGTGGCTGTTGCCCGAGGACAGGTTCAGCGCGCCGTCGACGCTGAGCGGCGGCGCGAAGGCAATCTCGCCGTCGCCGCCGAGCGGGCGCTTGCGCAGCGTGCCGGTCAGCTTGTCCAGCCGCAGCTTGCCGCTCGGTCCATCTTTTTCCACTTTTCCATTCGTGGACAAGGCGAACGTCAGCGAGCCGGGCCATTGCGCAGCGAGCGCGCCGGGATCGAAACGGTCGGCCCTGGCGTCGAGGCTCCAGCCGACCTGCGGCTGCAGGACGATTTCACCGCTCGCGCTGAGGCTGCCTTGCGGCTGCTTCAGCTCGAGTCGATGCAGGGCGATTTTTTCCGGCGTTCCGTCGAGCTCGAGTGCGATCTGGGCAAGCTTGCCGGGCGGACCGAGCGCGAGTTCGCCGTGCGCGGCGAACTGCTGGGCCGTGCCGCTCGCATCGATCGTGCCGTGCGTCGCCAGCGCCTGGCCAACCAGGTCGGCCGGCAGTTCGACGCCGTCCCAGGACAACTGCACGTCGCCGCCGAGCGGCTTGGCATCGAGCTGCAGTTTGCCTTTCGCCGTCAGCGTGCCGGCCGCCTCGGGCGAACGCAGATGCAGGTTTTCGATCGTCAGGACCTGGCCTGCGAGCGCGAACTTCAACGGATCGAGCAGGACGCGATGCGCATTCGCATCGACATTACCGCTGACCGATCCGCCATTGCGATCGCCGCTGCCGCGCAGATTCAGCGCGAGCGACTCGAGCGAACCGCCCTGCGCGATCACCTTCGGATCGAAAGCCGGCACGTCGAGGGCGAGCGTCCACGGCAACGCCGGCGCGCTGGGCACGAGCGTGCCGCTGATGGTGGCCGGAAAAGGTTGCGTCAGCGTGACCGCGAACGTCGACTGGTGGCCGTCGTTGCTGAAATCCAGGCTGCCGGCAACGCGATATTGCGAAACCTTCCAGTCGAGGTCGGCCTTGGCCTTGCCGCTGTAGTCCGTGTACGAGGTGAGCGCGCCGTTGAGGTCGATGCTGCCTTCGGGCGTACGCAGCGCGAACTGGCGCACGGCGAGGCCGGCGTTGGTCCAGCTGGCGGACAGCTCGAGGCTGTCGAGCGCGAACAACGGAGTCGTATCGAGAACGATCCGCGTATGGCCGAGGCGCATGCGATCGAGGATGATCGACAGCGGCGGCGTGAGCAGCTGCTGCAGCGGCGTTGGTGGCGGCGGAACCGCCGGCGGTGGGATCGTCGTCAGGACGATGTCGACGTTGTCGATATCGACGTTCTCGAATTGCAGCACCCGGCCGAGCAGCTTGCTCAAGGCGAACTGCACCTTGACCGTGCCGATCTTCGCGTCGACACCTGCCTTCGGGTCGCGGTAACGCACGCCGGTCAGCAGCAGCGGGCCCGACAGGGAGCCGCCGACGTCGGCGATCGCCAGCTTGCCTTCCATCGCGCCTTGCACGCGCGCGAGCGCGAAGCGCGCGCCGGACTGCGTGTACTGCAGCCAGAGCGAAAACGCCGTGCCGAGAAACACGAGCACGAGCACGGCGATGCCGATGCGCTTGAGCCACTTTCTCATGTGCTGCGCCTCATGCCGCAATTCACGCCTTGGCTGCAACCCAGGGCCCGGCACTGCTGCTCCCGCCTCTCCCGCTGGCGGGAGAGGCCGACGCGCACCGCGCGGCGGGTGAGGGTGGTACGTCCGAAGGCCGATCGCACATCCTCCGCCACCCTCACCCCGGCCGTTGCTAGGCTCAGCTGCGCTTCGCCAAGCAACCCCCGGCCCTCGCGCAAGGCGCTCGGGCGCTCAGCGGCGCGCAAGCCAGTGGCTTGCAAGCGCGCCGCTTCGCCCCGCCAGCGGGAGAGGGGGCGGAGCGGGTTGCGCTCGATAACAATCGGCTTCATAAATCCGGTCCGATAACCAGATGCAACTGTACGCCGGTCTTGCCGTAAGGATCGTTAACCGGCACGCCGATGTCCGCGCGCACCATGCCGACCGGCGAACGCCAGCGCAGGCCCAGGCCGGTGCCGATTCGCGTCTTGAAGTTGCCGAACCCGGTGAAGGCGTCGCCGGTATCGACAAACGTCGCGATGCCCCAATTCGGCTTGAAGTAGTACTCGTATTCGACGCTGCCGACGACGAGGTCCTGGCCGCCGATGACCAGGCCCTGCGGAGTCTCCGGACCGATCGTCTGGTACGCGTAACCGCGAATCGAGCGGTCGCCGCCGGCGAAGAAACGCAAATCCGGCGGCAGGTCGTCGAAATTGCCGACCTCCATTGCACCGAGCGAACCGCGTACGATCAGGCGCTGGCTGTCGCCGAATGCATGTACCCACTTCGCGTCGCCGCGGATTTGCGCGAACTGTGTGTCCGACAGGAAGTCGGTCGCGGCGCGCGCGGCGACCGTGACCACGTAGCCGTCGCGCACGAACAGCGGATCGTCGGCACGTTTTTTCTCCAGCACGATTTCCGGATAGAGCAGGGTCGAGTGGCCTTTCTGGTCGAGCGCCTTGTTGCCGTTCGGATCGACGATCGTGAAATCGCCGGTTACGAAGTGCACGCCGATCGTGCGGTTGAAGTCGCGCCACAGCCGCGTCTCGTTGGCTACGACCGATGCCGTCTTCTGCGTCGTCGTCTCGGTGTTTTGATCGAGATAGGCGACACCGAAGTTCAGATTCCGGTTGTTCTCCCCGGGCAAAGGGATCGTGTACGTGGCCGCGACCGACTTCAGGCGCTGGGCCAGCTCGACCTCGACCTTGGCCTTGTGGCCCAGCCCGTTGACCCAGCGCCGACGCACGCTGCCTTTCACGCCGAAGCCGATGTCGGTGTCGATGAACACGCCGGCCGTGTAGACCGTGCGCTTCGCCGGCGCCAGGTTGACGATGATCGGAATCACGCCGTCGTGGGCGTTTTCCAGGTCCGGATGCACGTCGATGATGCCGAAATAGTCCGCGTCGATCAGGCGCTGCTGCAGCTTGAGCAACTGCAGTTGCGCATAGAAGTCGCCCTCGTGCCATGGCACGTAGCGATCGAGCATTCCCTCGTTGAACTGGTCTCCGGAGAACGTCGTCTTGCCGTAGCGATAGCGCACGCCAGGCGACCACAGCAGTTCGACGCTCGCCCGGTTGGCGCCGCGCGACACTTCGACGCGGTGCGTCGTCAGGCTGGCGTCGAGATAGCCGGTCGCGACGAGCGCGGCCTGCACGGCGGCTTTGCTCTTTTCGTACGCGCCGTGGTCGAAACGCTGGCCCTGGCGCGGCACGAAGTCGGCAAGTGCCTTGGCCACCGGCTTTTCGTCGCGCGCCGGGTCGGGTACATCGATCTTCAGCGTGGCCACCGTCGTCGCATCGCCGGGATGCACGTGAAGAACGGCAACAAAACCCGGCGCGGCCTCCTTCAGTTCGCCATCGGCGGTAGCGTTGTAATAGCCATACGCCTCGAGCGACTTGGCGACCTGCTCCGGCGCGCGGTCATAGAGGCGGCGTGCCTGCGCGGCGCTGACCTCGCGCTTGTCGTACTGCATGATTTCGGCCGCGGCGGTCACCGCTGGCTTCAACGTGTCGTCGACGCCGTCGATCTGCACGCTCAGCGTACCGGCCAGCAGCGCCTGGGAGGCCAGCAGTCCGAAGGCCCAGGCCAAAAGCTCGCGCGCGAATCGCGGCGGGCGGCGAACGGAGGCGGAGACTGGGCGGAAAACCATTTCCGGTTGCGGTTGCGCTGGCAAATGTCGAGCCGCGAGCATAGGCCATCGTGCGTGCCCGTGGCGAGCCGCGCCGTTGCCCGCATGAACGCCATGAAGCGGCAAGGCGCAATCGCTGGCCGGGCTGCCGGCGCAACGCGCCGCTTTCACGGGCGCGACAGCTTCAGCCGGCCTTCTCCCCGGACCTTGCCGCCACGGCCGCGCCGATCAGCGCCGAGACATACGGAATCGCCTGCGCCGCCAGAATGGCGACCCAGAGCTTGCCCTCGATGTAGTGGGTCAGCAATGGCGTGCCGTTGAGGTACTGGTCGAGCTCCTGGTGACGCAGCAGCGCGCTGACCTGCTCGACGATCTGCAGCACGCCGAAGATCGCCAGCACGATCGCGATCAGCAGCAGCAGTTCTTCGCGCACCGACGCGAACGCGCTCGGCCGTTTGTGCAGGCGCCGGCTCTTGGCGGTGCGAACGAATTCGCCATGCTTCTTGCCGAGGCCGATGTAGATGCCGCGCGCGATCGCGTGACTCAACCCCATGCTGGCAATCGA
>DATIEJ010000190.1:0-8232 GCA_035455825.1 Rhodanobacteraceae bacterium | reverse complement strand
GCCTTCGGCGTACAGCTGCCTGACTTTCGCTTTCTCTTCATTGCCGATGCCGCTGGTCATCGGTCCGGCCGGAACGAAAACCGCGGGTAGATGGCCGAATGTCAGCGCGGCGATCAGCAGGCCCGGCACGATCTTGTCGCAGACGCCGAGGAACAGCGTGGCGTCGAACATGTCATGCGACAGCGCGACGGCCGCCGACAGTGCAATCACGTCACGCGAAAACAGAGACAGTTCCATGCCGGCCCTGCCCTGCGTGACGCCGTCGCACATCGCCGGCACTCCGCCGGCGACCTGCGCCGTTGCGCCGACCGCGCGCGCGGCTTCGCGAATCAGTTCGGGATAGCGCTCGAACGGCTGGTGCGCGGAGAGCATATCGTTGTAGGCCGTGACGATTGCCAGGTTCGGCGCCTGGGCGGCGCGCAGCGACGCCTTGTCGCCTGCGCCGCATGCGGCAAAGCCATGGGCGAGATTGCCGCATGAAAGTCGGCGGCGATGCGGTCCGGAATCGCGCGCCGCCGCTATCCGCGCAAGGTATGCCAAGCGCGACGCGCGGCTGCGCTCGACGATGCGTTCGGTGACACGGGCGACGGTCGGATTCATGGCATCAGTTCCTGCGGTGCGAAGTCAATCGCACCAGTAGACGACGAACGGCGCGCCGGCATGCTGCATCAGCGCGCGCAGTGGACTTCGTGAAGACGCATCTTCGCCGCGCATGATGCGCGTGAACACCTGCTTCTTTTCCGCGCCCTCGATGTGCAGGTACAAGGACTGCGCAGCAGCCAGTGCGGGCAAGGTCAACGTGATGCGCGGCTCGCCTGCGCTTGGCGAGCGCATCGGCAGCACCAGCGCGCTGCCGCGCGCATCGAGCGCAGCGTCGATGCGGTCGCCATCCGGGAACAGCGACGCCGTGTGACCGTCGAGGCCGAGACCGAGCACCGCCACGTCGATCGGCAGCGGAAGCGACGAGATCTCGGCGTCGACCTGCCCGAGGCCCGACTCCGGATCCGGCGCGTCGACATACAGCGGGACGAATCGGGCGGCCGACGCCGCGTCGTGCAGCAAGGCTTCGCGAACCAGGCGCGCGTTCGAGCGATCGTGCTGCGGCGGCACCCAGCGTTCGTCGCATAGCGTGACGATGACTCTCGACCACTCGAGTTGCTGGGTCGACAAGGCGTGCATGAACTCCAGCGGCGTCGTCCCGCCGGAGAGAGCAAGCAGGGCCTGCCCGCGCGAGTCGATTGCCGCGCGCAATCTGCCCGCTACATCTTCGGCAAGCGCGCTGGCCAACTCCGCGCTGTTCGCGAAGTCGTGTTCGACGTAACGCTGCGCCCGATTGTTGCTGCTGTCGCTCAAGCGACTTCCTCGTTCCAGGTGCGTCCATCGCGTTCGATCAGCGCGACCGCAGCTCCAGGGCCCCATGATCCGGCGGTATACGGTTTCGGAGCTTCCTCGCTGGCCGACCAGGCCGCCAGGATCGGATCGATCCAGCGCCACGCCGCCTCGACCTCGTCGCGGCGCATGAACAGCGTCGGATTGCCGCGCACGACGTCCATGAGGAGACGTTCGTAGGCTTCCGGCTGGCGGCCGCCGAAGGTGTCGGCAAACGTCATGTCCAGCGGCACCTCGCGCAGGCGCAAGCCGCCTGGTCCGGGCACCTTGTTCATCAGCCACAGTTTCACGCCTTCGTCGGGCTGCAAGCGCAGCACGAGCTTGTTCGGCTGGATCTGTCCGCTGACGCCGGCAAAAATCGAATGCGGAATCGCGCGGAACGTCACGACGATTTCCGACACGCGCTCGGTCAGCCGCTTGCCGGTGCGCAGATAGAACGGCACGCCGGCCCAGCGCCAGTTGCCGACCTCGGCCTTCAGCGCAACGAATGTCTCGGTCCGCGATTCGGCGTTGCCGACTTCTTCGAGATAGCCGGGCACCGCGCGCGAGTCGGCCGCGCCGGCGCGATACTGGCCGCGAACGCTCAGCTGACCGGCATTCTGGCCGTCGATGCGGCGCAGCGCACGCAGCACCTTGAGCTTTTCGTCGCGGACCGCATCGGGATCGAGCGAAGCCGGCGGCTCCATCGCGACCAGGCACAACAGCTGCAGCATGTGATTCTGGACCATGTCACGCAACGCGCCGGCGCGATCGTAATAGCCGGCGCGCTGGCCGACACCGACTGTTTCGGCCACGGTAATCTGCACGTGGTCGATGTGCTCGGCCTTCCAGACCGGCTCGAACAACGCGTTGCCGAAGCGCAGCGCGAGCAGGTTCTGCACGGTTTCCTTGCCCAGATAATGGTCGATGCGGAACGTCTGGCGCTCTTCGAAAGCGCGACCTACCGCATCGTTGATCTTCATTGCGCTTTGCAGATCGCGCCCGATCGGCTTTTCGATCACGACGCGCGCGTTGTCGCCGCTCAGGCCGTGCTCGCGCAGGCGTTCGCAGATGCCGGCGAACAGATCCGGACTGGTCGCCAGATAAAACACGTGCACGCGGTCGGAAGGGGCCGCCAGCAGTTCGCGCAGTTCGGGCCAGCCGGCGTCGCGCATGGCGTCGATCGCGCGGTAGTCGACATGGGCGAGAAAATCGTCGACGACGTCGCCGGCTTGCGCCGAACCGGGAAGCCCGGCGGCGAGGTCGGCGCGGATGTGGCTGCGGTATTCCTCTGCCGACAGCGCGTCGCGCGCAATCGCGATGATGCGACTGTGCGCCTCGATCTGGCCGTCGGCGAAACGCTGCAGCAGCGCCGGCAGCAGCTTGCGCCGCGCCAGGTCGCCCGTGCCGCCGAAGATCACGAGATCGAATGTGCCGACCGGCAATGCTTGAGAAACCACGGACCACCTGCCTGTGCTGTGGATGGGACGGACGCTGTCATCCGTTGAATACCAGTAAAATACCAGTTCGCGCAACCAAGGGCAAGCCGGAACTGCGGATCGCGTGTCGGTGCGCCACGGATGGCCCCGGAAGCCCAAGTCGCGGCAATTCTGCGCCGGAACGCGACAGGCGAACAACAGAGCCGGAACGCCAGTTGCGCCTAACTGGTATGTTTCTGGTATTATTGTGGTGTGCAACCAACCATCGCCCAGGAATATCGTCACCTCGCCCGCAGCGCGCCGTCGGGCGAACCGCACGCCTACGCGCGCTTGCGCCGGGCGATCCAGCTGTCGATCAAGTCCGGCACACTCGCGCCTGGCCACGCGCTGCCGAGCGAGCGCGAATTGTGCAGGCAGCTCGCCCTTTCGCGTGTCACCGTGCGCAAGGCAATCGCCGGCCTGGTCGAAGACGGCGTGCTGATCCAGCGCCACGGCGCCGGCACGTTCGTAGCCGAGCGCATCGTCAAGTCGTTCTCGAAGTTGACCGGTTTTACCGATGACCTGCGCGCCCGCGGCCTGAAGCCGCGCGTCGAATTCCTCGAGCGCGGCATCGGCGAGGTGACGCCCGAGGAAGCGATGGCGCTGAATCTTTCGCCCGGCGCGCGTGTCATCCGCTTGCGCCGCCTGCGTTTCGCCGACGACAAGCCGCTGGCGCTCGAACACACGGTCGTGCCGCACACGCTGCTGCCGAACCCGCGCTCGATCAAGTTGTCGCTCTACGACGCACTCGATGCGATCGGCTGCCGGCCGACGCGCGCGTTGCAGCGACTGCGCGCCGTCGCCCTCGACGACGACCAGGCGCGGCTGCTCGGATTGCCCAGCGGAAGCCCGGCGCTGTCGATCGAACGCCGCGCCTTCCTCGACGACGGCCGCATCGTCGAATTCACCACGTCGTTGTATCGCGGCGACGCCTACGACTTTGTTGCCGAACTGCAGAGCGAACGCCAACCATGACCAGCGCCACCCTGCCTGCTCCCGAGCAGACCGCCATGTATCGCGAGGCGCACGAAGCCGCTGCCGCGGTCGCGCGCCAGCTTGAACGCAACGAGCCGGCTGTCGCGCGCCTCGCCGCGCGCCTGCGCGCCGATCCGCCGCGATTCGTCGTTACGTCGGCCCGCGGCAGTTCCGACCATGCCGCGACGTATGCGAAGTACGTATTCGAAACCCAGCTCGGCTGCGCGACGATGTCGTCGTCGCCTTCGGTCAGTTCCGTGTACGCCGCGCCGCTGCGGCTCGAGGGCGCGCTGTACCTGGCCGTCTCGCAGTCCGGCAAGAGTCCCGATCTCGTCCGCCAGGCACAGCTGGCGCGCGAAGCCGGCGCGCATGTCGTCGCGCTCGTGAATGTCGAGGACTCGCCGCTGGCCGAAGCGGCGGACAGCGTCGTGCCGCTGTGCGCCGGCCCCGAGCTCAGCGTCGCCGCGACCAAGAGTTATATTTGCGCGCTTTCTGCCATTCTCCACATTGCCGCGCGCTGGAAGGACGACGCGCAGCTGGGCACCGCTCTTGCCGCCGTGCCACAGGCTTTGTCCAACACCTGGGATATGGACTGGTCGCCACTGGTCGACGGCCTCGCCGACGCGCGCAACCTGTTCGTCGTCGGCCGCGGTCTCGGTCTCGGCGCAGCCCAGGAGGCCGCGTTGAAGCTCAAGGAAACCTGCGGCCTGCACGCCGAGGCTTTCAGCGCCGCCGAAGTACGCCATGGACCGATGGCGATCGTCGGTCCGGGTTTTCCTGTCTTGTTCCTGACCCAGGACGACGACACGTCGAGCGGCACCCTGGACCTCGCCCGCCAGTTCAGCGAGCGCGGCGCGCACGTCTGGATCGCCGGCAACGACGAAGGCCCGGATCGCCTTCCGGTCAGTACGACGCAGCACCCTGCGTGCACGCCGATCGTGACGATCGCCAGTTTTTATCGCGCCGCGAATGCGCTGGCATTGCGCCGCGGCCGCAATCCCGACATGCCGCCGCACCTGCGCAAGGTCACGGAAACGGTGTGATGACCAAGGCGTTCGTCAATGGCCGCGTTCTCTCCGGCGAACGATTCCTCGCCGGGCATGCCGTCCTCGTCGACGGCAGCCGCATCGGCGCCATCGTCGACGCGGCCGACCCGCGCGTCCGCGGCGCCGAGGTGCATGATCTGAACGGCGCCAGCCTGGTTCCGGGTTTCATCGATTGCCAGGTCAACGGCGGCGGAGGCGTGCTGTTCAACGATGCGCCGAGCGTGGATACGATCCGGCGCATCGGCGCGGCGCACGCAAGGTTCGGCACGACCGGGTTCCTGCCGACGCTGATCAGCGACGACGCCGATGTCATGCGCACGGCGATCGCGGCCGTGGACGCGGCGATCGCTGCCGGCGCGCCTGGCGTGCTCGGCATCCATCTCGAGGGCCCGTACCTCGCGCCCGACCGCCGCGGAATCCACAATGCGGCAAAGTTCCATATTCCGAAAGAAGACGATCTCGCTTTAGCGGCATCGCTGCGACACGGATGCACGCTGCTCACGCTGGCCCCGGAACAGGTCTCGGCCGAGTCGATCGGCACGTTGGCGGCGCGCGGGGTCATCGTCGCGGCTGGGCACACCGCGGCGGACTACAAGGCGACGCGGCACGCGCTCGACGCCGGCATGCGCGGGTTCACGCACCTGTTCAACGCGATGACGCCATTGCAGAGCCGCGAGCCCGGTGTCGTTGGCGCCGCGCTCGAAGATTCGGCCAGCTGGTGCGGATTGATCGTCGACGGCTATCACCTGCATCCGGCCGTGCTGCGCATTGCGCTCGCCGCGAAAGCGCAGGGAAAACTGTTTCTCGTGACCGATGCAATGCCGCCGGTGGGGTCGACCGACGACACATTCGAACTCAACGGCGAGACGATCACCTGCCGCGATGGACGTTGCGTCAATGCGCAAGGCACGCTCGCCGGTTCGAGTCTGGACATGGCGGCGGCCGTGCGCAACACGATCGAACAAGGCCGTATTGCGCCGGAAGAGGCGCTGCGCATGGCATCGACCTACCCTGCCGAATTTCTCGGACTCGGCGCGAGTCATGGCCGGATTGCCGCCGGATACGCGGCCGATCTGGTCGTGCTCGACGATGCGTTGCAGGTCCGCGAAACCTGGATCGGCGGCGAACGCGTTTATCACTCGTAGGGTGGGCCTTGGCCCACCGTTTTCCTCCTGAACGCCAAGAGCCGGTGGGCCAATGCCCACCCTACGCGCCGAGCAACGCGCGCACTCGCGCGAGATCCTCCGGCGTGTCGACGCCACCCGGAAACGGTTCCGGAGCGACTCGCACCGCGATGCGATATCCGTGCTCCAGCGCTCGCAGCTGTTCAAGCGCTTCGGCGCGCTCGAGCGGCGTCGGCGCGAGCGCCGTGAACTTGCGCAGGAAGCCGGCGCGATACGCGTAGATTCCGATATGCCTCAGGAATTGCGTCGCTGGCGGCAAAATGTCACGGCCGCTGGAGAAAGCGTCCCGTGCCCACGGCAGCGGCGCCCGGCTGAAATACAGCGCATTACCATTGCCGTCGGCGACGACCTTGACGCAGTTCGGGTTGAACAATTCATGCGCGTCGGTGATCGGCGCTGCCAGCGTCGCCATCGGCGCTTCGCCCTCGGCCAGCGCCGCCGCAACCGCTCGGATTCCGCTCGGCGGCGCCAGCGGTTCATCGCCCTGCAGGTTCACGACGATCGTGTCGTCGGGCCAGCCGAGTTGTTCGGCGCACTCGGCCAGCCGGTCGCTGCCGGAAACATGATCGGCCCTGGTCATGACGACACGCACGGCCGCACCGTGCAATGCCTCGGCCACGCGCTCATCGTCGGTTGCGACCACGACCTGATCCGCGCCGGCCGCCAGGGCGCGCCGCGCAACCTGCAGGACCATCGGCTCCCCGCCGATCGACACCAGCGGTTTGCCCGGCAGCCTCGTAGCGGCGTAGCGCGCCGGAATGGCGACGACGAAGCTTTGAACCTTGCTCATCCGATCAGGTACTCATCTGCGACGACGAGGCAGCGTACTGCAATCTCGCCGGTCGCGAACAGTCCGCCGGCACGCTGGCGCTTCACGACCGGCCGGCCGAATGCCTCGCGAGCACCATCCGTGGAGGTACGTTTATGCGTTGCGCCGGAATTTCTGCAGTTGCTGCAATCCTTTTGTGCGGCGTGGTCAATGCCGCACAAAACGTCAACGTCAGCGTCGGCGGCGCCATGACCAGCGGCGGCGGCGGTTACTACGGCGGCGGGACGACGACACCGGTCCTGATGTTCGATCCGCCCGACGTGACGATCAACGTCGGCGACACAGTCACGTTCACGAACCTGGGCGGTGTTGCCATATCGCACAATGTCCACGCCGACGACGATTCGTTCCGCTGCGCGAACGGCTGTCGCGGCGTCGGCGGCGCAACCGGCGATCCGTCGACGACGGAGTGGAGTTCGACGGTGACTTTCACGAAGCCCGGCCGGATTACCTACCGCTGCGACGAGCACGGGGGCATGGGAATGACCGGCTCGATCACCGTCAATGCGGTCGCATCGGCATTCACGATCAAGCCCGGCCTCAGCGGCAACTGGTTCGACCCCAGCACGAACCAGGCGGGTCATGGCTTCCAGTTCGAAATCCTGCCGAACAATGTCATGGTCGCGATCTGGTTCGTGTTCACGCCCAGCGGCAGCGGCCAGACCTGGCTGTTTGCGCAAGGCGAGTACGACCCGGCCAGCGACACGGTTACGTTGCCGACGTTCCTGTCGCTCGGAGCCAAGTTCCCGCCGCAATTCACTCATGCCGACGACACGGTCACGCCGTGGGGCACGATGACTTTCAAATTCACCGACTGCAACAACGGCACGATGAACTGGAATTCGACGACCGCCGGCTACCCGCCCACAGGCTCGCTGCCGATCACGCGGGCGACCACGCTCGCCGGGACGACCTGTCCGTGACTTGAGGGCTGAGGGCTGAGGGCTGAGGGCCGGAAAGCGAAGTGCTCATGGCAGCCTGCTCGTGATCTTCAGCCCTCAGCCCTCTGCCCTCAGGCCTGCTTTTCCACCCCACGCGTGGCATACGTCCGCGTCACGTAGTTCTCGACGACGTCGACGAAATCCTGCGCGATGCTGTCGCCGCGAAGCGTCATCGCCTTCACGCCATCGATGAACACCGGCGCGGCCGGCGCCTCGCCGGTGCCGGGCAGCGATATTCCGATATTCGCGTGCTTGGACTCGCCCGGACCGTTGACGATGCAGCCCATGACGGCCAGGGTCATGTTCTCGACGCCGTCGTACTTGATGCGCCATTCCGGCATCTTCGCGCGCACGTGTTCCTGCACGGTCTTGGCCAGCGCCTGGAACAGTGTCGACGTCGTGCGGCCGCAG
>DATIEJ010000189.1:0-8862 GCA_035455825.1 Rhodanobacteraceae bacterium | reverse complement strand
CGGTGCATCGGGATAGCGCTCGTTCTGTTCGAAGCCGAAGATCACGAGCTGCAGGTCGACGCCAATCTGCGGCGCGGCCAGACCGACGCCGCCGGCGGCGTGCATCGTATCGAACATGTCGGCAATCAATGCGTGCAGTTCGGGGGTATCGAAAGCCTCGACGGGCTTGGCGACGCGCAACAGGCGCGCATCACCCATCTTCAGGATTTCCCGGATCATCGGCGTGTTCTGTCCGTCATCTGCATTCAAATCCCAACCCGATCATCATGTTAACCCCGCGCGCGTGCATTTGCCGTTGCATCCCTCATGACAGCATTGGCAATCGACCCTGGCTTTACACTTCCTTGGTATTCTCCGGAGCCCCGAAAGCGTGATTCCGTTGCGCGAATTATCGTACTCTTGGCGCACATGGGGGCCGACAAGACGGACGAGGAACTGATGCTCGCCTACGCGCAAGGCGACGTACGCGCGTTCGACGCCCTCTATCAGCGCCAGCGCGGCATGCTGTACCGGTTCATCCTGCGCAGCATCAACGATCGCGCCAGCGCCGACGAACTGTTCCAGGAGACCTGGAGCCGCCTGATCGCCTCGCGCACGCGCTACCGCGTCGAGTCGAAATTCAGCACCTGGTTGCTGCAGATCGCGCACAATCTGATTGTCGACAGTTTTCGGCGGGCGCGGCCGCAGGCAGGAGCCGAGGAAACCGAAACCGTGATGCGCGAGCTCGATGCGCCCGAGTCGGACCGTCCCGAACCGGTTCTGAGCGACTTCGAGCAGCGCCGGCGCCTGCAACTGGCGCTCGAGGCCCTGCCTTCGGAACAGCGTGAAGCATTCCTGCTGCGTGTCGAGAGTGGTCTTGGACTCGAGGAAATCGCCGCGGTCACCGGCGCCGGACACGAGACCGTCAAGTCGCGATTGCGTTACGCATTCGCGAAGCTGCGCGAGAAGTTGGCAGAATGAGCAGCAACGAAAAATTCGAGCGCGAATTCGCGGATTTTCTCGCCGAGGAGGACTCGCGGCTCGCAGCGGCCTATCGCAAATTGCCGCAGATGGAGCCGGATCCGCGGCTCGATGGCGCCGTGCGCGCGATGGCGCATCGGGCGCTGAACCCGCAACTGGCCGCGACAGCGCAAGCCGACTCGCAGAAACGCCGCAGAGGGCGCTGGCTTCCAGCGCTCGGCGCCGCGGCAGGCGTCGTATTCGCTGCCGGCATTGCATTTCGGCTCGGGCCATCCTGGCACGGCGAACGCACCGAAACGGGTGCGCCGGCAAGTGACGCGATCAGCGTCCGCTCGGTCGACGCGCCGCTTCCGGCTGCGGCGCCACTGTCCCCGGCGCCGCCGCCGGCGGAAACCGCGGCAGCGCCGGCAGGCGCTGCATCGCTGTCGACGACGGCGAAACTCAAGGCGCAATCCGAAACGGAAGCGGCCAAGCCCTCTTCAGAAGCGCAGGCGCTCGAAAAGGCGGGAAGGCTCGACGAGAGCACGGAAAATCGCCCCGCTGCCGCCGGCGGACTGGGCAAATCCGAGGAGCCCGCGGCCACTGCTCAACCGCAGGCTTTTCCAGCACCAGCACCAGCACCGGCGCCGGCGCGCAAGCGCGCGCCGGAACTCGATGCAGTCGAACGCAAACAGATCATGGCGACGGGCACAGGGCAGAATTTGCACGATCGCGATACCAGCAAGGCCCGCTCGAACGCAGCGCAGCCAGTCCCGCCGGTTTCGGACAAAGCCGCGGCGGCGGCGGCACCGGCCGACCCACGGCGCCAGGAGGAGCTGCGCGCTGCGCCCGCGGCAGTGCAAGGCAGCGCCAAGGCGCCGTCGAAGCCCGAGCAGGCTGCACCGCCTCCCGCATCGCCGGCCCCGCAAGCGTTTGCGCCGATACCGTCACGCGCACCCGCTTCGGCCGTGGCTGCGCCGCAAGCAAAGACCGACACGCCAGCAGATGCAGGGACGGCGCGCGAACAACCGGTCGTGCCGGCAATTTCCGGGCAGGCGGCGCAGCAGAAGGAAAACGAAAAGATCCGCTCGAAGGATTCGAACGCGAGTTTGTACCCGGAACACTGGCTTGAGAACATCCGCGCGATGTTGCGCGACAATCATCGTGACGACGCTGTGCGCAGCCTGGGCGAATTCCGCAAAATATACCCGGACTACAAGTTGCCGGACGACTTGCGCGACCTTGAATGACCGGTCCGCGCAGCACTCTTGCCGCGCCGGCGCAACTCGCGCAGGAAGTGCGCAAGAGCCGGTTTCTGGCAAACGCGGCCAGTGCTTCCAGCCCCGATGCCGCAATGGCGTTCGTCACTGCCGTCGCTGATGCCGGCGCCACGCACAACTGCTGGGCGTACCGGGTCGGCCAGCACTACCGCTTCAACGACGATGGCGAACCGGCCGGCACCGCCGGCAAGCCGATTCTGCAGGCGATCGACGGCCAGGGTCTCGACGAGGTCGTCGTTGTCGTCACGCGCTGGTTCGGCGGGATCAAGCTCGGCGCCGGCGGTTTGATGCGGGCCTACGGCGGCTGCGCAGCCGAATGCCTGCGCGCGAGCACGAAGCGTGAATTGATCCAGACGTCGGAAGTCGAATTCGGCCTCGGCTTCAGTGCATTGCCGCTGATGCACGCGCGCCTGGCCGACTTCGGCGCGCAGAAATTGTCCGAAGGTTTCGTCGGCGACGGAGCCGTATTGCGCGTGCGGGTAGCAACGGTGCGGCTCGACGAACTGCGCGCACTGCTTGCCGATGTCTCCCGCGGGCAATCCAGAATGCGCGTGCTGGATTGAATTCCGGCATTCGGCCGCAATCATGTTCAGGCCCACGGATCCCGATTGGACCCCTGGCCGTTCCCTGGCCGGACCGTTTTTCCTGCCTGCGCGTGCCGGAAGTTGTCGATGCAGGCACAAGCGCATCGAACAGCACAAACGCAGCGACGGCGACCGGCAGGACAGCGCGAGTCAGGCGACCGCAGGCAATCATGCGGCGGCTTCCACACCTGAAGTACCCTATGCCTAACGCGATGCGAACGACGAAAACGAATTCACGATGAGCGAACCGAAAGAGAGCGCCGCTACGCTGCGTCCGCGCCTGGCCGCACTACGCCTGTTGCTGCCGTATTTCGCTCCGTATCGCGGGCTGCTCACCGGGTGGCTTGCGTTCCTGGCGTTGTCATCCCTGGCGACATTGTCGCTGCCGGTGGCCGTGCGGCTGATGATCGATCGCGGATTCGCGCACACCGACCCTGCGACCCTGAATGCGACTTTCGCCGGGATGTTCGTCGTCGCCGTCGTGCTGGCGCTCGCCACGGCCGGACGCTATTTCTGCATAAGCCTGCTCGGCGAACGCGTCGTTGCCGATCTGCGCCGCCGCCTGTATGCGCATCTGCTCACGCTCGACCAGTCGTTCTATGAGCGCACTCGCGTCGGCGAGCTGGTCTCGCGCCTCGGCGCCGATACCGAGCTCGTGCAGACCGTCGTCAGTTCGAGTATTTCCGTCGCACTGCGCGGCATCGTAACCGCAGTCGGCGGCGCCGTGATGCTGGTCGCCACAAGTCCGCGTCTGGCCGGCTACGCCGCGCTCGTGATTCCGCTCGTCATCCTGCCGATCGTCCTCGCCGGCCGGCGCCAGCAGAAGCTGTCGCGCGCGAACCAGGATCGGATCGCGGACGCCGCGGCGGTGGCCAACGAGACGCTCAATGCCATGTACGCGGTCCAGGCCTATGCGCGCGAGCCGGTCGAGATCGCGCGTTACGACACCGCAATCGTTCGCGCCGTCGCGAGTGCGCGCCGGCGCATCGCGCAGCGTTCCGGACTGACCGCGCTGGTGATCCTGCTGATCTTCGGCGCGATCACGCTGGTGCTGTGGAGCGGCGCGCACTCGGTCATGACCGGTGAACTTGGGGCCGGCGTGCTGAGCCAGTTCGTCCTGTACGCCGTGCTTTCGGCCGGATCGATCGGCGGGCTGACCGAGGTCTGGAGCGAGATCTCGCGTGCGAGCGGCGCGATGGAGCGCATCGGCGAGCTGATGGCGACGCAGGCGGAGATCCGCTCGCCGGCGCAGGCGGTCGTCATGCCGCAGCCGCTGCGCGGTGCGATCCGCTTCGAGCATGTCGAGTTCCACTACCCTTCGCGTCCCGACGCGCCCGCGCTGCACGACTTCAACCTCAGCATCGCTCCTGGCGAAACGATTGCGCTGGTCGGGCCATCCGGCGCAGGGAAGAGCACTGTTTTCCACTTGTTGCTGCGCTTCTACGACCCGCAGGGCGGCACGATCCGCATCGATGACACGGACCTCAAGTCGATCGCGCTGCCGACGCTGCGCGGCGCGATTGCGCTAGTGCCGCAGGACACCGTGATCTTCGGCGCCAGCGCACGCGACAACATCCGCTTCGGCCGTGTCGATGCCGACGAAGCCAGCGTGATCGCCGCCGCGAAGGCCGCCGAAGCCGACGAATTCCTCGCCGCGCAACCCGACGGCTACGACGCGCACCTCGGCGAACGCGGTGTGCGCCTGTCCGGCGGGCAGCAGCAACGCATCGCGATCGCGCGCGCCGTGCTCAAGGATGCGCCGATCCTGCTGCTCGATGAAGCGACAAGCAACCTCGATGCGCAATCGGAAGCTGCCGTGCACCATGCGCTCGAGCGGTTGATGCGCGGCCGCACTACGCTGGTTATCGCGCACCGGCTCGCGACCGTTCAGCAGGCCGACAGGATCATCGTCATGGATGCAGGCCGCATCGTCGCACAGGGTTCGCACGCCGAGCTGATGCGCCAGGGCGGCCTGTATTCCGAGCTCGCAAGGCTTCAGTTCGCTGCATGAGCGCGCGCGCCGCGGCGTAGCTCAGCCGCGTGAAAACGTTTCCACTCCTCCACAATGCTGCAACCGCGCTTGCGCGATTACGGATCGATTCAGTCCCGCGCAAGTAGGCTCGCGACGCCTGATCGAAATGTGTCAGCGCCGATGCAGTAGTCCGAGGCGCCTCGCGGTGACCGCAGCGATCGATATGCGGGCCGCGGCGCGGGATGCGCGTGGAGGGACGCCACGGAGTGCTGCAATGGGCTGACAGAGGAGCTCGACATGCCTGCTACCGTGCGCTTGCGTTCGTGTGTGTTGTTCGTGTTGCTGCTCCCCTTCGCCGCTTCGGCGGCGACGCCATCGGCCGGTACGTTGACGCCCACGTCCGGACCACTGGCGTACTCGTCCGGACCGTTCCTGCAACCGAATCCGACGCCGATTCCCGAATACGACATCGGGCCGGAGTGCAACAACCCGATCGAGGTCTGCGATTTCTACGCGCTGAGCGTCGCTCTACCGAGCGGTTACGCGCAAACCTATCCGCAGGCCCACGTCGAAATGACGCTGAGCTGGACCGACGCCGGCACCGGCAAGTCCGACTACGACCTGTGGCTCTTCCGCGGCACGGTGTCGGGACTCGATGGCGGCGAAACGGCCGACTGGGAATCGGCGAGCAGCGCGAATCCCGAAGTCGCCGACATGAGCATTCTGTCGCTGCCGGCCGGCACGTCGAAATACACGATCGCGGTCGTTCCGTACACGCCGACCGGCGAGACGGTGCACGTCACGATACAGCTGATCCCCGGGCCCGCCTGCACGAGCAACTGCACGGCGGCGCCGTTCGGCGGCGCCGATAGCACGACACCGGGTGCGCCGCGCTATCAGAACTTCTACGCGCCGCACGGAACGTCGGCCGAAGACGGCCACGGCGAATTCAACATCGGGTTCAACCCGCACACCGGCCGCATCATGACGATGAATAGCGGCCCGATCTGGCGATTGACGCCGGCCGAAGTCGCCAATCCGGCCAACCCCGAAAGCTGCCCGGCGACCTGGGAGGACAAATCGTCGATCGTGACCGACACCGGACTCGATCCGATCCTGTGGACCGACCAGAAGTCCGGCCGCACGATCGCGTCGAACTCGACCGTCGGCGCGAACGCGGTCTACGCTTACAGCGACAACGACGGCGACAGCTGGATTCCGATCGGCATCGGTCCGCCGGACGGCGGCGCCGATCACGAGACGATCGGCACCGGCCCGTTCCCGCCGGCGCAGGCGGCGCTGCTGACGACACCGCTGAACCAGGGCGAGAACACGCTGTACTGTTCGCAGGATATCGTCGGCCCAGCGATGTGCCAGCGAAGTCTCGATCTCGGCATGACCTGGGGTCCCGGTGTACCGGCCTATACAGGCCAGGGCGCACAGGGTTGCGGCGGCCTGCACGGACATGTACACATTGCCGCAAATGGTACCGCGTGGCTGCCGGTCAATCAGTGCAACGGTCGCCAGGGCGGCGTCACGAGCAGCGACGGCGGCCTGACCTGGAATGAGTTCGCCGTCACCGGTTCAATCTCGCAGGCGGACGGCGCCGATCCTTCGGTCGCGCTCGATGCCGACAGCACGGCCTACTACTGCTACGTCAACAACGAGCCGGTTGCGGCGGGAAGCCCGCTCGAAGGCCATGTGCACGTGAAAGTCAGCAAGGACGGCGGTGCAACCTGGATCAACGATTTCGACGTCGGCAAGTCGCACGGCATCGTCAACGCAACGCATACCGAAGCGGTCGGCGGCAGCTCCGGCCGCGCGGCCTGCGGCTTCTTCGGCACGAACCAGCCCGGCGACTACCAGTCGCAGGCCTTTCCGGGAGTCTGGTACGCGTTCATCGCGACGACGTACGATGGCGGAAAGACCTGGACTACGGTCAACGCCGCGCCGGACGATCCAGTGCAGAGCCGCACCGGCATCTGGCAGCAGGGCGGCGGCAACGAGGATCGCAATCTGCTCGACTTCAACGAAATCACTGTCGACGACAAGGGCCGCGCGCTGTACGGTTACAGCGATGGTTGCGTCAGCCCTGGTTGCATCGCCGGTACCGCCTTCGACGATTTCGTCGCCTACATGCGTGTCGCGCGGCAGAGCGGCGGCAAGAGCCTGTTTGCGAAATTCGACAGCACCGAGCCGACACTACCGAAGCGCGCCTGCCTCGCCGGTACGCGCGACTCGTCCGGCGCGCACCTGAGCTGGAATGCGCCGGACAACGGCGGCGCCGACATCAGGCAGTACCGCATCTTCCGCGGCACCGGCCCCGGCAAGGAAACGCTGATCGGCAAGACCAACGGCGCCGTGACGACGTTCGACGACACGTCGACGAAGCGGACGGTCGGCACGTACTACTATGTCGTCCGCGCCGTGAACGCGCAGGGCGTCGGCAACGCGAGCAACGAGGTCGCGCTGACCAGCCCCTGACACGCCTTGGGCGAATCGCCGGTGCGAACTGTAAGTTTCGCACCGGCCTCTCCAGACGTTTTGCATCCATGAACAGCTTCAGCGCCGCGTTTCGACACGCGCCCGAGCCAATGACGCTACCGGAGTGCGCCTGCACCTTGCAGGACACGCAGATTCAGGAGAAATACGAACACGCAGTTCTGGAGAATGCTGACGAATTCGTCAGCTTGGCCCGATCCCGTGCCCTGCGGCCGACCGATCGCCGCGGCAGGCGCTGCATTCACGAGTTGTTGAGTTCGCAGCGAGCATGATCGGGCTCTGAGTACGCGCGCGCTCCCGTCGCGTGGACGCAACCGCTACTTCCGTACAGGGGAAGCGGCAGGAGAAGGATGCGAGACGTCGAGGCCCTGACTGGGCTGCTCAATGCCGCACAATCCGGCGACGCCGATGCGGCGCGCTCGGCGTACGAGCTCGTATATGCCGAACTCAAGCGGCGCGCGCGCAATTCCCTGCGCAGCGCGCGGCCCGACGACACGCTCACGCCTACGGCGCTCGTCCATGAGGTCTACCTTCGCTTCCACGACAGTGCTGCGCGGCCACTGCGCGACCGCTCGCACTTCTACGCTTTGGCGGCACGCGCGATGCGCCAGATCCTGGTCGACCATGCGCGCCGGCGCTGCGCCGGCAAGCGCGGCGGGCGGGCGCACGCCACCGATCTGGACCATGCACTGACCCTGACAACCGGCGATCTCGAACGCACGCTGGAACTCGATGCCGCGCTGCGAACACTCGAGGCCCGCGACCCGGACCTCGCACGCCTGGTCGAATGGCATTTTTTCGCCGGCCTCAATTTCCACGACATCGCGCGCGAGACGCGACGCCACGAACGCACCGTGCGTCGCGACTGGGAACTGGCGCGCGCATTCCTGCAACGCGAACTGGCTGCGGCGACCGGGCCATGAGCGGCGCGACGCTCGACTGGTCGCGGATCAAGGCGCTGTTCGCGCAAGCGCTCGACAAGCCGGCCGATTCGCGCGACGCCTGGCTGGCTGCGCAATGCAGCGGGGAAGAAGCGCTGCTTGCCGAGGTGAGCTCGCTCCTCGCGGCCCGATCGGCGCCCGAATCGAGGCGCTTCGATCATGTCGTCGCCCGCCTGCTGCCGTCGCTGCTCGATGACGACGAGGCGTTCGTCAATACGCGCATCGGCCCGTATCGGCTGCTTCGGCTGCTCGGCGAAGGTGGCATGGGCCGCGTTTTCCTTGCCGAGCGCGCCGACGGCCAGTTTCACCAACATGTCGCGCTGAAGCTGATGCGCTCGGGTTTCGAGTCCTCGGAGATGCACGAGCGCTTCCTGCGCGAGCGCGACCTGCTGGCGCGCCTGACACATCCGAACATCGCCCAGCTTCACGACGGCGGGGTCAGCGACGCCGGCTCGCCATACTTCACGCTCGAGCATGTCGAAGGCCTGCCGCTCACAGCCTGGTGCGACGCGCGCGCGCTCGGCATCACGGCGCGGGTCAAGCTGCTGCTGAAAGTCTGCGACGCCGTCCAGTTCGCACACCGCAACCTGATCGTCCATCGTGACCTCAAACCGTCGAACATCCTCGTGACCGCCGAAGGCGAG
>DATIEJ010000188.1:0-9695 GCA_035455825.1 Rhodanobacteraceae bacterium | reverse complement strand
TTCAGCGCATCGACAGCCATTTCACGCAGGCTCGCAAGCGCCGACTCGCGTTTGCCGATCAGCCCGTCGAGTTCCGCCAGGGCGATTCTGGTTTCGAACGTTTCGCCGCGTTCGGTGATGCCCTTGAGCAGGTCACGCGTAGTCATCGCGGCACGATCGCGTGCTGCCGCATCGCCAAGCGCTTGCTCGCAAAGCGCGAGCGCCGCCTGACTGTCGGCTTCTCCCGTCAGCAGTCCGGCGCGCCTCGAGACATCAAAGGCACTGGACAAGCGCGCTCGCGCCGATTGCCATTGCCGACGCGCCATGTCTATCTGCGCCAAGGCCATTTCGCTGTTGACCTGAGTCGAAAAGTCGCTCAGGCGTATTGCCGCTGTTAGAGCGCTTTCGAAGCGGGCGATCGCTGCCGCGACGTCGCCGCGATCGAGCGCGACCTGACCGCATTCGAACGTAGCGTTGAGCGCAGCCTGGCCATGATCATTGAGCGCAGCCGCTTCTTTCTGCATCTGGTCGCACGTCCCCTGCGCCTGCAGCAGATCGCCACGAATCCGCAGCACGTCGGTGAGCTGCGCCAGGGCGAATACATGATGGCCGTGATCGCCTGCCTGTTCGTCGAGGGCAATCGCCTGGCGGTACATGTCGGCGACCTCGTCGCTGGCGGATTCGTCCGATTTGAGTGTCGCCAAGCCGGTCAGCGCCCACGCCTGCCCACGCAGATCGCCGGTTTCGCGCCGCAGGTCAAGAGCGTGTTGCAGCGCAGTCTCCGCGCCGTCGCGGTCACCCGACGGCCACAACATGCGCGACATATTCGCGTAGATTGCCGCAACGCCACCGAGATCACCGATGCTTTGATATATCGCCATCGCGCGCTGGTACTCTTCGCGCGCCTCCTGCAGCCGATTCGCATCCAGCAACCGATTGGCCAGATTCTGGCGCGCTCGCGCCTCGCCATGCGGATTGCCGATGTTCTTGTAGTCCGCGGCTGCACGGCGCAACAGGGATTCGCCGTCGGTTCCCGGCCCGGTATCGCTGGTTTCGATGCCGAGCTGCAGCTCGGCCTCGGCAACCAGGCCAGCTTGTTCATGTGATCGTGCCAGGACGAGAGCACGCTTTGCGTGATCGTCTGCAGCACCGTCGTCATTGCGAGCCGTGGCAATTCTCGCCGACGCGAGCTCGACACGTGCATCGTCGTTCGCACCCGGCAGTTTGCGCAGCTCGACCATCGCTGCTTCGGCATCGGCCGGCTTGCCCTGGTCCAGCAGCGCATCGACCAGCTGCAAGCGATAGTCGGAATTCTGCGGTCGCAGTTCGACCAGCCTGCGATACGCGTCGACCGCTTTCGGCCAATCGAATTGCGCTGCATGCAACTGGGCATCGATCTGGACGCGCTGCTCACTGGGCAGATTTTCCGCATGTGTTGCAGCTTGTTCCGCAGCCGCCAAAGCCTTTGCCGTGTAACCCAGCGCCGACCAGGATTGGGCGAGATAGACGTAGGCAGGCGCATAGCCCGGCGCCTGGGCGACCGCATCGAGCAGTTCGTCGCGCGCGCGGCCGGCATCGAACTTGTGCAAGGCATCGAGCGCAAGGCCGATCCGACGCGCAACGTCGGCACTGGGTGGCTGGGCATTCGCGGTCAATTTGAGCGTTTGGGCCTGGATTCCGGAGATACCCAGCTTCAGGCGCAGCTGCGATCCGGCATCGGCAACGAGTCGCGGCAGCTCCGCGACCGCGCCCTCGCGCGCGAAGTTTGCGCGAATCTTTTCGTCCTTCGTGCTCTGCAGCGACAGGTCCAGGCGCAATTGTGGAGCATCCGCGGTGCCGGCGACCAGGTAGCCGCCGCTCAGCACGAAGCTTGCGTTCAGGCGTTTGCGCAACGTCGCCAGGCTTTGCGGCGCATAACCGCCGGCCGTCGGTGCGGCAAGACCGGCGCGCGCCGACCGCACCAGTTCATCCGCCACCACTTGCAGTTCGCCGTCGATGCCGATTTCAGTCGCCAGCATCTCCTCGAGCGCGGGTCCCAGCCATGCATCTTTCGGGTTTTGCGACAAATTGGAGAATTCAACAATGGCAACCGTGTCGCTGACCGACCCGCTCGGTGGCTCACCCGTCCCCGCGCTGTGGCGCCATGCCAGAAACAGCACGAACGCGCCTGCTGCGGCGGCGCCGAGCAGAATGAAGACGCGGTTCCACGACGGCGCGTGCGGCCCGATGGATTCGATTGGGGACGCGGCGCCGTTCATATCGTCAGCCGGCTCTGCCGTGGACGTCGCCGGCGTGGTGGCGGCGGGCGAATCGCCACGATTCGCGCGCGGCGTGCCGGACGGCAGCGTTTCCGCCAGCGTGCTTGCGTTCGCAGCGGAGTCGCATTGCCCACGCTGCACCGGCGCGACGAAACGATAGCCGACCTTCGCCACCGTCTCGATGTACCTCGCGTCGTGCTCGCCGTCCCCGAGCGCCTTGCGGATCAACCAGATGTGTTTGGTCAGGTTCGACTCGTCGACGAAGCCGCGCGGCCACAGCACAGTCATCAGCTCGTCCTTGCTCACGGCGTGTCCGGCGCGCTCGACCAGCAGGACCAGCGTATCGAACACCTTCGGCGTCAGCGGCACCGGATGTCCGTGCACAAGGAGCCGTCGCTCTTGCGGATCGAGGTCGCAATCGCCGAAACGGTACACCGGCTTTTCGAGCGCAGACAAGGATTTGGCCACGGCAGGAATTCCGCCAGAAAAATACCAGAAAAACGGACAGGACGTGCGACGACCGGCCGCCGCACGATGCGCGACGTCCGGATGTGGATACGGCTGAATGTTCCGGCCGCATGCACGGCCTCCTTCCTTTCGTCGCCCGCAAGCAATCCTCATGCGGCATCCGGTTTCGATTTCATCGCCGCGATTTCCGCTGGAGAAACGAATCGTGCACGCTTCAACAAGGTTCTTCTTCTGCGCACTTCTCGCAGCCGGCGCATGCACCGCATTGGCGACCGACGGCGCGCTGGATGCAACATTCGCCGCGGGCGGCAAATCGACGCTGGCGCCATCGAATGTAAACCAGAGCCTGACAAGTCTCGCCGCAACCGATACGGCGATCCAGTCAGACGACAAGATTGTCATCACCGGCAACGACAATGCGAACGATTGTTTCCTGGCGCGATTCAACGGCGACGGCAGCCTGGATACGGGCTTTTACGGCGGCAACGGCTTTCCCGGAGGCCTTACCGGCTACGGCGCGTGTACCTACAACGGCGTCGCCATCAGGCCGGACGGTGGCCTGGTTGCGGTCGGCAATTTCGAGGGCGCTACGTTCGGCATTGTCAGCCAGTTTTCGGCGGGCGGCGCGCCGGACTCCGCTTTCGGAACGACGAGCGGCGGCACCAATATCGTGCCCGATAGCCCGAACGATCGCATCTACCTTGCGCGTGTGGTGATCGAGGCCGACGGCAGCATCGACGTTGCCGGAACGTATTACCAGCAGAACTTCAACGGCAACCAGTTTTTCTTCGCGCGCATCAGCGCCGACGGCAAGACGGTCGAGCCCTTCCGCTACCAATTCGGCACGGGGGCGAACCAGGACGATCACGCCAGCGATCTCGCCATCGACGGCCAAGGGCGCTACGTCGTGGTCGGCTACCACCGCGGCGCGAACGGCAATTACGACTTCGCGGCGATCCGCATCCGCAACGATCTGTACGACGTCGACAACACGTTCGGCAACGCCGGCCAGACCACGGTCGATTTCGGCGACGACGGCGACTACTGCAACACGCTCGCCATCACCGGCACCGGCCATATCGCGCTCGGCGGACAGTCTTCAGGGCAGGCGGCGCTGGCCTTGCTCGATCCCAGTGGCAAACTCGATCAATACTTCTCCAGCGGCCTGCTTTATCCGGCGAAATTTTCGTTTGTCTACGGCAGCGGCGGCGGCAACGATACGATCACCAGGCTGGTCCTGGACGATTACGACACCAGGAACCCGCAACTGCTGGCGATCGGTTCCGGATTCCAGCCGAGCGCTTCCGGCGCTCCGTACGGGATCATGTTCGGCATCGCGCGGCTGGATTTGCCGATGACCTACTCGAACTTCACTCGCGACACCGGATTTGGCGGCACCGGTACCGAAGGCGTTTATTTCGCGGATCGGCCTGATGGCTTGGGCCTGCTCACGACCACGAACCACGGGCTGTCGGCCGCTTTTGCCAGAGGAAAGCTGGTCGCCGCCGGCTACACGGCCATACCCGGTGGAACGGAAATCGCCGTGACCCGACTGGCAGCATTCGACGGCATTTTCAGGAACGGTTTGGAAACGCCGAACTACTGACGCCGCAACCAGTGCGAGGAAACGGATCCATGCCCTGTGCGCATCGGCACCTGATCCTTGGCGAACTTGCTTCGGAGCACGACATGGCACATCCAAAAACAATCTCGGCGGCCGCAACCTGCGTGCTTTGCACCGTCGTCGCCTGTTCACAGCCGGCATCCGGCACCGGCGCCAGTGCAGGCAAGGCGACCGATCAATCTGCCACCGTGGCACCCGGCAACGCGTGCGAGCGAAAGCTGATCTCTGCACAGGACGTCGCGGGGCTGTTCGACGAGCCAATCACAAGTTCCAAGAACATTCCCGGCGACCCGCAGAGCTGCGAATTCAGCACCGCCGGCTTCTCGTCGCTGACGATCAGCGTGCGCCCGGGCCAGGGCATTGCTGCGGTTGATATGTATACGTCGGGAAAAATGGACGACTTCGAGAAGAGCGCGCCCTTGGCCGGCGTCGGCGACGCCGCCGTGCGCAGCATGCAGCTCAACCGCATCGTCGCACGAAAAGGCGACCTGTTATGTGAGGTCACCGGGCCCGGCGGCGCGAGAGGCGCTGATGATCCTGCAGTCCACACTCTCGGCATGCTGTGCAAGAAGATCTTCGCCGGGTATTAAAGCTTCGGTCAACGAACGGCGAACGCTGCAACCCGTCGTGCATCGTGCAGCCAAATCCAGCAAGTCCGCCGGGCGGCTTTGGAACATGGGCAAAGCCGAATGCGATGTTGAAACAATCACGATCCGTTCAAACTCGGAACAGGAGATAGACATGAGCACGCAAAAAATCCGGTCAGGCCTCACCTGCACGTTGTCGGTCATTTCGATGATTGTGGTGCCGCTCGCGGTTGCCGCACCGACATTTCCGGCTGGAAAGTACAAGGCCGGCGAAATCTCGATCCAATTCGATACTCACGGGAACGTCAAGGTGAGCCAAGGCGACCGCGCGCTTGTCGACGGCAAGTACACGGCAAACGGGGATCAGATCAGGCTCACCGACGAATCGGGCCCGATGGCGTGTGCGAAGGGCGAGGAAAGCGGCACGTACCGCTGGAAGCACGAGGGTGATACGTTGACTTTCAGCAAGGTCGAGGATCGTTGCGATGGGCGTTCCGGCGACCTGCTGGGACGCGGTTGGAAAGCCGAAGAGTGACCGCTCGCAGCGCAGGACACCTACCGATTCCCGGATTGATACGTACCGCACTTTGTTGAATTGGTGGGCCGTGCTGGATTCGAACCAGCGACCAACGGATTAAAAGTCCGCTGCTCTACCAACTGAGCTAACGGCCCCCGCACTCATCAAATAACGCTGTCGCGCGAAGCGCGACGATCACTCCCCCTCTCCCGCTTGCGGGAGAGGGGCAAGGGGTGAGAGGAATCATGCCACGACCGTCACGGGCCGCGCAGTTTATTCGCTGCCGCAGGTACCCGCAAGCAAATTGGCCTGAACGTCCGGCAGCGCGATTCCTACGCATAACGCGTCGGATCCGGCACACCCGCGTCAGCAAACCCCTGCGCACGCAACCGGCACGCATCACAACGCGAGCAAGCGCGACCGTCGGCATCGGCCTGGTAGCAAGAAACCGTCGCGGAAAAATCGAC
This sequence comes from Rhodanobacteraceae bacterium, assembly GCA_035455825.1. Taxonomy (GTDB): domain Bacteria; phylum Pseudomonadota; class Gammaproteobacteria; order Xanthomonadales; family Rhodanobacteraceae; genus Rudaea. The sequence goes on along the minus strand of DATIEJ010000188.1, from coordinate 3,795 downwards.
TCCGAGACGTACGCCTTCACGCACGATTTCGCCTTTGCTCAGGCGGATCAGCGGCGCATGAAGGTGCATCGCCGCGCCCTCGACGCCAGCCTTCGTCGCAAGGTTTGCCAATCGTGCAAACGCGTCGATGAATTCGGGGCGGCAATCCGGATAGCCTGAATAGTCCACGGCATTGACGCCGCAGAAGATGTCGCCGGCACCGAGCACTTCGGCCCAGCCGAGCGCGATCGACAGCATGATCGTGTTGCGAGCCGGCACGTAAGTCGCAGGAATGCCGGCGCCGCCCCGTTCCGGCACGGCGATCGAATCGGCCGTCAGCGCCGAGCCGCCGATGCTGCGCAGATCCACCGTCACGGTCTTGTGTTCGATCGCGCCGAACGTGCGCGAGACACGCGCGGCGGCGGCGAGCTCGGAGACGTGGCGCTGGCCATAGGCGACGCTCAGGGCGTGACAGGCGAAGCCCTGCGCGCGCGCCATGGCCAGGGTTACGGCCGAGTCCATGCCGCCCGAAACGAGCACCACGGCACGCGCGGCGCTCAATGCCCCGGCTCCTCGCCCCACAGGATCTTGTGCAGCTGTACCTGCATGCGCACCGGCAATCGATCGGCCAGGATCCATTCCGCCAGTTCGCGCGGCGCGAGCTTGCCGTGGACCGGCGACAGCAGGATGTCGCAGCGCCGGGCCAGCGCGTGTTCGGCCATCACGCCGCGCGCCCAATCGTAATCGGCGCGATCGGCCAGCACGAACTTGATCTGGTCGTGCGGCGTCAGCGCAGCGAGGTTGCTCCACAGGTTGCGCGCCGACTCGCCCGAACCGGGTGCCTTGAGATCCACGACCCTGGCGACACGCGCATCGACGCCGCTGATGTCGTGCGCGCCGGCGGTCTCCAGCGAGACCGAGAAACCGGCATCGCACAACTGGCGCAGCAGCGACAGGCAGCGCTTCTGCGCCAGCGGCTCGCCGCCGGTCACGCAGACGTGGCGCGTTTGATACTTTGCCACTTCTTCCACAATGTCAGGAATCGTGCGCCAGGCGCCGCCGTGGAATGCGTACTCGGTGTCGCACCAGACGCAGCGCAGCGGGCAGCCGGTCAGGCGCACGAACACGGTTGGCCGGCCGACGTCGCGCGCTTCGCCCTGCAACGAGTGGAATATCTCGGTGATGCGCAGCCGTTCCGCTTTGCGTGCGGGCGGTTCGAGCGGACTTGTGCTGCCGGGCATGTGCGCCCCGTCCACTGTCGTCAGTGTCGAGCTTCGAGCTTGAGCGCGCGCAGACGGCCTTGCGCCAGGCGCGCGACGGTCGTGTCCGGATATTTCTGCACGACCTGGTTCAGCGTCGCCTCGGCCTGGTCCCACTTCTTCATCTCGTATTCGCAGTAGCCGACCTTGAGCAGCGCATCCGGCGCCTTCTGGCTGTTCGGATATTGCGCCAGCAACTTCTGGAACGTGTCGAGCGAGATCGGGTAGTTCTGCGTCACGTAATACGACTCGCCGAGCCAGTAATACGAATTCGGCGTCAGCTCGCTGTTCGGATACTGGCCGATGAACGCCTGGAAGCGCCGCGCCGATTCGGCGTAACGGCCATCCTTCAGCGCGCTGAATGCCTGGTCGTAATCGGCCTTCTCGTCGCCGGCGTTCGCCGTTGGCGCCGCATCCGCTGCCGCCGCCGGTGGCGGGGCCGAGTTCGGCGGTGGAGCGCCGCCTGGAGCACGCGGGGCAACCGCAGCGCCCGGCGGCGGTGCCGCTGGTGTCGCGCCGAGCGTGATGTCCTGGAGCTGGCCATTGTTGCCGGCTGCCGCACCCGCAGCTGCCGGGGCCGGGCCGCCACGACCCTCGAGCCGCGCCAGGCGCGAGTCGAGATCAATGTACTGTTCCTTGTTGCGCGACTTGGTCTCGTCGACCTGGTGGCGCAATTCCTCGATCTGTCCTTGCAGGGTCTGCACCTGCGACTGCAGCGCATTGATCTGGTTGACCAGATCGATGTTGGCCTGGGCGCCGTTCTGGCCGGCCTGATCCTGTTCGAGTTTGGTTACGCGTTCGGCCAGGCTCATGCGCTGGGCCTGGGCGGGAACGCTGAACGCAACGGCAGCCAACAGGGCGGCCGCGCAAATGAACCGGATCGGATTGATCGAAATCTGCTTTGAAAAAATCGCGTGCACTGACATTCGTGAGGCCTTGGTCAATCCGTCCGTGGTGCGCAGTGCGATCGACGACATCCTGTCACGCTCGCGAGCCTACGCGATGCGCCTGGGCGCATCGCGTGGACGCATTGCGGTCAAATTACTGCTTGGACGTGTACACGACCTCGACGCGGCGATTCTTCTGCCAGCAATCTTCGCTGTGATCCTTGCAAACCGGACGCTCTTCGCCGTAGCTCACGACATTGAGCTGGGCGGTCGAGGCACCGGCGGCGCCGAGCGCGCTGGACACCGAGTTGCCGCGGCGCTCGCCGAGGCCCAGGTTGTACTCGCGCGTGCCGCGCTCGTCGGCGTTGCCCTGCAGCGTGACGCGCGCGCCCGGGAACTGGCGCAGGTACGCGGCATGGCAGCTGATCGCGGCCTGGAACTGCGGCTTGATGTTGGTCTGGTCGAAATCGAAGTAGACGACGCGCTGACGCAGGCAGGAGTCCTTGTCGAGATCTTCGACGGTGTACTTGCCGGTGGTCTTGGCGGTGGTCGTCTCGACGTTTTCGTGAGCTACCGGTTCCGGCGGCGGCACCGGCTTGGTCTTGCTGGCGCAGGCGACCAGCGTGGCGCTGGCGACAGCAGCGGTCAGGAGTACGCGCATCGGGAGTTTCATATTGTTTGCCTCGATCGTTGCCAAAGGGGAGAAGCGATTTTTTTTGGCAGCTTCCTGCCAGCCGAATTATTGTCCACGCTGGCGGTACGGCGACCAGGCCGGTTCGCGTACATCGCCATCGGCCAGAACGAGGCGCTGACGCACCAGCCCATTTGCCGACACCGCGTAGAGCACGCCGCGCGGTCCTTCCGTTGCAGCGTACAGGATCATGCTCGCATTGGGCGCAAAGCTCGGCGACTCGTCGAGATTGCCAACCGAAACCGGCTTGGCTTCGCCCGTTGCGCGATCCAGAACCGCAATACGATACACATTTCCGTTACCTTGCGCCACAGCAATTTTCTTGCCGTCATAGCTGACCGAGGCACGCGCGTTCGACTCGCCCTGGAACGTGATCCGGGTCGCATCGCCGCCCGTGGCGGGCGCCTGATAGATCTGCGCCTTGCCCGAGCGGTCGGAGGTGAAGATCAGGTTCTGGCCATCGGGCGTCCAAACCGGCTCGGTGTCGATCGCAAAGTGCTTGGTGATCTGCGTGCTGTGGCGGCTGCCCAGGTCCATCACGTAGATGTCCGGGTTGATGCCATTGGAGAGCGCCAGCGCCAGCCGCGTTCCGTCGGGCGAGAAAGCCGGCGCGCCGTTGATGCCCTTGTTCGCGGAAACGACTTCGCGCGAACCGGTCGCGATCTCCTGGATGTAGATCGACGAGTTGCCGCGCTCGAACGAGACATAGGCGAGCTTGCGCCCATCCGGCGACCAGGCCGGGGACATCAGCGGCTGGCGCGAATGCACGACGTTCTGCGGGTTGAAGCCGTCGGAGTCGGCAACCATGAGGTCGAACGAGGCGCCGTCGCCGCTGCCCTTGGAGGTCACGTAGGCAATGCGTGTCCAGAACGCGCCGCGCACGCCGGTGATCTTCTCGTAGATCAGGTCGGCTACCTGATGGGCGACGCCGCGCAGGTCGCTGCGCTGGCCGCTGATCGCCAGCGCCAGCAGCTGCTGC
>DATIEJ010000187.1:0-3756 GCA_035455825.1 Rhodanobacteraceae bacterium | reverse complement strand
CTGAGGTCCTGCGCAAACGTGATGCCGCCGGCTGCCTTGATCTCCTCGATGCCGAGCGAACCGTCGCTGCCCATGCCCGAGAGGATCACGCCGATCGCCTTGTCGCCGTGGTCCTCGGCCAGCGAGCGCAGGAAGTGATCGATCGGTCGATGCACGCCCGGCGTCTGCGTGCGCGGCGACAGTTGCATCACGCCGTTGCCGATGACGACGTCCTTGCCCGGCGGGATGACGTACGCGTGGTTTGGCTCGACCCGCATCCGGTTCTCGACGGTCGCCACCGGAATGCACGACTTGCGCGCGAGGATTTCGGCCAGCATGCTGACGTGCTTCGGATCCAGATGCTGGACGACGACGAATGCCATGCCGCTGTCGGGAGACAGCTCCGCCAGCAATGCCGAGACTGCCTCGATGCCGCCGGCCGAGGCGCCGATGCAGACGATGTGAAAAGGCAGGCTATGCGCGGGATCGGCATCTTCGCGCGCTGCGGGGTTTTCGCCTGGCAGTGCCGTCTGCTCGGTGGACTGCGGCGATGACTTCCGTTTTCCGCGCTTCTTCGCGACCACGAGTTCCTCTCCAGGACTGCGCCCGCGAGATTCCCCAGCTGTCTCGTGCTGCAGCCGGCACTCATTTTCTCCCCCCCCCCCGTGAGGAATCAAGCACGCAATGACGTGCAAGCTGAACGAACCTTGCCGGGGCGGGACAGGGTGGCATGAGCAGTCCGCAGGACTGGTTCCGACGAAGTTGCACCGTCGCCGCAGAGGCTCCATACGCCGTCGCGATTCCGGCGCGATCGGCAAGGGCAAGCCCAGTCGAGCCGGCCGGTTGCGGCGACGCAGGACGCTAGCGCGACTTGAGCACCGAGATCTTCCCGTTCGGCTCCAGGCGCATCTCGTCGACTTCCTGCAGCGAACGCAGCCCGTGCAGGCGCAACTCGCGCGCCAAACCTTCCTTGGAGATGCCGGCCTTTGCAAGGACTCCGGCGACGAGCTGTCCACCCGCGGCCAGCAGCAGCGGCGTTCCTTCCAGCATCCGGTTGATGAGCTCGCTTCGAGCGGCCAGGTGCGCCAGCAGCTTGTCGAGCAGGAGAATCGTCGCCACGCACAGCAGCGGACCGACCAGCGAAGAGTCGGCTCCGATCATCGCCGAGCGCAGCGCGCCGCCGACGATGACGAGGACGACGATATCGAACGGCGACATGTCGCTGAACGTGCGTTTGCCGGTGAGGCGCAACAGGATCAGCAACGCCGCATACGACAGCGCGCCGCGCACGACGAAATGCCACCAGGGCATCGACAGGGCGAAAAGCTCGTTCATGGCAATGTCTCCGCGAATGACGGCGGCGCACACGCCGACGTGTCGCCCATTGGGCAGCGCTTCGCCCTCAGGCGAAGCCGGAGTTGGCCGGCAACGCGGCCGCCGCGATGCCGGCTCGCGTCAGGCGCGTTTGCGGCGACTCGACGTCTTTTTCGCCGAAGCGCGCTTGGTCGCGGCGCGCTTGCGTCCCGAACCGGTCTTCTTGCCGCCTCCGCTTTCCTTGTTGACGGTCGCCCAGGCGCGCCGTTCGGCTTCCTTCTTCGACGTGCCCTTGCGCTCGTAGCCCTCTTCGATGTGCTCGGCTTGTCTCTTCTGCTTGCTGGTATACGCAGACTTGTCTCCGCGCGGCATGGCTGCCTCCTCTTCGTTCGATCGAACTGTGGTCAGTGCTTCATCTGCTGCTTGAGCGCACTCATCTGGCTATGGTCGCGCATGACCTCGGGCATGTACTTCGTCGCCAGGTCGCGCACGCCGGAATCGTCCGACTCGGCGGCGGCATCGCGGAATGCGTCGACGATGCGGTCCTCGAAATCCTCGAGCTGGGCGATGTATTCGCGGTCAGGCGTGCTGCTGAGCTTGGCGCGGAATTCGCCGAAGGCCTTTTTCAGCGTGCCGCCGGCGGTCCCGCCTTCGGGCGGCTTCTTGCCGCTCGCGGCAATCTGCGTCTTCAGGTCCGAGGCGATCGCGCCCTTGGTGCGCGCCATGCGCGTGAACAACTGCTGCAGTTCGGGCTGGTCGACCTTGGTCGATGCTTCTTCGTAGAATTTCTTGCTGTCGTTGAGAACTTCAACGAGTTCCTTCAAGGTATATGTGTCGGGTTTCATGCGTTGCTCCTTCTTTCGATTGATGGTGCCGGCCCTTGCGCGCACTGCGGCTGCGCCGACGACTTCACCCCGGGATTCGGGGATTGGAATTCAGGAAACGAATCCATGCGGCGGAAAACTCCGCGTGCGCCTGTGCATTCCGAGGATTGCCAGTGCAGCCGGCAGCCGGTTGGAGCGGCTGGCCGTGGGAGCTGCACGCCGGGCACGGCGCATGCGCAGCGCGTCCGGATCCTTGCACCGCCTCAGGTGTCCGCGCACGGCGGCTGGATCGGGCCCCACGCTGGCCACGGCGCGGCAAATTTCCAACGGCGTGGCGCCGAGCATCCGGCACCAGTAGCGCAAGCTCGTTTGCTCCTTGACATCGATCTTGCTCATCAGCGGCAATGCCGCCACAACTCTCGTTGCGCTGAGCAGGCCGTTACCCGGCAGGTCAAGATTGCGATTCATCGCAGTTCCTTTGAGTGGCTGTCGCGGAGGCATCGCAACGACCGTGCCATGCCGCCGCGGCGCAGGATTCGCGGCGTTTGCTCGTCAATCGCGGTCTCGCGCAATGCAAGTTGCGAGCGGCGATTTCCGCAGGTTGCAAATTGCGCCGGTAGCCAGCCGGAGCGAAGGTCCCGTATCGAACGGAGGGCGTCGACCGCGTCGCTTCTTGTAGCGGACACAGCCATGGTTACGAACCTTGCCGCCGGCTGAACGGCAGTTCGGTGATGGCTACTGCATCCTTGCGGATAACTGACTAATCCATTAATAGAACTATCCTTGGCCGTCTTCGATGGCACAGGGGTTTGGTTGTAGCTGCACACGTTTGCATTTCCCTTCTGGAAAGCAGCCCAGGAGCAACAACCACAACGACGAAGAGAGCGCTCACAGTCGAGCGCTCTGCAATACGCAAGGCGCGAGGAATAAAGATGTCCCAGACTGCCCCCCGACGTCGCCGCGCCGCTGTCAGCGCGCCGCCTTCACCGCCATCGGCGCCGGCGCCACCGCTCGGTCCGATGGAACAATTGCTCGCCGCGATGGCGGCGGTCGGTGACGGCGATTTTTCCGTGCAGCTGCCGCGCCATTGGGAAGGCGTCGACGGCAAGCTCGCCGAAACCTTCAATCTGATCGTCAATCACAATCGGCGCCTGGCGCGCGATCTCGCGCTGGCCGGCGAGAAGGTCGGACGGCAGGGTCTCACGCGTCATCGCCTGGTCCCGGCAAACCGGCAAGGCGCGTGGGCCGAGATGGAACAGTCGATCAACGGCCTGATCGACGATCTCGTGCGTCCGGTCGAAACGATGACCGAAGCGATGGCCGGCGTGGCCAAGGGCGACCTGACGCGCACCGTGCCGCTCGAAGCCGACGGCCGGCCGCTGCTCGGCGAGTTCCAGCGCTCGGCGAACATCGTCAACCGCATGATCGAGCAGATGAAGGAGTTCAGCTCCGAAGTCACGCGCGTTGCGATCGAAGTCGGCACCGCCGGACTGCTCGGCGGACAGGCCAAGGCCAAGGGCGTGTCCGGCGTGTGGAAGGACCTGACCGATTCGGTCAACCAGATGGCGAACAACCTGACCGCGCAGGTGCGCAACATCGCCGAAGTCACGATCGCGGTCGCGAACGGCGACTTGTCGCG
>DATIEJ010000186.1:0-2383 GCA_035455825.1 Rhodanobacteraceae bacterium | reverse complement strand
AAGAAATCGACGCCGAGGGCAAGCAGGCTGACGGTTATCAGCACAAATGCCATCAAAATTCGCAGTTTCGGCACGATATCCTCCAAACGCGAAAGCCCATCTCCCTTGTGTATACGAAAGACGGGACCGAAGGTTGGAGCGGCTGGTGATTCGGCTGCCCCGCGCCTGCCGCGGTTGTTGCTCGCCCGGCCAGGCGCGAGGCAGGCGTTTGTTCGTTCGCAGGACCATTACGTACGCAGGCAAGCAATATGCCCCCGACGAGCGAGCAGCACGAAAGGTTCGCGCGAATTCCCCTGACTTGCAGACGATGGTCTGGGCGGGCAACTAGGGAACCTCTGAACAACTCAAAAGTGTCGTCATTCCCGCGAAAGCGGGAATCCATTTTGCTTTTTAATCAATGGAATAAGATCAAGATGGATTCCCGCTTTCGCGGGAATGACGACTTATTCAGAGGTTCCCCAGGTATTTGCATTTGACAGATTCTCATACGCGATATGAGTTTCGATCAGCCTTTGCGGACATGGAGGGCAATGCAATAGCCTGCGGCCTCCGCTTCGAAATGTGACCGATTCGCTGCACCGTCGAGGAGTACAATTCGGCGAGAGTGCAAAATGCACGTTCCAAGATTTCGACGCCTGCGCAGATCTGCCATGCTTTGCGACGATGAAGCGGCGTTCCGCAACCTGCGGCATCCGGAGCCGACCGGGCGAAGGACGCCATCTGGACAAGCGCCGATGTGGACAAGACTCGTGGGCCTTCTGGTCTCATTGGTGTTGCACGGCGCATTCCTTGTCGCGCTGGTTGGATCGCCTGCTAACAGAGGCGGACACGACTCGGTCATAACGGTGCGGCTGCTTCCGGCAACGCCGATACTGACGCGGGCGTCCAGCCCCGAACCGTCGACACACTCGAGCCGCTTGCCGGAAGCCGAGGAAATTCAGAAGCACGCATCCACTGTCGCCGTGCCGGCTGCCCGATCGCATTCACGTACGTCGGGTTCACCGCGCACCGCGTCGGGATCAAGCGCGGCGACGAGCGAGCGAAACACGCTGCATCCGGCGAGGATCGATGCTGTCGCGCCATCTTCACAACCGGAACAGGATCAGCTGAATCCGGCTCCGCAGGCTCGCTCGTTTTATATGGGCCAGCTCGCTGAACGTCTTTCCAGGGTCAAGCAGTATCCGATCGCGGCGTTGGCTCGCCAGGAAAAAGGCGTCGTGTTGCTGTCGATGCGCCTGGACCGGATGGGCCGCCTGCTTTCATCGCACATCGCCGTCAGTTCCGGATACCGCGACCTCGATGACGAGGTATCCGCGATGGCGGCCGAAGCAGCACCCTTCCCTCCCTTCCCCGCACTGTGGAACCAGCCAAGCGCGGACTTCCTGGTTCCGGTCACATTCGGGCTGAATTGACGGCGCAACTGCGACCAGGACGCGAGTGCCTGCTTCGGCTATCGAGTCGGATGACGTCGCACCCCCAGAGCGGGATTCGTCCGCATTGCGTCCCGGCCGGATCACGCTCGAGGACGGCGCAGCGAACAAATATTTACGCCTCCAGACGGAGGTGTATTCATACTGGCGGCCTAGAAACCCGGTAACCTGTCCGTTGCGTCGGAGCTGGAAATTTCAACACTGGACGCCAAGGGGACATGAAAAATCCGGTATCCGTGGCGCTGATCAAGACGCACGCGACGAGCGCTGAACTGCGCGCGTGGCTGGCGGAGTGCGAGAAGGATTTCTCCGTCGACTTCGTGCTTGCGTGGGTCGACCCTACGGACGAGGTGCCGCGATTTGCCGTAAACCTCGACCAGTTTGAATGGGACGGGCTCAGCGCCTGGCGACTGGGTTGGTCCAAGGTGCTGCAACGGCTCCGCGAGGGAGCCAGCACGGGTCGCCTGGCAGCCATCGAACCAACGCGCTGGACCGGTGCGCTCTAGCCTCGTTGCAAGAAGCGGGCGACGTTGCGTCAGACCATCGGTGGCGCGGCGCAATTGAACTTTTTCGTATCGTCACGATCCAGCAGGCCGATGCCGCAAAACTCAGATGATGACATCCTGAAAGCAGGACTGCGGCTCCTTTGGGAGCTCGATGTCTTTCTTGCCGTGGGAATCAACCGCCTGGACAACATTTCGGAAGGCGATCGCGACGATCTGCATGCGGCTTTCATCGCTGCGTCCGCAGCGCTCGCAGCAGTGCATCCGCGGCGGAAGCATGGCGAGGCTGGCGGAAATTTGTGAATGGAGTGGTGCCCGGGGCCGGACTCGAACCGGCACGGCCGATTAAAGCCGAGGGATTTTAAGTCCCTTGCGTCTACCGATTTCGCCACCCGGGCCTGGGGTTCTTGAGAAGCACGATCGAGCTGAGCGCTTCGTGATCTTAGCGCG
>DATIEJ010000185.1:0-2054 GCA_035455825.1 Rhodanobacteraceae bacterium | reverse complement strand
GTGCCGACGTCCATGTATTCGATGAAGCGCACGATGTGCCCGGTGCCGCGGAACCTTTCAAGCAGATCGAGGACCTGGGTGTCATTGACACCGCGCATGACGACGCAATTGAGCTTGATCGACCCGAAGCCGGCCGCCTCGGCCGCTGCGATGCCCGCCAGCACTTCGGAAACCTCGCCGCGGCCGCCTGACAGCTTGCGGAAGGTTGGCTCGTCGAGCGTGTCGAGCGAAACGGTTAGACGCATCAATCCTGCTTCGCGCAAGGCCGCTGCGAAGCGCGGCAGCAGCACGCCATTCGTCGTCAGAGCGATGTCCTCGACCTGCGGAATCCGGCGCAGCATGCTCACGAGCTGCGGCAACTCGCGGCGCAACAATGGCTCACCTCCGGTCAGCCGCAGCTTGCGCACGCCCGAGGCCACGAAGGCGCGCGCGATGCGCTCGATCTCCTCGAAGCGCAGGCGCTCGTTCTTGCTGAGGAACACCGCGTCGTCCGCGAACTGGTCTTCCGGCATGCAGTACGGACAGCGGAAATTGCAGCGATCGATGACCGAGATGCGCAGATCGCGCAACGGGCGACCCAGCGTATCGCGCGGCGCCTCGACCAGGTTGAGGGGAATGATGCGCGTCATCAGGTCACCAGCGCAGCCGGCTGCGCCGCGGCGGGATCGGCGTGTGCGTTCGTGTCGGGACCCGGAAGCGGGACGCGCTCGCCGCGCTGCGCAACGCGGTAGCCGCGGGCAGCAAGCGCGGCGCCATCGGCGACGCTGCCATAGTGATAGAGAATCATGCGTGCGCGCAGTTGCGCATCGTAGTCGCGCTCGAGATCGTCGACTCCGGTGTGTGAGGGATTGCCGTTGAGCGCGCAGTCGTGTGCGATCAGTTCGCGGCCGCCGGCATAGTGGCCGAGTTGCTCCGGCACCGGACGTGTATCGCCGGTCCAGGCGAACGCACCGCGCAACGACAGGCCGAACGACGTCATCGGCGCGTGATGCCGCGTCGGGAACACGTCGAACCAGAACCCCTCGTGCCAGAACCCGCGCGAGCACGGAATCAGCCGGAACGCATCCCAGAAGTTAGCGTTGCCCTCGGCGATGACGTTCGGATAATCGGCGATCCTGCCCTGCAGGTGCGGCACCAGCGCCGCGTGCGCGTACAGACGCACTCCGCCTCTCAGGACGGCATCGAAATAGACGCGATAGAACAGCCGCTCGAGCCCGGCGACGTGATCCATGTGCGTATGCGTGATGTAAACCGCGTGCGGTGGTGAATTGTATGTTTCGACGTAACGCGACAGGGTTTCCGGGCCGCAGTCAATCAACAGCAGCGGCGCGCCGTCGCGTTCAAGCACCGCACCGGACGAGCCGAGTTCGACTGCCTGGGCGGAGCCGACGCCGAGGAAATGCAGGCTCAAGCTCACGGCCCGCTCCTGCCCGCGGCCGCTTGCGTTCCGACGCGGCCAAGCGCGCGCTCCCACGCAGCCATCAGCGGCTGCCAGCACTCGCGGTCGAACGCCTGCTCGTTGTCACGCGCAGCGCCAAGCTTGACCAGCGACCGCCGCAGGCGAGCGAGATTTCCCAGCTGCCAGGCCCTCGCCGGAGCGCGCAGCGCACCGCGATCGAAGTCGACGAGCCACACTCGACGCGGATCCAGCAGCACGTTGTGCGCATTCAGGTCCGCGTGGTACGCGCCGGCGGCATGGAATTCGGCAATGCCGGTGCCGACGCGTTGCGCAGTCGGCGAATCGATTGCACCGGCGCGCAAGCGTTCGGCCAGCGTCTGCGCCGGCGCGATGTAATGCGTGATCAGATCGGCGCGGTAATGCACGCCGCTGCGGCGATAACGCGCGGCAACCGGATTGGGGACGGCCAAACCACGACGCGCCAGTTCGGCCAGCAGATGGAATTCGGCGAATCCGCGCGTGCGCTCGGCGCCATTCCACAGATACCGGTCGCCGAGAACGCGCGCGACCATGCCGCCACGATGGTAGTGCCGCAGCAGCCACTCATCGTCGCCGGCGCGGACTCGCAGCACGCCGCCACGGCCGCCACCGTGCT
>DATIEJ010000184.1:0-24265 GCA_035455825.1 Rhodanobacteraceae bacterium | reverse complement strand
GGCGCAGCTCGCGCCCCGCGGTCGTACTGATACATTTATTTGATAAACCAATAGCATGCAAGCACTTGATCAACTTTTTATTAGCACCCGGCCGAGACCGGCAAGAAGTGCTCCGGCGCGTACCGGCCGGTCAGGAGGACTATCATTGAACCGATCTTCCCTCACGAGGAACTCAAGCTGCAGGTTAACTGTTGCCCGAACAGGCGCAACCCTGCGAGCTGAAGTCCCCATGCAGTCACCGAACGACCGGTTTCGCCCCAATGGTGCGCCTGACGGCGCCGAGGCAGCAGACGATGCCGCTTGCCTCGCGGCCGTCGTGCGTGGGGATCGCGAGGCATTCGAACGGCTCTATCGCCGCTACTACGAGCGCCTGTTCCGCTTCAGCCTCCGAGTCACCGGCCGCATCCATCTGGTCGGAGACGTCATCAATGAAACGATGATGGTCGTGTGGCGACGCGCCAGCGAGTATCGCGCGGCCGCGCAAGTGTCGACCTGGATATTCGGCATCGCCTATCGCAAATCGCTCAAGGCCCTGGCGCGCGACGGCCGCCACAATACCGAATCGATCGACGACGTACCGGAAATCGAATTGCAAATGCCCGAAACCGTCGACCGCGAGGCAATGCACGCGGCGATTCGCCAGGCCGTGGCCTGCCTGCCGCCGGACCATCGCGCGGTCGTCGACCTGACCTTCCATTTCAACCGCTCGTACGAGGAAATTGCGCAGATCCTGGGTTGCCCGGTGGGCACGGTGAAATCGCGCATGTTCCACGCCCGCGCCAAACTGCGCCCATTGCTGGGCCATCTGCTGGGGGACTGATGATGAATATTCTTGATACCCGCGATGCAGTGCGCGAACTGCTGCCATGGCACGAGAACGGCACGTTGAACGACATCGAACGCGAACGCGTGCGCGCGCTGCTTGCCACCGACCTCGAAGCGAATCGCCAGCGGCGTGAACTGCATGCGCTGCGCGAGGCGCTGGTCGACGAATCGACGCTGGCGTCGGACATGGGTTCGAACCTGCAGCGCCTGCGTGCGCAGATGGGTCCGAGCCGCGCGATTGCCTATATGCCGATGACGACACGCTGGCTGGCGATCGCGGCCTCGGCGATCGTCACCCTGGGCGCCGCGACGTTTTATGCCGGCACGCGGGTCGGACCGTACCAGACGCTGACGGCGACCGCCGCGCTGGAGCCGGTGGCGGCCGATGCCGACCTCGTCCGCGTCGACGTCGCTGCCGGAGTCGATGCGGCGGCGTTGCTGCAACTCGCCGCGGATCCGCAGGTGCGCGTGCTCAGCGCGCCATCCGAACATGGCGTGGCAACGCTCGCCGTGCCGCATGCGCGCGCGCAACAGATCATCGCGCGGCTGAATGCCGACCCGCGCCTGCGTTTCGTCGCACAGGTTCCACGCTGAGCCAAATCATGACGCGTAGCCTGCGAACGCTGCTGCTGCTGTGCAGCCTGATCGCCGCTGTCTGCGTCACTCCAGGCAGTGCGTTTGCCGCAGGCGACGCCGGCGAACGCATTCTCGTGACGCTGCACTACGACGCCGTCGACCAGATGCACGGCGATGCGATCGAACGCTACCACCGTCCGCACGACTATGGCCCGGGAGCGAACGTCGAGCCGGTTCTCGACGCTTTGGCCAAGGAATATGGCCTGGTTCGCGTCAACGGCTGGCCGATGCGCTCGCTCAGCGTTCACTGCGAAGTCTTTTCGGTTCCGGCCGGCGTCGATGTTCTCGCGCTGGCGTCGCGACTGGCGCAGGATCCACGGGTCGACAGTGCCGAGCCGATGAGCCGGTTCCACACGCTTACGGCGACGGGAAAGTCGTATCGCTCGCTGCAGCACTCGCTCGATGAACTCGATATCGACCGCGCGCACGTGTTGTCGCGCGGGCGCGGCGTGCGCGTGGCAGTGATCGATTCGGGCGTCGATGCGACGCATCCGGACCTCAATGGCGCGGTGCAGACGCGACGGGACTTCGCCAGCAGCACCATGGCGGCGCCCCACGGAACGGAAGTCGCTGGCGTGATCGCCGCCCGCGGCGACAACGGCGCCGGAATCGTCGGCGTGGCGCCCGACGCCGAACTGCTCGACCTGCATGCCTGCTGGGGCGACGGCGACGTCAACTCGGCGGCGAGTTGCGACAGTTACAGTCTTGCCCTGGCGCTCGACTTCGCGATCACGAGCGCGGTCGATGTGATCAACCTCAGCCTCGCCGGTCCCGAAGACGCGCTGCTCGCGCGCCTGCTCGCAGCCGCCGAGACGCGCGCGATCTGCGTTGTCGCTGCCGCGCCCCCTGCCGGCGACCTGACGCACGGATTTCCTGCGTCGGTGCCTTCGGTCATCGTGGTCGGGATGAGCGACGCCGGCACACGCCTGGGCTCGGCACGAATTCGCGCCCCGGGTACCGATGTGCTCACGACATTTCCGGGCGGCCGCTACGATTACGCCAGCGGCAGTTCGCTCGCGGCCGCGCATGTGAGCGGTGTCATTGCGCTGGCACGCGCACTGCGGCGACTCGATCCGCAGCAGGTGCGCGCCTTGCTGACCGCGCACGAACACCTGTCGGCGGAAGCGGTACTGGCTGACACCGCGACATTGCGCTAAATCAGTCGCGAGGTTAGGCTTCCTCGCCGCACTGCGCGTGCGCTACTCGGAACGCCTGGATGGCGAAGACTGTGTCGGTCGTGGCGGCGTTTGCCGTGATCTGGGCCGTGCCCGCAGTGGCAGTGGACTGGACCGGCTATGCCAGCATCGGCACCGATTACATCTATCGTGGCGTTTCCCTGCTCGATTCCGGACCGGCGCTGCAAGGCGGTGTCGAAGGGCGCTTTGCCGACAATTTCATCGCCGGCGTCTCCGCCGTCAAAATCGACCGCCAGTGGCTCTACTACCAGGACGTCAACGATCACGTCCAGGTCGATGTCTATGCCGGCGCGGACTTCGGTTGCGGCCCGAATTGCCGCGCGCGCGTGCTGGTCTCGCGCTACGAGTTTCCGGGTCCCGACACGCGCGACTGGACCGAGGCGACGGCCTCCGTCGAATTCTTCGACCGTTTCGGCGCGTCGTATTCGTGGAGTCCTGAAGGACTAGGCTCGAACGTGATCACGCGCACGACCGAGGCGTGGCTGCAGCAGCCGTTCTCGCTGGCGACCAGCGCCGAACTCGGATACGGGCGCGTCGCAATCTCCCGCTTCAACTACTGGTACGCGCATGTCGGCGTTTCGCACCGGCTCGGGCACTTCGTGTTCGGGCTCACCCAATATGTAGGCGATCCCGGGCTCAAGCATCTGCTGTTCGACAGTCACAGCAATCGACTGGTGCTGACCGTCAGCACGGCGTTCTAAGCAGCGCTGTCGGCGGCCGCTCGCTCGAGCGGGTGCTCCACGACACGCGCGTCGACCAACTCATTGTCCTTCACCCGATTCGTCGCAGTGCCGGCGAAGTTCGCGCCATCGCTCGCAACACGTTGGGATGAGCGCTGGCGACGACCGCCACGGGTTCACGCCCGCGTTGATTTCAATCAAGGGGACACCTCGGTCCGCAGGCAACCTGCTTCCAGGCGTCGAACTGGAAGTGATTTGCAACGCACGAGTGCCAGCAACCCGCAAATTGCACGGTGCCACGGTGAGGGCGCCCAGTATTTCCGCCACGCGACCAGTGGCACGGTCGTTGCCATGCCTTGCGCGGACACCCGGCAACCACAGCATAGGCGCGAGCATGTCGACTCTCTGGGAAATGGCAGAAACAATTCGAGCGGAAGAAGCCGCGGCCCTGGCAGCTCAGGCAGCGCGTGGCAAACGGCTGCGTCAATCGCTGTCGGCCTTTCATTCGCCTGCCGTCACAACGGGAGTCGAAATCCCGGTCGTGCGCCGCTTTCCGATTGCCCGCCTTGCCTCGCGCAAGCCGGGACCAAACTACCTGCCGTAGTCGGCGCATGCCGGTGCAAGGACAAGCCGCGCGATCGCCGGGCAGCGTTTTTTCTTGAGCGCCTGAGCGCACTGCCGCCAATCGAGTCCCAGCAGGAACCGGACATGATCGATACCGAACACGCTCTGCAGGACATCGTCCGTCTCGCGCAGAGCGGGCGCGAGCTCTTTATCGACCTCGGTTCGCGCGCCCGCGAGAGCGATGTGCGCGAGGCGTTCGATTATGTGGCCGATGTCAAGAAACGACTCATCGAGAGTCTGGCGGCATGGACGCCGCTTGAGCCGAGCGACCAGCGCGCTCGCGCGGCCGTGGCTGAGGTGGAAAAACTCTACGCGGATGTGCGCGAGCATTTCAATGGCGAGGAGCCTGCTCCGGTGGCGCACGCATTGGCGTTTGGCGAAGACGAGTTGCTCAAGCTGACCGAGCGCGCCTTCGAAGGAACACGGGTACCGGCGCTCCGGCAACTTCTGAAATCGTATTACGCGGAGCTCTCGATCTGCCAGCAGGCGATGTCGCGACTGCGGACACGCCTGGCAGCGTAGCGACGAACGTTTACGGAGAGTTTTTCATGAGCAGGTATCACGGCGAGCAATCCTGGCGCGAGATCCGGCACCAGGCCCTGCAGGGTTGGCGCGACCTCAGCGAAGACGACTTTGAAACGCTGCGCGCAATCAGGCGCGAGCACGAAGTGCGTGAGCGCAACGAGCGCTCCCTGTCACGCCGCGAGCGGCACAGAGAATTCCGCGACGTCGAACACTGAAGGACGTGCCTCGCGATGCGCACGGCGCATCAGCGAGTTTCCAGCGCGGATGCTTCGTCGCGCCCGTTACCGGTCTGCGGCCCCGCGATCCGCGCTCGCGATAGCGATCGGCCGCGCGTCCATTCGTTAGCCGGCTGCGTCGTGCACGATGCCCAACGACGCACATGCATCGTGCAGTTTGCCGCCAAACGAATCCTGTCTCTCCAGATATTCCCATATCAAGCAAGCGCTTACGACTCGCTTTTCGATGGCACGCCTATTGATATTTACTCTTTCGGGAGGCGCAGCATCGCGTCACGCGCCACCACAGGTCACACGACTTTTCACACAACGGAGATACGTCATGCTGCATTACGCCCTGGTTTTTCTGGTTGTCGCATTGATCGCAGCTGCGCTGGGTTTCGGCGGAATCGCCGGAGCAGCAGCCGGCGTCGCCAAGATCCTGTTCGTCGTCTTCCTGGTTCTGTTCGTCGCCTCGCTCGTTGCAGGCGGCTTGCGAAGGAACTAGGTCTCGCGCGCCCTCGACTCCGGAAAAGTATCCGATGAACTCGAGAGTCCCATCCAGGATCCAGCCGGTGGCGATCGCGCTCGCCATCGGCTTGGGCCTCGCCCTGAGCACCGCGCGCGCCGAAGTCAGCGACGCAGACAAGGCATTCCTCGACACGATGGCCGCGAGCGACACGGCGGAAGTCGAACTGACCCGGATCGTCGCCGCGCAGGCGCTATCGCCGCAAGTGCGGGATTTCGCGCAAACGATCGCGTCTGACCACAGCGAAAACTATCAGGCCTTGCTCGAGCTTTGCCGCGACAAGAAGTACGCGGTCGCGCCGCGCGCCGACGCAACGCACGGCCAAGTAGTCGCGAGGCTGCGCAGTGCCGATTCGCCGGAGGCAGCCGAGCGCGCTTATCTGGACGCGATAGCCGTGGATCAGGCGAATATCGACAGCTTGCTCGAACAGATAGCCGGCAATTCCAACGATGCGGATATCGCCAGGTTCGCCGCGGACACGCTGACCGCGGTCAAGAACCACGAAGAATCGGCCAAACAGCTGGCCAGCAAGTAGCCGATTCCCGCGGTTGGACGCCTGGACGTCCAGACGCCCGTTCCCTTCCCCGGCTAGATGCCGTATTGCTTGCGCTTGCGATACAACGTGGAAACGTCGATTCCGAGAAGCCGCGCGGCTTCGTCCAGCGAATCGGCGTTGGCGATCACGGCAGTGATGTGCTCGCGTTCCAGGTCGGCGATGCTCAGGTGGTCGCCGGCGCGCGGTCGCGTTGCGCGCTCGGCATTGGTGTCGCCGATGCCCAGATGCACGACCTGCACTTCCGGGCCATCGCAAATGATCGACGCACGCTCCACGACATTCTGCAGTTCGCGCACGTTGCCGGGCCAGGCATAGCCCTTCAGCAGCTTCATTGCATCGTCGCTGAACCGGGAGACCGGCCGCCGATAGGCCTTGACGTAGCGTGCAAGGAAGGTTTCCGCCAGCGCGCCGATATCTTCGGCGCGCTCGCGCAAAGGCGGCAGCACGAGGCTGATCACGTTGAGGCGATAGTAAAGATCCTCGCGAAACGTTTTCTGCTTGACCATTTCCTCGAGATTGCGGTTCATCGCCGCGATGATCCGCACGTCCGCGGTGCGCGACTTCGGGTCGCCGACACGCTCGTATTCCTTGTCCTGGATGAAGCGCAGCAACTTGGGTTGCAGCGGCAGCGGGAAATCGCCGATTTCGTCCAGGAACAGCGTGCCGCCGTTGGCCTGGCTGACGCGACCTTCGGTGCTCTCGGTTGCCCCGGTGAACGCGCCCTTCTGGTGGCCGAACAACTCGCTTTCGAGCAGTTCCGGCGACAGCGACGGACAACTGATCGTGACGAACCCGGCCTTCGACCGCGCGCTCCACTGGTGGATCGCGCGCGCAAGCATGCCCTTGCCGGTGCCCGACTCGCCGAGAACCAGCACGTTGGCATCCGTCGTTGCGACCTGCTTGGCCATCTGCACGACCGCGCTCATTGCCGGATTGTTGCTCTTCATCTCGGCCCGGACCGTCAGGCCGACGTCGGCTTCGAGTTGTTCGAGGCGCAGCTCGAGATGGCGCGTGTGCACCTGCTTTTCGGCAGACAGGCGCAACTGTTCGGGTGAACACGGCTTGACCAGGTAATCCACGGCGCCCGCCTGGATGGCCTTGACTGCGGTGCCTACGTCCGACTGCGCGGTGGCCATCACGACGCGCATCCACGGGGCGATCTCGCGCAGCTGCGGCAACAAGTCCAGCCCGGACTCTTCGCCTAGATTCAGATCGAGGAAGCACGAATCGAAAACCGCTGCGTTTGCACGCACACGCGCCTGCTCGCCGGTCTGGGCAGTGGCGACTGCAAAACCGGCATCCTCCAGACAATAGCGAAAACTGCGGAGGATGGACTTGTCGTCATCCACCAGCAGGATGTTTCCGCGCTCGCCGTCTCCGATTTGCATTGGTGTCTACGCTCCATCGAAATTCTGCGTGCACTCTAACTGCACGTGGTGCTGTTTTTGTGAATGCACTCGAAACCGCTGGGGCCGCTCGCCAAGCAGTGCAGCGCGCCCGCCGGGCCTGGGTGCGCCGTGCATTGTGCGAGCGGGCAAGCAGTCGGCGCACTACCGTAGCGCATTGGTTTTAATGCATTTTTCTGGCCTCATCCGGCATGGTATGGAACTTGAGGGCTTATCAACGGGCAGCCTCCGGCGGGCTGTCCCCGCCACCCCAGGAGAACTGCCATGACAACTACCGCCGCCGCCTTGAACGAGCTCATCGAAATCACGCGCGATGGCCAGACGTTTTATACCGATGCCGTCTCGCGCGTCACGAATGCGCATTTGAAGGCTGTTTTTCGTGCTCTCATCGACGTGAAGACGAAGATGATCAGCGCTCTGTCCGAACACGTGCGCGCGCGCGGCATCGAACCTTCGTCGCAGGGAACGCTCGCAGGAAATTTCCGGAAGCTCTACGCCGAGGTGCGCGCGAAACTGTCGTCTCACGCCGACACGACTTTCGTCGCCGAGCTCGAAGCGGCCGAAGATCGCCTGCTCTGCGCTTTCGAGCAGGCTGCTGCCGATGCCGACGATCCGGAGTTGCGCACGATCATCACACGCTATCTGCCGAAGGTCCGCCTTTGCCACGATGAAATGCGCAACCTGAAGGTCGCGCTGGCGGCCTAGCGGATATCCGCTGCCCGCACGACCAGAGTTTCTTCTTCCAACCAGCGAGAAATGACCATGACCAGCAATCATCGAACTTCATCCATGCTGTTGCCACTGCTTCTGCTCTGCACCGTTGCCGGATGCAGCCAGCAATCAAGCGAGCGCGCCCGGCAGGACACCGCCGCCGCAGATGCGAAAGCTGCTGCGACGCTTCAGGAAGCCAAGGACAAGCAGGCCAAGGAAGTAGCCAGCGCCACGCGCGATCTGCAGAAGTCGCAGCAGGACGCGCGCGAGAAGATCGCCGACAAGCAGGCCGACGTCGCTGCCGCGACGAATGACGCGAACAAGGATATCGCCAAGGCTCGCGCCGACTACGTCCGCGACACGGCCGATGCGAACTACGACGTCGCCAAGACCAAGGCCGAAGGCAACCTCAAGGTCGCGCGCGAACAGTGCGATCAGCTGAAGGGCGATGCCCGCGACGCGTGCCAGACCCGCGCGAAGGCTGCCTACGAGCGCGAACTGGCGGATGCGAAAGCCGCATTCGAACAGGCCAAGCGCACGGCGTCCAACACCGAAAAGCACGGCGGCTGAGTCGAAGCCACATGGCGCGAATGAACGGGTACGAAGCCGCTCCTCGCGCCATCGGCTTGTTTATCGGTTGTTCACCCAAGCAATACCCGCAACCCCCATTCTTGGCGCCGGACAGCGGTCGTTCCTCAACGGCCCATTCTTGCAGTAGGCGACCAGCGTGGAGCCGGAAATGGCCGGCGTCCGAGCGTCGCCGTGGACTCGACAAGCATTCGCCGGCTGCCGCCCCTTGCCAACTATCGGGAAAACAATACTAAGCATGGCCAGCCGAAATACACCGGTTCCATCCGGAAGAGAACGTCGCGCACCTTTGGTGATGGCCGTCGACGACGAATCGATCAACGTAAAACTCATGAGCGCTCTACTGACGGAGCGTGGTTATGATGTTCTGACCGCACTGAGCGGCGAAGAGGCGCTGGAGCGCAGTGTGGTTCGCAGACCGGACCTGGCCATCTTCGACTTGAAGATGCCGGGCATGGACGGTATCGCATTGTGCCGCCGGTTTCGCGAGATCCCCGAACTGGCGGCCGTTCCGGTGATCTTCGTCACGGGCACCGCCGACGAGGAAGACCTGGTGCGTTGCTTCGAGGCTGGCGCGGTGGATTTTCTCAGCAAGCCGATCGTTGCGGCGGAGTTGTTGCAACGCGTACGCACGCACCTGGAACTGAAGTTTTCGCGCGACCGCCTGGTTCTCAAGGCGCGTGACTGCGATACGTTGACGGCCATGGTCGCGCACGATCTGAAAAGCCCGCTCGCGTCGATTCGCTTCAGCGTGCAGATGCTCGCCGAGGAGCCGGCCTTGCGTGAAGAACGCTTGCAGGATCTGCTCGCGTCCCTGGTCGAATCGACTGATCGCACGCTGGCATTCATCGACGACTTCCTGAATCGCAACGCCGCTGCCAGCACGGTTTCGCTGGATGCTTTCAAACCGTTTGCCTTGCGCGACCTGCTTTCGTCCGTCGTCCAGATCTACAACCACTACGGCAGCGAAAAGAAGATCCGCGTGGAGTTTGCGGCCGCCGAACCGCTCGAAGCTTTCGGCGATCCGCTGGCGGTTGAACACGTGGTCGAAAACCTGCTGAGCAACGCGATCAAATTCGCTCCACCCGGCAGCCGCGTCCGCGTCGTCATGGAGCCTGGCAATCCGGGCACGGCACGGGTACGCGTGCTCGATCGCGGCCCCGGCATCAACGAAGCCGATCGCAAGCAGCTGTTCCAGCGTTACGTGCGCCTGAGCGCGCGGCCGACATCCGGCGAATCGTCCACCGGCCTCGGTTTGTCGATTGCCAAGCAACTCGCCGAAGCGATGCACGGCAGCCTCGCCTACCAGCCGCGCCCGGGCGGCGGATCGGTCTTCGTATTCGAGATGCCGACGCGGCCGGTCAGCTGAATACCGTGGCGGAGCGGGCAACGGATGTCGGTCCAATCCGCATGAGCTCACTACCTCGGACAGCAACCTTCCGTCCGGCAGGCCGCGCGGCTTTCTGACTAGACGTGCCGCGTTTTGCACGGCGAGCCCATGCAAGCGTTGTTATTTGCATCACCGAATGGGCTCGATCGATCAACAGAATCCCGGCTGAAACGCGCGCACGCCGCATGAACGCTTGCTTGGCACTCACGTGGCACAGGCCTTGCCCTGTTTCGACTCGGTTCGTCGCGCAACGCGCACGCTTCTGTTCCTGTTTCTCCAACAAGGAGGCACCTACCCTATGCCGGCTAACAAGGAATTCCTGAACGACATCGAGGAAATTCGCAAGCGTGCGCGCGAGAATATCGAAAGAGGCGCGGTGACCGACGGCTACAAGGCTGATCGAAATACCGTGCTCGAGCTGCTCAATGCCGCGCTCGCCACGGAAATCGTCTGCGTACTGCGTTACAAGCGTCACTACTTCATGGCATCCGGCATCCACGCCAAGAGCATTGCCGCCGAATTCCTCGAACACGCCGTCGAGGAACAATCGCACGCCGACAAGATCGCCAGGCGCATCGTGCAGCTCGGCGGCGCGCCGGACCTCTCGCCCGAAGGACTCGCATCGCGCAGCCATTCCGAATACGTCGAGGGCAAGGAGCTCGTCGAGATGATCGAAGAGGACCTCGTGGCCGAACGGATCGCGATCGATACCTATCGCGGAATCATCCAGTACCTCGGCAATGACGATCCGACCACGCGCCACATGATGGAAGGCATTCTCGCATCGGAAGAAGAGCACGCCGAAGACTTGAGCTCGCTGCTCGAGGAACTCGGCAAGAAAGGCGAACCTGCGCGTGTCCCGTTGCGGAAGCGGGCTTAGCGCCTGAACAAGAGCACGGCCGACTCTGCGTGCAAATTGCACTTGCCGATAACAGCAACGGGCAATTTGCGCGGGCAGAAGCCGCGCCGCGCATGTAACTGATTGAAACTGTTGTCCACTGCGACTGGCACGCAACTTGTTGTACTTGTGACGCGTCTCCAACCAACGAGGTGTTGCCTATGAAACGTCAACTATGTGCAATGGCATTCGGGCTGGCATTGGTATGCGGTGGTGTTGCATCGGCATACGCCGGCAGTACCGATACGAGTGCGAAGTCGTCGCAGCAGCCCGTTACCGACACGTGGATCACGACCAAGGTGAAGAGCGAACTGGCCACGACCGAAGGCATCAAGTCGGGCGACATCAGCGTTACGACGAAGAACGGCCTTGTCACGCTGTCCGGCACCGTCGCCAGCAAGGCGCAGGTGCAGAAATCCATAGCCGTCGCCAAGGCGGTCAAGGGTGTGCGGGACGTCGATTCTTCGGCCCTCAGCTCGCGCGATTGATCGCGCAGAGTCCGATCCATATTTGTCATACCAACCTGGAGCAGTCATGAACGAGGACAGAATCAAGGGCCAATGGAAGCAGCTTGCCGGAAAGCTCAAGGAGAAATGGGGCAAGCTCACCGACAACGATCTGCAACGGGCGGACGGCAGCAGCGAATACCTCGCTGGCCGCCTGCAGGAGCGTTATGGGATCGCCAGGGACGAAGCGAAGAAACAGATCAGCGATTTCGAAAAATCGCTTTGAGAAAATCGGGCGCAGCAGGACGCTGCGAGAGTGGCAAGCGGAAAGCGGCGTTCGCGCCGCTTTTCGTTTTCATGTTCGAGGCACCGGCGTCAGCCGGCCCGAAGGGAGGGCAGACCCGATCGGGTCTGCCCTGAAGTACATCACTGCACGGCAGGAAGTGCGGTCTCGTCGCCGGTGTTGATGCAAGTCGGGTGGCCAAAGCCGCTGGCGCTGACACCCGCGGTAATGTCGTAGATGATGTTGTCCGGATGATCGGCCACGCCGGAAACGCCTTTGCCGGCAAGATGATTCAGCCCCAGATTGTTGCGCACACGCCATGCGATCATGTGATCGGCGCACGAAGTGTCGCCACTGACGCCCACCGCACCGACGACCTTGCCGGAAGCGTCATAAAGCGCAACGCCGCCGCCGAAGACGTTCACGCCGCCGATTTTTTCTCCGACCATCGGATCGTTGGCGGTGCCATAGTTCTTCGAGGGCCCCTTGTAGGCCACGCCGGTATCGACCGGATTGCTCTCCTGCAGGCCGAACAGGCTTCCGCCCGGCTGGACGGCCGAATACAGATTCGCCGTGGACAGGGCCAGGCCATCGAGGCTGAAGGCGTTCGCGGTATTGGCTTTCTGCGCCGAAATCACGCGGCTGCCCGGCCACTGCGCGCCACGGTCGCCGCCCGAGAATGCGACGGCGCAAACTATTCCGTCACGATCGACAATGGTTGCCCACATCTGGAAGTCCAGCCCCGAAGTTTCTACCGTTACAGCTCCGGCCAGGGCCAGGCTGAGCGTCGAATGATCGGGCAGCAGCGCGCAACCGCTGACGGCAGGCGCAGGCAACAGTGACGGACCTTCCGCCGGCGAGCTCACGGGGAACGCGACCAGGCAAAGTGCTGCGACGCCTAACTTGAGCACCAGTTTCATGAGAATCCTCCTCGACTTGTAAGAACGTGGAATGCGACCCGACGCTGCAACGTTCGGCGCGCTCATGTTTCCCACCGTCCTGCTGGCTCGGCATTGCGCTTGGCCGCGGACCGCCGCCCGAAACGCCAGTCGCTCTCGATTCTGCCGATGCCAGCCTCGGACCTCCGTATCGCGTTCTTGCCCCGTTCCGCTGTCCTCTCAAGGCACGACACGGATGTCCAGGTCACTCCCCGGGATTATCGCCGCCGTCGGGCCCCTCGCGAGGCTGGCGTGATCGGTGTAGATCTCAGGGGCTTGGCCCCAGTGGGCGCCGCTCGTGGCAACCCATGCGGGCAGTTGCACCCGCAAACACAATTCCACGCCTGACCAGCTCGCTTGTCAACAGTTCCGAAGTCATGTGTCAGAAATTGAGCATCGCAGGATTGCCAGCCGACTCGCCCAGCCGAAAACGCCGCGGTTTTCGGTCGACAAGCGGGCGGAATCTGCATGGTTCTTGCAATCGGCGAACATTCGCCGGCACTAATGCATGCGCCGACGATTGCTACAATTGCACTTTTCCTGCACATGGCATCCGCCGAACCGGACGCTGCCCGAGCAGGTAAGCGACGAGGAGCAGCTTGATCCCGACGGCCAGCCGGCAGGACAGCGGGCGCCGCGAAGACCACATCGATCACCACGGCCGTTCGATACGCTACCGACGCCGACTTCTGCCTCGTCTCCATCGTCCCGCGCGTCCCACGTTCCATGTTCGCTTGGCACCCACTGCGGCGTTATCTGCAGCATCCATCCATGCTGCAGATCCTCCGATCACGCCGGTTCGACCTGAAACGTCCAGAATCCGCCGCGCATTTGCCAGCCGAAAGCCACATTCGGCTCGGTATAATCAATTTGCAAACCGCATTATTGGGGAAATCCATGCCACGTTCGTTTGCGTCTTCGCCGATTGCGCGCGGCGCTGTCCTGCGCGCAATCCTGCTGTTCCTGACCTTGGCGCTGGCTGCCTGCGGCAAGTCCGAACCGCCGCCGCCGGCGACACCGCCCGCGACAGCGAAGGCATCGACCAAGCCACCTGCCGAGAAACCCGCTGGCTTCGCACTCGAGGATGGGAAGTCCGAGATGCATGACGGACAGCTGGCGATCGCACTGACCTTTACCCAGAACCTCGCAGGCGCACAGGCCTTCGATACCCTGCTGCACGTGACCGGCCCCAAGGGCGAAGCAGTCACCGGCAGCTGGGCGCTCGACGACAACGGCAAGGTTCTGCGTTTCCCGTTCGTGGAGCCGGACAAGAACTATACCGTTGCGCTGGACACCACCCTTTCGGCTGCCGACGGCAAGACGCTCGGCAAGAAGGTCGACAAGGAGATCTATACGGGCCCGCTGCAGCCGGTCGCCGGTTTTGCTTCCCAGGGAAGCGTGTTGCCGGCTCGCGGCACGCGCGGCTTGCCGGTCGTTGCCGTCAACGTCAAGGAAGTCGACGTCGAATTCCTTCGCGTGCGCGACAAGGAACTGTCGAACTTCTTTGCCGCCTACCAGCGTAGTGGAAAGCGCAGCACCTGGGATCTCGACGACGAGCGTGGCTACTGGGGCCGCAAGGGCAAGCCGCTCGCGGCGATCGCCGACTCGGTCTACGCCAACCGCTTCGTGCTCGAAGGCAAGCAGAACCAGCGCACGTTGTCGTACCTGCCGATCCAGAACATCGCCGAGCTGTCGGAACCGGGCCTTTATTTCGCCGTGATGAAGCGCGCGGGCTCGTTCCACGATCAATTCGAAACGAGTTTCTTTTTTGTCAGCGATATCGGCCTGCACACTCGTCTGTATCGCGACAAGCTCTGGCTGCATACCGCATCGCTCAAGAGCGGCGATGCGCAATCCGGCGTCGACGTGCAGATACTCGACAGCAGCGGCAACGCCGTTGCGACCGCGAAGACCGATGGCGAAGGCAACGCGCTCATCGCCTACGAGCTCAAGTCCGACCACGTGCTCGTCGCGCGCAGCGGAAAGGACGTTTCGATCCTGCCGTTCAATCAGCCGGCGCTGGACCTTTCCGATTTCCAGGTCGCCGGCCGCAAGCAGGAATGGTTCGATGTTTTCGCCTGGTCTGGGCGCGACCTGTATCGACCCGGCGAGACGCTGCGCCTCTCGGCCCTGCTGCGCGATTACGACGGCAAGCCGATCAAGCCGCAGCCGCTGACGGCGACGCTGAAGCAACCCGATGGCCGCGTCTACGACACGGTCAGCTTGCAGCCGAAGGAACTGGGTTACATCGAATGGTCGCGCGTTGTGCCGGAGGACGCGCCCACGGGACGCTGGCAGGTCGAGTTCCGGCTCGATCCGGCGGCGAAGGAAGCTGCGCAAAGTTATACATTCCGCGTCGAGGAATTCCTGCCGGAACGGCTGAAGCTTGCGCTCGACTCGAAGCAGAATGTCATCAAGCCGGGCGAGCCGCTGAATCTCGATGTCGCCGCCGATTATCTGTATGGCGCGCCCGCGGCCGGCAATCGGTTCACCGCACGCCTCACGCTTGCCGCCGACCAGCATCCGATCGACGCGCACAAGGATTTCTTCTTCGGCGACCCGACCATCGACCTGCCGAAGAAGGCCGACGACGTGATCGACGAGAAGCTCGACGAACACGGCAAGCTCGAAAGCCAAGTGCCGATCCTGCCCGATGCAAAGCCGAGCGCGCCAGTCGCCGCGATGCTTGCAGGCAGCGTCTACGAGAGCGGCGGGCGCACCGTCACGCGTACCTTGAAGCGCACGTTGTGGCCAGCCGACACGCTGGTCGGCGTGCGTCCGTTGTTCGACGTCAAGGACGGCGCGAACGCCAACGGTCCGGCCGGCTTCGAAATCATCAGGAGCAACGCGAAAGGTGATCTGCTCGCCGCCGACAAGCTCAAAGTCACCCTCGTGCGCGAGTATCGCGACTACCACTGGACATGGGATCGCGAGAGCGGCTGGCGGTTCGATTACACCCAGCGCTACGACAATAGCGAGAGCCGCGACGTTACCGTCGAGTCCGGCAAGGCCGCGCGCGTCGATTTCCCGGTCGAATGGGGCGAATACCGCATCGAGATCACCGATCCGTCGTCGGGATTGACGATGCGCTATCCGTTTGTCGCCGGCTGGAGCTGGGAGAACGAAAACCGCGGCACCGAAGCACGCCCTGACAAGGTCAAGCTGGCGCTCGACAAGGAGCGCTACAAGGCGGGCGACACGCTGAAGGTCACGCTGACGCCGCCGCATGCCGGCCGCGGCGTCCTGCTGGTCGAATCGGACAAGCTGCTGTATTCGAAGAATATCGATGCCAAGCCCGGCGCGACGTTCGAGATACCGGTGACTGCCGACTGGGAGCGCCACGATGTCTATGTCAGCGCCCTGGTATTCCGCCCCGGTTCTGCTGCCGACAAGGTCACTCCGGCGCGCGCCGTCGGCGAGGCTTACGTGACGATGGATCGAAGCGCACGCCGCGTCGCCGTCGACATCGACGCGCCGAAGCAGATGAAGCCGGAAACCGAACTTCCGGTCACGATCAAGGCCGGCGCGCTCGCTGGAAAGGCAGCATGGGCGACCGTTTACGCCGTCGACGTCGGCATCCTGAACATTACGCGCTTTCCGGTGCCCGACGCGAACGACTACCTGTTCGCCCAACGCAGGCTCGGCATCGATGCGTACGACCTGTACGGCAGGATCATCGAGAGCTACGACGGTACGAATGCCAAACTTCGCTTCGGCGGCGACATGGCGCTGGCCGCGCTGCCACAGGCACGACGGCCAACCGCAAAAGTGCTCACGGTCGATCTGTTCAGCGGTCCGGTGCAACTCGACGCGAAGGGCGAAGCGACCGTCAAGGTCAAAGTGCCGGACTTCAACGGTACGCTGCGTGTGAGCGCCCTGGTCTACGGCGAGAACGACTACGGCAATGCGGACGCCGAGACGGTCGTGCGCGCCCCACTCGTTGCCGAGGTCTCGACGCCGCGTGCCATGGCGCCCGGAGACCTGACGTCATTGAATATCGACCTGCAGAACTTCTCCGGCGACAAGCGCGAATTTACGCTCAAGATCGAAGCCAGGCCGCCGCTCGTCATCGCCGACACGACGCACAAGATCACGCTGGCCGATGGCGCGAAGAAATCGCTGAACTTCCCGCTGCGCGCGAGCGAGGATTACGGTATCGGCAAGTTCGCCGTCAATGTCACCGGCGGCGACATCAAGCTGCATCGGGAATTCGAAGTCGCGGTGCGCGCGGCGTGGCCGCAAGTGCTCAAGAGTGAGCCGAAAGTGCTCGACACGCTGGCGCCGCTTTCGCTCGAGTCTTCCGCGCTGGACGGCTTCATGTCCGGTTCGGTCAATGCACGCCTGACGGTCAGCGCGTTGCCGCCGCTGCCGTTCTCTTCCGCGGTTCATGATCTGATCCACTACCCGTACGGCTGCATCGAACAGACGACGAGCAAGGCCTGGGCGATCCTGCTCGATGACGAACAAGCCGCTGCGAACTTCGGCCTCGAAGCGATTGCGCCGGAACGGCGCAAGGAAATGCTGGCCGGCGCGATGAGCCGGATTTCGTCGATGCAGATTCCGTCCGGACACTTCTCGATGTGGGGCGGCGACTCGTATGTCAACGAGCTTCTCACCCCATACGTCGTCGAGTTCCTGCTCGATGCGCGCGATGCCGGTGTCGATGTTCCCGACGCCGTGCTGCAGAAGGCGCTGAAGCGCCTCAACGACGACTTGCTGTCCGGCGGCCATCCTTACTATGGCTACGAGCATTCCGAGCATCTGCGCTTCGCCGACCAGGCCTATTCGGGCTATGTGCTGGCACGCGTCCAACGCGCCCCGCTTGGCACGCTGCGCGCGCTGTACGACAACGAGCGCGCCAAGTCGCTGACGGCACTGCCGCTCGTGCACCTCGGCATCGCGCTTTCGCTCCAGGGCGACAAGCCGCGAGGCGAGAAAGCGCTCGACGAAGCGTTCGCCAAGAAAGTCGAGCGCCCGTGGTACCTCGGCGATTATGGCAGCGACCTGCGCGATGCCGCGCTGATGATCGCACTCGTACACCAGAACGGCCTGTCGAAACCGGAGTACGAAGCCAGCGTCATCCAGCTCGGCCGCGATTTCGTCGCACGCCGCAGCGCGCGCGAGGCGCAAGCGAAGAAGTACGGGTATTCGTGGCTGTACCTGTCGACGCAGGAACAACTCGCCGTCTTCCGCCTCGGCAAGGCACTGGTCAAGGACGGCAACGCGACCTTCTCGGGCCAGCTCACGATCGGTGACAAGAGCAGTTCGCTCGACGCGCGCAAGATCTGGAGCCGCACGTTCACGGGTGACCAGGTTCGTTCCGGCATTCGCCTCGTGCCTGACGGAACGCCGCCGCTGTACGTCAGCCAGGACGTCGCCGGCGTACCGAAAAAGGCGCCCGAACCGAACGATTCGAAAGTCTCGATCAAGCGCAGCTACTACGAACTGGACGGCAGCGCCTATGACGGACATCCGCTGAAGGAAGGCGAAGGCCTCGTCGTCGGCGTCGCGATCGAAGCCAAGGAGGAAATGGCAGATGCGCTGCTGACCGACCTGCTGCCGGGCGGACTCGAGATCGAGAACTTCAATCTCTCCGACACCAAGCAGTGGGCCGATGTCGTCGTCGACGGCATCCAGATCAACGACCGTTCCAGTGCCGCCGAAGTGCGTCACGAGGAGTTCCGCGACGACCGTTACGTCGCAGCGCTGAAACTCTACAAAGGCCAGAAAGCTCATGCGTTCTACCTGGTCCGCGCCGTGTCGCCCGGAACATTCCTCGTGCCGCCGCCGCTGGTCGAGGACATGTATCGTCCAGACATTCGCGGCATCGGCAAGAGCGAACCGGCGCAGATCAAGGTGGTCGAGCCGTGATTCGCGCCAACCGACGCACGGCTTTAGTCCGACGAGGCGCTCCAAAGCCCTCCCCTTCAAGGGGAGGGTTGGGTGGGGATGGTGAAAGGCGATTCAATGATCTCGACCCCGAAAACGACGAAACGCTCCAAAGCCCTCCCCTTCAAGGGGAGGGTTGGGTGGGGATGGTGCTGGTGCCACCCATCATGAGAGGACAGACGAACAAGAAGATCCTCGCTCCGAAGCTGCAGCGCCGATTGCGCAATGCTCCGACGGATGCCGAGCACTTGCTTTGGCAGAGTTTGCGCGGCAGGCAGATTGAAAACTGCAAATTTCGCCGGCAGCATCCGTTCGCCGATTTCATTCTGGACTTCGTATGTCTCGAGCGAGCGCTGGTTGTCGAACTGGACGGTGGTCAACACACTGATGCTGTGGATGCGGAACGAACCCAATCCCTCGAAAGAGCCGGATTCGTAATTCTGAGATTTTGGAACAACGATCTTTTCGCAAACAAGGCTGGGGTGCTCGAAACGATCCAGCAAGCGTTGATCGCGAAGGCAACACCATCCCCACCCAACCCTCCCCTTGAAGGGGAGGGCTAAAGATGAAGGCTGTGCTTGCGCCCGTAGTCGTTGCACGTCTTGACGGCGCAGGGATTGCCAAACGACTTCTCGCGCTGGCGTTCGCAGTGTGCGCACTGGCGCTCGTGCTCGACCGGCTCTTCCCTCTTCCTCTTCCAGATTCAGCAACCGGCGCCACCGTCGTCCTCGCCCGCGACGGGTCGCCGTTGCGCGCGTTTGCGGACGACAACGGCATCTGGCGTTATCCGGTCACGGCGACGCAGGTCTCGCCGCTGTATCTGCAGGCTTTGCTGAACTACGAAGACCGCTGGTTCTGGAAGCACCCGGGTGTCAATCCATTCGCGCTCGCGCGCGCGGTCGGCCAGATGATCTGGTACCACCGGCCAGTCTCCGGCGGGTCGACATTGACGATGCAGGTCGCGCGCATCATCGATCCGCATTCGCGCAGTTTGCTCGGCAAGAGCAAGCAGATCTTCCGGGCGCTGCAACTCGAGGCGCATTTGTCTAAAAGTGAAATATTGACTTTGTACCTGAATTACGCGCCGTTCGGCGGCTCGATCCAGGGAGTTCAGGCGGCCAGCTACGCGTACCTGGGCAAACCGGCCGACCGCTTGAGCCACGCCGAGGCAGCGCTGCTGGCGGTGCTGCCGCAAAGTCCGAGCCGGCTGCGTCCGGACCGCGAGCCGCGCGCCGCGCAGGTCTATCGCGACAAGGTCCTGAACCGCATGCGCAGCTTGCACGTCTGGTCGCCTGAGCAGGTCGCCGACGCCAAGATCGAAAGCGTCGCCGCGCGTACGCTGACACCGCCGCTGAAGGCCGCCCTGCTTGCCGAACGCCTGCGCGAAGCCAATCCCGGCCTGCGCAGCATTCGCACGACGATCGATGCGGGCCTCCAGAGCGCCATGGAGGCTCGCGTCACGTCCTACCTTGCCCGTCTGCCCGAGCGCACCTCGGCCGCCCTGCTGCTGGTCGACAACGCGAACTCCGAAGCGCTCGCCTACGTCGGCTCCGGGGCATTCGGCGATGAAGCCCGACTCGGACATGTCGACATGGTGCGCGCGTTGCGCTCGCCAGGTTCGACGCTCAAGCCGTTCCTGTACGGCCTTGCGCTCGACGACGGCCTGATCGATTCGGAAAGCCTTCTCGTCGATGCGCCGCAATCGTTCGGGGGATATCGCCCGGCAAATTTCAACGATGCGTTCAACGGCCCGATCGGCGCGGCGCAGGCATTGCGCCTGTCGTTGAACGTGCCGGCGGTGGACCTGCTCGATCGCATCGGGCCGGCGCGCTTCATGGCGCGCCTGGCCAACGGCGGCGTCGACCTGCAGTTGCCGCGCGGCGCCGATCCAAACCTGTCGATCATCCTTGGAGGCGCCGGTGCGCGGCTCGAGGACTTGGTTGGCGCCTACACCGCATTCAACCGCCGTGGCGTAGCCACACGCGTGCGCCTGACGCCGGACTCCGCCGCGATCGAGCGCCGCCTGCTTTCCGAGGGCGCTGCCTGGATCGTGCGCGCAATGCTCGAAGCAAACCCACGTCCCGGCTACGCCAGCGACACATTCGATACAAGTGGAAAACCGCGCGTCGCCTGGAAAACCGGCACGAGCTACGGTTTTCGCGACGCCTGGGCGATCGGCGCGACGCGCCGATACACGATCGGCGTCTGGATCGGACGTCCGGACGGCACGCCGATGCCCGGCCAGTACGGCGCCGTGACCGCGCTGCCGCTGTTGTTCCAGGCCGTCGACAGCCTGCCGCGCACGACCATGGCAGGGTTGCCGATCGACGAAGCGCCGGCCAGCGTGCGCGAGGTCCAGGTCTGCTGGCCGCTGGGAGCCGCGTACGATCCGGCCAGGCCCGATGTCTGCCACGAAAAGCGCACGGCCTGGGTGCTCAACGGTGTCATTCCGCCGACTCTGCCTGACCGCGACGCCGGCACCTGGTCGGCCAGCGACCTTCGCGTGCGCGTCGACGCAAAGACCGGGGCCCGTCTCAGCGCCGATTGCCATGCGCGACAGGAACGCGAGGTCGATATCGCCCGCTGGCCGGCGCTTGCGTATCCCTGGCTTTCGCACGGCCAGCGCCAGCGTGCGACGATTCCAGCGCTTGCCCCGGGCTGCGCGGCGGACGCGCTCGATCGTTACGCGAATCTGCGCATCGACGGCATCGGCAACGGCGCGGCGATTGCGCGTTCGCCGGGCAGTCCGAAGCCTGCGCAGCTGAGCCTGAAGGCGCTCGGGGCCAGCGGACCGGTCATGTGGCTCGTCAACGGCAGGCTCGAGGGCGAAACCAGCGGAACGCGCGCGTTCGTGCACGCTTTCGCCGACGTCGGTCCGCAGACGATTACCGCATTGACGCCTGCCGGGGCGTATTCGCAGGTCGACATTCGCGTCCTGCGCTGAACCGGACTCCGGATCTTCGCGATCTAGGAACCGACAACCAGCACCGAGAACGTGTCCGGCACCATCGCCGGCCTCGGCTTCGGCTGTTCCGCCGTCGCCGCGGGTGTCGCGCCGAATTCCGCTGCGGGAAGCAACAGCCGGTGCGTCTTCGAATCGAGCGTCATAGTCCGCGCACTTTTCTGCGTCGCGACATTGTCCACAACGCGAAAATGTTCCGGGTCATCCTCATGCACGATCGTGACTGTGCCCGACTCCCCGTTCGAACTGAACACCAGGCCGCGCGACGAGTCGAAAACCGCGCCGTCGGGCCCCTTGCCGATCGGCACGCTGGCGACGCGATGGCCGTCGGCACTATCGGTCACGATCAGCTTTTCATTCTGGCAGACCGAAAACAGGCGATGATGCGTGTTGTCGAACGCCAATCCTGTCGGCTCCTCGCAGGCTTCGAGCGGCCAGGTTGCCACGACCTTCAGGGCCTTTTCATCGACGACCGCGAGTTCGGCCTTGTCCTCGATGTTCACATACATGCGTCCGTGCCCGTCGCTGACGGCGAACTCCGGCTTGCCACCGAGCGCAATCGTTCCGATCGGCGCCAGCGTCTTTGCATCGAGCACGCTGGCATCCTTGCTGCGGCCGTTGAACGTATACAGTCGATGCTCGCCCTGATCGTACAGGATGACGTCCGGATTCTGTCCTTCGATCCTGACCTCGTTGGTCGCCTTCAGCGTTTTCAGGTCGAACACGGTCACCGAATTGGATTTGCCGTTGCTCGTGTAGCCGCGGCCCAGGTCCGAAGCGATGGCGATGCCATGCACGCCGTCGGTGTGTGGAATTTCCCCGGCGACCTTGCCACTGTCGGCATCGAGGACGACGACGCGGTCGGAACGGCTCAGGTAAAGCCGGCGCGCCGCATCGTCGATGGCAAGAAGATCCCAGCCGCCTGGACCGCCGACTTTCCAGCGGGCCGTTACCGAGTATTTGCTGTCGTGGCTCGCGCCGAGCGCATCGGCGCAGATGATCGACCCTGCCAGGAATGCGCAGGCGGAATAACATGCGAAGGACGATGATCCTGGTTTCATGCTGCGCCGGTTCGTTGCTGTCGTGAGTCAAGCTTAGCATCGCCGCGCGACCGGCAGCGGACGTTTACACGCCTTCACATACGGCGGATCCGGCTACGAAGCGCGGCGCGCCTGCTCCGTCGCCGCATCGAGTTCGGCCAGCCGTGCCACGCCGGCGCGCGCCAGTTCGCTGAGCTCTCCGCCGCCCTGGTCGCGCAGGTAGGCGACGATCTGCCGGCGCATGCGGGGGTCCCAGAATTTCTTCAAGTGGCCGGACACGCCGTTGACCGCGGCGTCGCGATCGGGTTCGGCCGCGAAGAAATGGGCGATGTCATTGACCATCTCGGCCAGATGTTCGGGATTCACGATGCATTGCTCCTGTTGCGCTGCGCGCTCGAATCGACGCGCTGAGCGTGGCTGTAGATCGAGTAACCGTCCGGGCGCGCGAAACCGATCAGGGTGACGTTGGCCTCCTGCGCGAGCGCGATCGCCAGCGCGGTAGGCGCCGAAATCGCGGCAATGATGCCGATTCCGACCGTTGCCGACTTCATGACCATCTCATAACTGGCGCGGCTCGTGACGACCAGGAAGCCCTGCGTGCAGTCGACCTTTTCGCCCTGCATCGCGCCGATCAGCTTGTCGAGCGCATTGTGGCGCCCGACATCTTCGCGCACGAGCACGACGCGGCCGTCGGACATCGCCCAGGCGGCGGCGTGGGTCGCGCCGGTGACCGAATTGATGGCCTGGCCGCGCTGCAATTCGTCGAGCGCACGTTGCAGCGCGGCGCGCTCGATCACCGCCGGATCGGAGACCGGCGGCGGATGGCGCACGGCCGCGTCGAGCGTCTGCGCGCCGCACAGTCCACAACCGGTGCGCCCGGTCAATTGCCTGACACGCTGGTCAAGTACCGCGGCGCGCGCCTCCGGAACGACTATCCGCAACTCGATGCCCGCAAGCGCTGGCGCGATCTCCACGCTTTCCAATTCAGCCGCAGCGCCGATGATCGCCTCGCTCAATGAGAAACCCAAGGCGAAGTCTTCGAGATCCGCCGGCGTCGCCAGCATCACGGCGTGCGGGCGTTCGTTGTAGACGAAGGCGATCGGGATCTCCTCGGCGACCGCATCGGCGACGCGCGCGCTGATGCCCGCGCGATGACGCAAAACCTCGCGGCGGACGGCGCCGGCCGGTAGTGAGGCTGTCGTCACGTTGTCGCTTTTCAAAGAAGCCTCTCCAGTTGCCGCACGCCTCATGCCTTCTCCCATCAGGAGAAGGTGGCGCGAAGCGCCGGCCGAAACATGCTCCTGCCATTTCGGCATTTCCTCGTCCACATGAGGGTACGACATCGTCGTGCGTTTGTACGAGCCCCGACCCTCACCCCACCCCCTCTCCCGGTGGGAGTGGGGCATAAGCGACTTTCAGTCCACCCCGGCGAAGGGCATGAGCAAACCTCACCTCCATCCAGCCAGCGGAGAGGGTGTTCGTTACTTCGCCGTCAATGCGTGATCGAGCAAGCCCTGCTGCTGCCGGCTGAATTCCTCGAAGCGCTTCTGCCATTCGGACGGCTGGCTGACGCGCGTGACTTCGACCGCCGTGACCTTGTACTCCGGACAGTTCGTAGCCCAGTCGGAATTCTCGGTCGTGATGACGTTGGCTCCGGAGCCGGGAAAATGAAATGTCGTGTAGACGACGCCGGGTTGCATGCGATCGCTGATCTGCGCGCGCAGGACCGTGTCGCCGGCGCGGCTGGCAATGCCGACCCAGTCGCCTTCCTTCACGCCGCGTTGTTCGGCGTCGTGCGGGTGAATCTCGAGCCTATCCTCGCTGTGCCACATCACGTTCGGCGTGCGCCGTGTCTGCGCACCGACGTTGTACTGGCTGAGGATTCGGCCGGTCGTGAGTATCAGGGGATATTTCGCATTGACCTTTTC